>JACPEQ010000165.1 GCA_016183435.1 Chloroflexota bacterium
CGCGTTCGCGATCTTCCCGGCGTTCTTCCTCGGACTGTTCACGTCGTCGCCGGAGGTCGTGGTCGCGGGGATCGGGGCGATGATCGTGGTCGGGATCGCTCAGCCGGCGCAGGCGGTGATCTTCACGATCGGCGGCGCGCTGCGAGGGGCGGGGGATACGCGCTACACGCTCGCCCTCACGACGCTGAACTGGTTCGTCGTGCGGCTCCCGCTGGCCGTGTTCCTCGGCCTGATCCTCGGATGGGGCCTCATCGGCGTGTGGGTGGCGGTCGCAATCGACTACGGCGTGCGCGCCGGGCTCATGGCGCGCCGCTTCGCGAGCGGCGTGTGGTCGCGTCGCAACATCTAGCGGAAATGAAGAACGCCGGCCTTCGCCGGCGTTTCTTGTGCCCGAGGTGGGACTCGAACCCACACGGGGAGTGGATACCCCAACGGCCCCTCGAACCGTCGCGTATAGCCAAATTTCGCCACTCGGGCAGGCCAGACAATGATAGAGGCGCGCTCGAACTTCGGTCTAGAGGTGACGGGGGGACCGATACGCCTCGTAGATCGCACGCTTGCGAAGCAGGCAAGGGGCAGTGCGATCACGGTACAGATGGTCGAGAACCGCGAGCGATGCCGCCTTCCCATAGCGCAGGACCTTGCCATGACGATGGCGTCGATCCTGTTCGGGGGAGAGATGTCGCTGGTAGATCTTGCCTCGGTGAGCCGCTGCCGCGCGGGCGATCCGTTGATCGGTCGCCGCAGTCTTCCCTTCGGCCCAACCCTTGCCTTCGCCCGTGCTCACCGACCAATTAGACCAATAGTTCGATACCAAGCGCAGTAGCGAGCGCGTGTCAGTCCGGGGGATACGCTCGACGGCGATGAAGGTCGTGCGGCCCGACCCGGCGCTCCTCTGGCCGGCCTACACGCTGTTCCCGCTCGCCGGCCTGCTCGTCCTGTTCTTCGCGGCCGCGGGCCGCGATCCCGCGCTCACGGCCATCGGCATCGGGCTGCTCGCATTCAACGGCGCGATCGTCGTGAACCACCTCTACTTCACGTCGCTCGCGATCCACGGCGACGAGCTCGTCTACCGCTCGTGGATGGGACTGCAGGAGCAGCGCGTGCCGATCGGATCGATCCAGCGCGTCGACGCGAAGCGCTACGCCGGCGCGCACGGCGGGGTCTCCGCGCCGCACCTGCTCGCGCGCGGACGATCGAGCACCGTGCGCGTGAACACGAAGCCGTACCGGCTGGCCGACATGGCCGCGCTCATCGGGCAGCTCCGCGCGGCGAACCCGCGCCTCGAGGTCGACGACTTCTGGGAGAGGGTCGCGAGCGGCGAGGACGTCTCGAAGGAGGTCGCCCCCACCGCCCGGAGCCGCTTCTAGCGCAGCGCGCAGTGAGCCGATCCTAGGCCTTCACCACGTAGGTGCCGGCGATCTTGTCGTGCCAGCCCTGCTTGTTGGGGTCGAACAGGATCCAGAAGAAGCCGAGCAGCAGGACGACGCCGGAGACGATGTAGCCGACGTAGCGGATGATCGCGGGCACCAGCCCGAAGGGGGTCCCGTCGGCCTTCACGATCTTGATGCCCATGGCCTTCTTCCCGACGGTCTGGCCGCCCCAGTAGGTCCAGAGCCCGACGACGTACGCGATGCCGATGAGGGTGGTGAGCCCGCTCACCTGGGTCATGTCGCCGCCTCCGAACACGCTCGCGACGATCTGGTTGATGATCCCCAGCAGGATGACGTCGATGATGAACGCGACGAAGCGCGTGCCGAAGCCGATCTTCTCCACGGTCATGGTCGCAGTGGCCATTTCCGTCCTCCTCACGCCTAGCGGCGCGCCGCTACGGTGCTCCGCCGGGCCCAGATCGTCCAGAGGGGTGTCGGAGCAGCCGCCGGTGCTCCACCGCGGTGCAGCGGTCCCAGATCACCTTGAGCCCGGCGCGCTCCGCGCGCTCCGCCGCGGCGACGTTGCCCAGGTCGAGCTGGAACCAGATCGCGGCGACTCCCGCGGCGATCGCGTCATCGACGACGTCGTCGAGGAACTCGGCCCGCCGGAAGACGTCGACGAGGTCGACGCGGATCTCCTTCGGGATGTCGACGAGCCGGTCGTACGCGCGCTCCCCGTCGATCTCGCGCCCGCGCAGCAGCGGGTTCACCGGGACGATCCGATAGCCCTGGGAGCGCAGGTACCCGGACACCGTGGTCACGGGGCGGTAGGGCTTGCCGGTGTACCCGACGACGGCGATCGTGCGCGCCGAAGAGAGGAGCCGGTCGGCGAGGCCCCGTTCGTTCATTTTCCCATACCAACTGGGGCCCGTGAAGTCTTGTTCCTCGGCGACGGCGCGCTCATGCTCTGCAACGCATGCCTCCTCGCGCACCGGTCATCTGGACGAGCGCCGCGACGCGCGGTGACCGGATCCGCAAGCGCCTCGACGAACGCCATCGCGACCTCTCACGGGACGCGAAGGCGCTCGGCGTCCGCTACCGCGGATCCCGTGCCGCCGCGTCCTCGCCGGAGGGCACGCGTCTGCGGGCGGACTTCCTCGCCTCGCTCGGGCGGCTCTCCGCCTTCGAATCGGCGAGCCTCTCGCTCTCGCGCTGCCGCTACGAGCTCCAGGTGACGGTCTACGCCGACGACCTCTCGCGCGACTACTTCCAGCTCTGGCAGATGCTCGCGCGGCGCGGTTCCGAGCCACGCTCGGACGACGAAAGCTCAGCGGAGCGCATGGATCACTTCGCCGTGCAGGTCGGACGGCTCGAAGGGATCGCCGACGCGCTGCTCATCGCCGGCCGCAACGTGCGCCTGTTCCCGCCGCCGAACGTCGCCTGGATGCCATTGACCACGACCTAGCCCGATAGACTGGCCATCTCGGGGCTGTAGCTCAGCGGTAGAGCGCGCGGCTTACATCCGCGTGGTCGGAGGTTCGATCCCTCCCGGCCCCACAGACCGTCGCCCCTGTCGCGGCTACTGGGTGGGTGTGACCTTCTCCGCGCGGTCGCGGGCGCTGCGCGGGTCCTTCCCGCGCTCGAACGTCACCTTCTGCCCCTCTTGGAGGCTGTCGAATCGGTCGTCGGCGACCTGGGACCGGTGGAAGAAGATCTCGTTCCCTCCGTCCTCGGCGATGAAGCCGAACCCGCGGTCGCTGACCAGCTTCTTGATCGTCCCTGTTGCCACGTAGTCCTCCCAGATCGCGAGCGCGATCGTTCCGCGCTTCGCCATGCAAGCGTAGCGCGACCCCGGCTACGGCGGCGTGAGGCCCGCGGCCACGACCGCCTCCCTGATCGCCGCGTCCTCGACCGCACCCCGCTCCTCAAGCAGCCACGCCACGCCCTCGATCGCCTTCCACACCCGCTTGTCGCGGACCAGCTTCGCGGCCGACGCCTTCGCGCGTGACAGCCGTTTCGCCGATCGGTCGTCGATGCCCCCGACGAGCCGGACGATCGCCTTCGCGTCCTCCGTCGAGACATGCCACTGGCGCGCCTGATGGAGGAGCCGGCCCTCGCCCTGGCTGCCCGCGACGAGCGCCACCAGGAGGCGCTCGTCGCCATCCGGCCCATCCGGCACGTCGATGTCGGTCGTTCCGCACCCGGGCTTATCGGCATGCAGGATGGCGCGCGCCTTCAGGCCGAGCAGCACCGCGGCGACGGCGTGGGACGCCTCGTGGACCGCGGCCGGGGTCGTGCGCGTACTAGGCTTCGACGTGGTGGCAGCGCCTTTCCGCGCAGCGGTCCAGGCCGACGCCGTGCTGCGGCGGGGCGACTTCATCGCGCCGGTCATCCAGGAGGTCAGGCGGGTCATCGTCGGACAAGACCATCTCATAGATCGGCTCCTGATCGGGCTGCTGTGCGACGGCCACCTCCTCATCGAGGGCGTGCCGGGCCTGGCCAAGACGCTGGCGGTGAAGACCCTTGCCGACACCATCGACGCGGACTTCAAGCGCCTCCAGATGACGCCGGACCTGCTGCCGGCCGACCTCATCGGCACGATGGTGTACGACCCGCGCGAGCAGACGTTCACCGCCCGCAAGGGCCCCATCTTCACGGACATCCTGCTCACGGACGAGATCAACCGGGCGCCGCCCAAGGTCCAGAGCGCGCTGCTGGAGTCGATGCAGGAGCACCAGGTGAGCATCGGCGGGACGACGCACCCGCTGAGCGACCTGTACATGGTCCTCGCCACCCAGAACCCGATCGAGCACGAAGGCACGTACCGCCTGCCCGAGGCGCAGGTCGACCGGTTCATGCTCAAGGTCGTCATCGGCTACCCGACGCCCGAAGAGGAGCGCACGATCATGGACCGGCAGACGATCGAGGAGCCGGTGAAGGTCCGGAAGATCGCGACGCCCGCGATGATCCAGGGCGCTCGTCAGGCGGTGAAGCAGGTCCGGCTCGACGACGGGTTGAAGGACTACATCGTCCGCCTCTCGTTCGCGACGCGCGATCCGGGATCCTTCGGGCTCACGGACCTCAAGCCGCTCATCGCCTTCGGCGTCTCGCCGCGCGCGACGATCTACCTCTCGATCGCTTCCCGTGCGAAGGCCTTCCTCGAGGCGCGCGACCACGTACTGCCGGACGACATCAAGTCGGTCGCCATGGACGTCATGCGCCACCGCCTCATCCCGACGTACCAGGCCGAGGCCGAGGAGATCACGCCCGAGGTCATCATCCAGCGGGTCCTCGACAAGGTCCCGCTGCCCTAGATGATCCGTAACGCGGGGGGCGAGCCCCCCGCGATCCCCCCGGTCGTGCCCCGCGAGCCCGTCCCCGAGGAGGTCCTCCGGAAGATCCGCGAGGTGGAGATCCGCGCGCGCATCCTCGCCGACGAGCTGCTCCTCGGGACGTACCGCGCGGTCTTCAAGGGCTCGGGCCTCGACTTCGAGGAGGTCCGCGAGTACGAGCCGGGCGACGACGTCCGCAGCATCGACTGGAACGTCACGGCCCGGATGGGCGTGCCCTACATCAAGAAGTTCCGCGAGGAACGGGCGCTGAACGTGTACCTCGTCGTCGACGTGTCCGCGTCGTCTTGGTTCGGCACGGTCCGCCAGAGCAAGCGCGAGCTGGCGGCCGACGTCGGCGCGCTCCTTGCGGTCGCGGCGCTGCGGAACTATGACCGTGTCTCGCTCCTGCTGTTCTCCGACGGCATCGACGACTTCATCCCGCCCCGCATGGGACGTGATCACGTACTCCACCTCATCCGGCAGCTGCTGTACGCCGAGCCGCGGCGCGCGCGGACCGACCTCGGCGAGGCGGTCCACTTCCTCGGGAACATCGCGAAGAAGCGCAGTGTCGTGTTCGTCGTGAGCGACCTTCTCGACTCCGGCTTCGAGGAGCCGCTGCGCACCCTCGCGCAGAAGCACGACGTCATCGCGCTCGTGCCGGGCGATCCGCGCGAGCTCGAGCTGCCGCCTGTCGGCGTCATCTCGCTCGAGGACGCGGAGACCGGCGAGCTCGTCGAGATCGACACGTCGGACCGCCGCCTGCGTGCCGCATACGCGGAGGCCTCGGAGGAGCGGCGGCTCGAGCGCAGGCGCGCGCTCTCGCGAATGGGGATCGACAGCGTCGAGCTCTTCACGGATCGGCCTTATGTCCCGACGCTCATCGGGCTGTTCCGGACGCGGGCGCACCGGCTGTGAGAGCTCTCGCGATCCTGGCCGTCGTCACGGCGCTCTGCTTCGCGCCGGCGACCGTGGCGGCGCAGGGGGCGCCGGTCGTGGTCCGGTCCGAGGTCGACCGCGCGACGATGGCGATCGGCGACCAGGTCCTCCTCACGGTCACGGTCGAGCTCGCGAACGGCTACACGCTGCGCGATCCGGGCGTGCCGCGCGCGATCGGTGACTTCGAGGTCGTCGACACGCTGACCGTCCTCGAGACGCGCATCCCGGCGGGCGTCACACGCACGCAGCTGCGCTTTCTCATCACCGCATTCGTGCTTGGGCCCAAGCGACTTCCCGTGATCGGCGTGACGTACCGCGCGCGCGACGGGACCGAAGGGCAGGCCAGCACGCCGACCGGGCACGTCATCGACGTCCAGAGCGTGGTGCAGCCCGGCGAGGACGCGAGCGACATCAAGCCCCTGAAGCCGCCGCTGCCGCTGCCGGGGGCCGCGAGCGACCTGTCGCGCCTCGCGCCCTTCGTCGCCATCGGTGTCCTCATCCTGGCCGCGGCCGTGCTCGCGCTCCGCGTGCGGCGACGTGGCCCCATCCTCGTCGAGACCGCGTCGCACGGGCCGGCGCGGGCCGCGCTCGACGAGCTCGAGCGCGTCCTCGAGCTGCGGCTCCCGGAGCAGGGGCGCACGCGAGAGCACTACGAGCTCATCGCCGCGGCGCTCCGCACGTTCATCGTGCAGCGCTACGGTCTCGCCGCGCACGCCCGCACGGCACGCGAGCTGCGGCGCGAGCTCGAGCGCGCCGGTGCGCCCGGCTCGGCCGCCCAGCTGCTGTGCGAGGTCCTCACGGACGCCGAAGGCGTCCGCTACGAAGGCCGCGCGATCTTCCCCGCGCGCGCGCAGAAGTCCATGCGCGACCTCATCGAGCTCATGCGCAAGTCCGTCGTCGCCGAGGAGTACGAGCTCGTGATCTCCGGGGCCACGGCATGACCATCGACGTGTTCGGGACGCCCGTCCGCTTCGCCGACCCGCTCGTTCTGGCGCTCCTCCTCGTCGTGCCCGCGCTCGCGTACGTCGGCTTCGCGCGCGAGCGCCGATCGGGCGGCGCGCTCCTGTTCTCATCGGTCATGCTCATCCCGGGCCGGCGCCGCGCGTGGCGGACGCGGCTGCGGCCCGCGCTCCTCGTCGTGCGCGCGCTGGCGCTCGTCCTGCTCGTCGCCGCCCTCGCGCGGCCGCAGGTCGTGCGCGCGTCAGAGATCTCCGCCGAGGGCATCGACATCGCCATCGTCCTCGACGTCTCGGGCTCGATGACGAGCGGGGGATTCGGCAGGGCGAACATCACGAAGCTCGACGGCGTGAAGCGCGTGGTGCACGACTTCGTCGGCGGGCTGAAGAACGACCGCGTCGGCCTCGTCATCTTCGGGAGCGACGCGCTGCTCCTCTCGCCGCTCACGCTCGACCACAAGGCCGTACAGGAGCTGACCGAGCCGCTGGAGTCGGGACGGCTCGTCGGCGGGGCCACCGCGATCGGCACCGGCCTCGCGACCGGCCTCAACGTCCTGCGGGACTCGACCGGGAAGTCGAAGGTCGCCGTCCTGCTCACCGACGGGGAGAACAACAGCGGACAGATCACACCGGGGGACGCGGCGAAGGCGGCGCGCGTGCTCGGCGTGCGCGTGTACACGATCGGCGCGATCCTCGCGTCCGAGCGCCAGCGCGGAGCGATCCCGGTGAACGAGGCGGAGTTGCGCGACATGGCCGAGTCCACCGGCGGCCACTACTTCAGCGCATCCGACGAGACCGCCCTGCGCCAGATCTACGAGGACATCGCACAGCTCGAGCGCACACGCATCGGGGTGCGGACGGAGTACGCGGCATACGAGGACGTCATGCTGCCGTTCCTCCTCGGCGGCGCGCTGCTCCTGGTCCTCGAGGTCCTCTTCGGACTGACGCTGCTGCGGCGGACGCCCTGATGCCGCAGCTCGGACTCGTCCGGCCCGAAGCGCTCCCGCTGGCGGTCGTCGTCGCCCTCCTCGCCGGCCTCGCGCTGTGGTCCGAGGCAGGGCGACGGCGGGCCCTGCGGGCATTCGCGGGACGCGGCGCCGAGATGGCATCGGTCAGCGGAGTGCGGCGCCGAGCGAAGCTCGCGCTGGTGATCGCCGCGATGTCCCTCGCGGTCGTCGCGCTGGCCGGCCCGTACGCCGACGTCGTGCAGCGCAACGTCGTGCAGAGCGGCGTCGACATCGTCATCGCGCTCGACGTCTCGCAGAGCATGGCCGTGCGCGACGTCGACCCCGACCGGCTGCGCGCCGGGAAGCAGTTCATCCAGCGGCTCGGCGACGGACTCACGCAGAGCCGCGTCGCGCTCGTGCTGTTCGCGGGCGAGGGGATCGTCCGATACCCGCCCACCGCGGACCCCTCCGTGCTCGGGCAGACGCTCGATTCGGTGACCACCGCGTTCCGCCCGCAGGGCGGATCGTCGCTGCGCTCCGGCGTGGACGCGGCGTTGAAGGCGTTCTCCGCGGAAGCGCGCGAGAGCTCGCGGCGAAAGGCGGTGATCCTCGTCACCGACGGCGAGGACACGACCGCGCAGGCGCCGGACGTCGACGCGCTGAAGGCGCGCAACATCCGCATCTTCACGATCGGCGTGGGGACGGCCTCCGGCGGGCCCATCCCGACGTACGACCGCGCCGGCAAGTTCCTCGGATACCTCAAGCGCCCCAACGGCGAGCAGATCATCAGCCGTCTGTCGGAGCAGCCGCTGCGATCGCTCGCCGATCGCTCCGAGGGCCGCTACTGGCGGCTCCGCGGGATCCCGACAGTGAACGAGGTGTCCACCGAGCTGAAGCGGCTCGATGCGAGCTCTCTCGGCGAGATCGAGGGCGGGTCGGTGCCCGACGACCGGTACCAGCCGTTCCTCGCGCTCGCGATCGTCGCGCTGGTCGCGGAAGGGCTGCTGACGGAGCGTCGTGGGATGCCGCGGCCGGCATGGCTGCGCGCGCCACGTGGTCGATCGCGGCGGCGCTTGCCGCTGCCCGCGTTCGCCGCGCGGCTCCTGGCGCTCTTCATCGTCGCGGCATTCGCCTCGACCGCGTGCGAGCAGGCCTCGGTCTCGGACGCCGACCGTCTGTATCTCGAGGGCGACCCCAACGGCGCGCTCGGCCTGTATCGCGCGCTGTTGAAGGATCGACCGGACGTGCCCGCGCTCCACGTCAACATCGGCAACGCGCTCCATCAGCTCGGGCAGCATGCCGGCGCGCTCGAGGCGTACGCGGCCGGGATCCGCGAGGGCGGCCAGAGCGTGCGCGCGGTCGCGCACTACCAGCGCGGCAACACGCTCTTCCGCATGGGCAAGCTCGATGAAGCGCGTGAGGCCTACAAGGACGCGCTGCGGCTCGACCCGCGCGACCGCGACGCGAAGTTCAACATCGAGGTCATCGACCGCCTTCTCGGCGTGAACGAGCCGCAGCAGGGCGAGCCGGGACAACAGGGACGGCCGCAGCCGGGCGCGTCCGGGGCTCCGGGCCCGCAGCAGCCCGGCCAGGGCGAGCCGGGCCAGGGTCAGCCCGGTGCGAGCCCGGGGCCCGGCGATGAGCGACCCGGACCGCCGGGGTCCGAAGGACCGCAGGCGTCGGGGCCGCCCACGAGCTCGGGCGAGGACGCCGGTCCGAGCCTGGCCGAGGTCATTCGCGCCTTCCGCTCGAGGCTCTCGCCTGAGGAAGCGCTGCGGCTGCTCGATGCCCTGGTCAACGACCAGCGCGGCATCGAGGTCCTTCTCGAGGGCACCCCTCCGCAAGGCACTCAGCGGCCGGGCCAGCCACGGCAGGAGCCGAGCTACTGACCGCGTCGGCCCTCAGGCCTCGACCTTCTCTACCTCGATCGTGAACTCGGCGGCCAGCGCGGCGATCGCCGCGAGCGCGGCCCAGATCGGGAGCAGGGCGGTGGCGACCACGCCGACGGTCAGCGGGACCACCAGGACGGTGGCGCCTTTCGCGTCCTTCACGATCAAGCGGCGCACGTTGCCCTCGTGAATGAGCTCCTTGAGCTTCTCGATGACGCTGTCGACGGTCTCCTTCGTCAACCGGAACGCGCTCTGGGTCCGCGTGGTGTCTTCCGTGCCGATGCTCATCGCGGATACCTCCAGGTCCTAGCCGCTGCACGCGCCTCGCGTCAGGCGCGCACCAGGATCTTGTTCGTCACGCTGCGCACGCCGGCGGTGTTCGATGCGGCCTGCTCGGCGCGCTGGCGATGTCCGTACCAGGACACCGTGCCCATCAGCGTCACCGTTCCGCGGTCCACGGCGACGTCGATGTCGTCGGTCGGGAGCTGTCGGCGCAACGCCGCCTTGATGTCGTCGAAGATCTGGTGGTCCCCGCGGGGCGGCGCCGGGCAGACGACGAGGTGGTCGTTCACGTACCGCACCCCACCGATCTTGGCGACCGCATCGCGGGCCGCGGCCCGCTGGCCCCAGTGGTCGACGGTCCCCTTCAGGGTGACGACCCCGTCGCGCACGATCGAGTCGATCCGCTCTTCCGGCACGTCGACGTCCCAGCGGAGCGCGTCACGGACCGCCTGCGCGAGCCTCGTGTCGTCGAGCTTCGTGGCGGTCTCGACCGTGAGCTTGTTGGCGACGTCCTTTACGCCGTATACGGCGGCGGCGATGTCCGCGGCCTGGCCGAGCTTCACGTAGCTCGAGACCGTTCCCGTCAGGGTGACGATCCCGTCGTCGACCTCGACGCCGAGCTCCGCCGGGCGAAAGCGGACATCCCGCGCGATCTCGGCGAGCACGTCGAGCTGGATCTGTCGGTCGGTCTTGTCGCGGATCCCCAGCAGTGTCATCTCACCGCCTCCTCGCCCTCCCGGGATGTCGCGGCCGCGCCTCGTCGACCCGTGGCGCCGGCCGGCGTGGCCGGCATCTGCGCCCGCGCGACGAGGACGGCACAGTGCGCGTTCTCGAGGACCCGGTCCGCGGTGCTCCCCTGGAGGAACCCGACGCGGTGGGCCGTCCGGCCTCGCGCGCCGAGGACGATGAGGTCGCTGCCCTCGGCGGACGCGGCCGCGACGATGCGCTCGGCGGCCGGACCGCGCTCGAGCTCGAGACGAGTGCCGCTCGCCGGGGGCAGCAGCTCGCGGGCGGCCGAGAACAGCTCGACAGCGGCGCGGCGCTCGTCACGCTCGGTGGCCGCATCCGGGCGCTCGCGCTCCGCCTGGACGTGGAGCAGCGTGATCTCGACGTTCCGCGAGAGCGGCAGAGCGGCGAGAGTCCGTATGGCCGCGTTCGCGTCGTCGGAGCCGTCGATCGCGATGAGGATCCGCCGCGGAGGGGTCCGGCGGTCTCGCACGACCAGGACCGGGACGGGTGAGGTGCGCGCGACGGCGCGCGCGGTGCTCCCGAGGATCAGCCCGGCGACGTGCCCGAGGCCGCGGGAGCCCAGGACGACGAGATCGGCATCGTCGGAGCGCGCGATCTCGTTGATGGTCGGGGCAGGAAGACCTTCCTGGACGAGGATGCTCGCGGACGCGCCCTTGGCCGTGATCCGGCCGAGCGCGTCCGTCGCGATGCGCCGGGCCGTGGCCGTCTCCTCCATGGCCACTTCGGCGACCAGTTGGCCGGTGCCGTCGAACCCGACGCCGGCGTAGGAGTGGACCGGGATCGACAGGACGGTGATGTGGTCGGTCGCGCGGAGCGGGAGCGCGACCAGCATGTCGAGCGCGGTCTCCGCGCTCGGCGAGCCGTCGGTCGCAAAGAGGATCCGCATGGCGCACCTCCTTGACCGAGGCCATCGTGTTCGGGACACGGGGCGATCCCTAGGGCCGTCCGGTCCGCACTCGCCGTCCGCTCCGCCTCAGCGCAGGTGCCGTTCTCGCCGGATCAGCTCGTCAGGTGGTGGCGCGTCTTCTGGTGGACCGGTGGCTTCACCAAGGAGCCGGATCTCCCGTCGGCGCTCGTCGTGATCTACGCCTCCGACCTCGAGGCGGCGCAGGATCGCGTCGAGGAGGCCGGCGGGACGGTCACGCGGCCGATCTTCGCGTTCCCCGGCGGGCGACGCTTCCACTTCAGGGACCCGGTGGGGAACGAGCTCGCCGTCTGGTCCGACGCGGAGCGCGTTTCCTAGGCCGGCGCTCGGCCGTCGAGCTCTCGAGCGTTGCGCGCACGCATCCGCTCGGGTGACCCAACGGTCACGGCTGATAGAATCGACTTCTCCAACGCCGAGGTAGCTCAGCTGGTAGAGCAATGGTCTGAAGAACCATGTGTCGCCGGTTCAAGTCCGGCCCTCGGCACAGTCCAGATCCCTAGCGGCCCCTCTTCCCCTTGCCGCGCTGTGGCTCTCTCGTCGCTACGGGCGTTCGGGCTGGCGGGCTAAGGGAGAGCGGTGCCTTTGAGCGTGAGCATGCCGCTGCCCGTCGTCACGCTGGTCACCTGCATGCGCGGTCCCGTGTAGCCGTCGATCGCCCCCTGGAGCTGCTGGGCGATCTGCGCGCTCATGGCGTCCGGGAGCGTCATGCCGCTCAGCGTCACGCTGTCGACGCGGACGACGAACCGTCCGTCGCTCGCCGACGGTGTCGCCGTCGCGACGAGCGGCCCGCTCCCGAAGAAGCTGCGCGTGGCCGCGGTGAGGACGATCCTGCCCGACGACACGCGCACGCTCGGCGAGCTCACGGTGACGCCCGAGTACGTCTGCGGGAAGTACGGCTCCGCGGCGCGCGTGAGGTCCCGGTCGCTCAGAGAGATCGTCGTGATGGCGACCGTGCGGGCCGGCGGAGCCTGCGCGACCGCGGCCGGCCGCGGAACGAGCGCAGTCGGAAGCGCGCGCGGCGCGGGCACCTCCATCTCGAGCAGGCTCGAAAGCGCCGACCAGAGGCCGAACGCGAGGAACCCGCCGAGGGCGGTGACTCGGAGCGCGCCCAGGATGCCGTGGGCCATGTATGCCTAACGCGGGAGCGGCTATGCACGTCACGGTCCAGCGGTCTGACCGGTCCGGACGAGGCCATGACACGGGCGTAACCTCTGACGATGCGCCGAACGACTTCTGTGGACGTCAGCGCGGCGTCGCCGCGCATCGGCTCGGGCCTCTCCACGGCCGCGAAGGGCGCGCTGGCGGCCGATCTGGCCATCGCTGACGCCCTCGAGGGGCTCGCCGGGGCGCGCGCCGACCTCCTCATGCTGTTCATCTCGCCGCAGTTCGAGGGGGAGCTCGCGCGGATCCTCGAGCGGGCGGCCGAGCGCGCGGAGGACGCCGTGATCGTGGGCTGCACGGCCGGCGGCGTGATCGGCGCCAGCTCCGAGGTCGAGGACGCGCCCGCGATCGCGGCGTGGGCGGCGTCGCTGCCCTCCACCGGCGTGGTGCCGTTCCGACTCACCTTCCAGAAGGAGGGCGAGCACGGGATCATCGACGGGCTCGACGACATGCCGTCGAGCGAGCGCGGCGACGTCATGGTGATGCTCAGCGACCCGTTCTCGTTCCCCGCCGACCTTCTCCTCGACCACCTGAACGAGCACGCCCCCGGCGTGCCCGTCATCGGCGGGCAGTCCTCGGGCGGGCTCGAAGCCGGCCGCAACGTGCTCATCTCGAACGGTGAGGTCGTCCGTCACGGCGCCGTCGGCGTGATCCTCGCCGGCGGGGCGTCGACGTCATGGCTCGTGTCGCAGGGCTGCCGGCCGATCGGCGAGACGTACGCCGTGACCAGGGCGGAGCGCAACGTCATCCACGAGCTCGCGGGCACGCCGGCGCTCCGGCGGCTCGAGGAGGTCTACGCGGCGGCGATCCCCCGCGACCGGCTGCTGATGCGGCGCGGGCTGCACGTCGGGCAGGCGATCTCGGAGCTGAAGCCGCGCCTCGCGCGCGGCGACTTCCTCATCCGCAACGTCATGGACATCGACCCGAAGACCGGCGCGATCGCGATCACCGACATGGTCGAGGTGGGCCAGACCGTCCAGTTCCAGGTGCGCGACGCGGACTCGGCGCGGGAGGATCTGCGGCTCATCCTCGACCAGCAGCGCCAGCTGGACCAGCGACCGGTCGTCGGAGCGCTGCTGTTCTCGTGCAACGGCCGCGGGCAGGCGCTCTTCGGCCAGCCGGACCACGACATCGGTGCCGTGCATCGGGCCTTCGGTGGCGTCCCGGTGGCGGGCTTCTTCGCCGCGGGGGAGCTGGGGCCCGTGGCGGGCCGCAACTTCCTCCATGGCTTCACGGCGTCCGTCCTTCTCGTGCGGGAGGGTCCCCGGCCGCTCTCCCGGCGGCTATGATTCGCTCA
>JACPEQ010000157.1 GCA_016183435.1 Chloroflexota bacterium
AAGATCCTCGGCGAGACGCTGGTCGCGAGCCCCGTCGCGGTGGGCGTGGTGGCCTTCGCCCTGCTGCTCGGCGTGCCGCTGAATGCCGAGCGCGTAGCGGCCCTCGCGATCGGCGGCCTTGTCGCCGCGTTCTTCGGCGGATCGTTCGGGGTGCTCGTGCTCTCGAACCTGCCGAGCCGCCGCGCCGCGCAGAACGTGTTCCCCTTCCTGATGCTCCCGCAGTACTTCCTCAGCGGGATCTTCGCCCCCCTGGTGGACCTGCCCTTGTACCTCGAGATCGCGTCGCGGCTCTCACCGATGCGCTACGCGGTGGACCTCGTGCGCGGGCTGTTCTATCGCGGAAGCGCCGAGTACGAGAAGGTGGTCCTCGAGGATCCAACGACGGTGATCGCGATCATCGGCGCGGCGTTCGTCGCGTTCATGGTCGCCGGGACCGCGCTGTTCGTGCGCCGCGAGCGCGAGCGCTGAGCCTAGCCGAGCAGCGCGCTCGCGCGGTCAAGACGAGCGACAGCGCGGTCGCGGCCCAGGAGGGCCACGGACTCGTAGACGCCGAAACCGACGCTCGTCCCGGTCACCGCGAGGCGGGTCGCCATGTTGAGATCCTTCCAGCCCGCCTCCGTCGCGATCCGCTTCATCTCGGCCTCGATCGCGGGTGCCGTGAACGGCTGGAGGTCCGCGATCCCCGAGCGCACGCGCATGAGGACGTCACGTGTCTCCGCCGCGGCGCGCTTCTTCGGGAGGTACCGCGCCGGGTCGGTCGGCAGCTCGTCCGTGAACAGGAACGCGATGAGGTCCTTGGCCTGCGTGAGCGTCTCCATGCGCTCCTTGATGTGGGGGATCGTCTGGCGGACGACACGGCGGTCCCACTCCGCGGGGATGAACGGCGCGACGCGCTCGAGGAGCTCGTCGTCCGAGAGCCGCCGGACCCACACGCCGCTGAACCATCGGAGCCGCGCGTAGTCCCACTTGCCGCCGGCCTTCTGCACCTGCTCGACGCGCCAGCGCGCGATGAGCTCGTCCATCGAGAAGATCTCTTCCTCGGTGCCCGGCTGCCAGCCGACGAGCGCGAGGTAGTTCACGAGCCCTTCCGGGAGGACGCCCTGCTCGCGGAACTCCGTCACGCGCGTGGCGCCGTGGCGCTTCGACAGCTTCTTCGAGTCCTGACCGAGCACGAGTGGTACGTGTCCCATCGGCGGCGCGGCCCAGCCGAAGGCTCGGAAGATCAGCAGGTGCTTCGGGACCGACGGCAGCCATTCCTCGCCGCGCAGGATGTGGGTGATCCCCATGACGTGATCGTCGACGACGACGGCGAGGTGGTAGGTCGGGAAACCATCCGACTTGAGCAGGACCTGATCGTCCAGGGTCGCGAGCGGCCACTCGACGTGGCCGTGCACGAGGTCGTCGATCGAGACGGATCCCTCTTCGGGGACCTTGAGTCGCACGGTGTGCGGCTCGCGGCTGGCCCGATCGGCGGCCTGCGCGGGGTCGATGCGCCTGCAGAGCCGGTCGTACTTGGTGATCTCCTTGCGCGCGGCCTGCGCGGCGCGCATCTGGGCGAGGCGCTCGGAGCTGCAAAAGCAGTGGTAGGCCGCTCCCATCGCGACCATCTCGTTCGCGTGGCGCTGATAGAGCGCCAGCCGCTCGGACTGAACGTACGGCGCGTGCGGCCCGCCCTCGCGCGGCCCCTCGTCCCAGCCGATGCCGAGCCAGTGGAGCCCGTCGTAGATGCTCGGCAGGGCGCGCGCGTCAAAGCGAGCCTGGTCGGTGTCCTCGATGCGCAGCACGAGGGCGCCGCCGTTCTGCTTCGCAAAGAGATAGTTGTAGAGGGTCGTGCGGACGCTCCCGATGTGCAGCTCGCCGGTCGGAGAGGGCGCGAAACGCGCGCGAACGGTCATGGCGGCGAGCATATCGACCCTGTACGCTCAGCAGGGATGAGCAAGGTCGTCACGCGGCGCGAGCGCCGCGACCAGATGCGCCGCGACCGCCCCCAGCGGGCGCACGGACCGGCCCCACGCCGCGGGCGGTCCAGCGTGCCGTGGATGCCCATCGGCGTGATCGCGGCGGCGGCGGCGATCTTCTTCGTGCTCTACCAGCTTGGGGTCTTCGCGCCGGGCGCGGCGGCCGTGGACGTCCGCGATCGCAAGTACGACGTCACGAACGAGGTCATCGGGACGCAGCAGCCCGACGAGAGCAACGCGCACGTGCCGAGCGGACAGAAGGTCCAATACGGCACGAACCCGCCGACCTCCGGCAGCCACTGGGCACAGCCGGCGGGCCCGATCTCGTGGGGCATCAAGGACACGACCTTCCCGGACGAGGCGGTGGTGCACAACCTCGAGCACGGCGGCGTCCTGATCGTGTACAAGGGCTTGAACGATCAGGAGCTCGCGAAGCTGAAGGAGGTCGTCCGCCTCCTCATGGGCAACGGCTACCCGAAGATCGTCCTCGAGCCCTACCCGCAGCTGACCGACGCGCGGATCGCGCTGTCCTCGTGGCGCTGGCTGCTGAAACTCCCCGGAGTCGACGACGTGCCGATCGTGAAGTTCGTCAAGGCCCACTACGACGGCCCCGACGCCCCGGAGCCCGGCGTCCGCTAGCCGCCGCTACTCGTCACCCCAGTAGCGCTGTTCCTTCCACGGATCGCCGACGTTGTTGTACCCATTTCGTTCCCAGAACCCGGGCTTGTCCGTCGTCGAGAACTCGATCCCGCGCAGCCACTTCGCGCTTTTCCACGCGTAGAGCTTCGGGATGACGAGCCGCGCGGGATAGCCGTGCTCGGGCGCGAGCGGCGCGCCGTTCGCGCGGAGCGCGATGAGCACGTCGTCCGACTGCGTCGCTTCGATCGGGACGTTCGCGGTGAAGCCGTACTCGCAGTGGGAGATGACGAACTTCGCGCTCGGCTTCGGCTTGGCGAGCTCGACGATCTTCCGGAACGGGATCCCTTCCCACTTCTGGTCGAGCTTCGACCACGTGGTCACGCAGTGCATGTCCGCCTGCACCGTCGTCTGGTCGAGCTTCTGCAACTCGTCCCACGTGAGACGGACCTCGCTGGCGACCTCGCCCCACACGCGGAAGTCCCAGCGCTTCGGATCGAACGCGGGGATCGGCCCGTAGTGGAGGACGGGCCACTTCTCGGTGAGGTACTGACCCGGCGGGACCCGCTTCTGCACGTCCTCGGGCAGCTCGCTTTTCCTGTTGAACAGCTTCATTCGAGCCCCGCCGCGCGGCGCAGCATCTTGAAGGTGTAGATGCCGGTGTCGTGATCGTCGCCCCAGACCGGCGTGAGCCCGTAGCGCCCCACGGGGTGGACCTCCTTCAAGGTGATCTGCGTCTCATTGAACTTCGTGTCGGCGTTCACCATTCCCTTGTAGCTGCCCTCGCCCGAGCAGAACGCGCAGGGGCAGGCCCGCCGCATGTCCTCCCAGCCGTACTCCGTCACGTTGCCGTCGTCCCAGGTCACCTCGAACAGTCTCCGCTCCGGCCGGATCGCCCAGTCGCGGGGCCGGTGGAAGACATCCGACATGCAGACCGATGATACGGGCGGACATGGCAACGATCGACGACTTCCGAGAGGATCACCACTCGAAGAAGCGGAGCCGGTCGAAGGGCCAGAAGCGCAGGACGACCTTGCCGATGATCCGGTCGTACGGCTGCGCGCCGAAGGAGCGTGAGTCCGACGACGCCTCGCGGTTGTCGCCGAGCGCGAAGAACTGGCCCGGTGGGACGGTGTACGGGTAGCGCACCTGGGGCGACTGGGGCATCGTGTTGCCCCTCGCGTCCGGGTACGGCACCGCCGTGCCGTTCACGAACAGCCGGCCGTCGCGTACCTCGACGACGTCGCCGGCCGTCGCGACGATCCGCTTCACGAACGGGATGCTCGTGTCCGTGGTGGGGTTGAAGACGACGATGTTGCCCGCGCGCGGCTGATCGAGGCGATAGTCGACCTTGCTCACGAGCACGCGGTCCGACTGGAAGAGCGTCGGCTCCATGCTCCGCTGCCGCACCTCGGTCACCTGCACCACGAAGAGGTTCAGGAAGACCGAGATGATCACCGCGAGCGCGAGCGCCTGGACGATCTCGAGCAGCGCGCGCCACGAGAACCCCTCCGGCTCGGGAGCCTCGGGTCCGGCGCTGGCGATGTCCTCCTGGGCCCGTGGCTCCTTCAGCGCGCTCACCGTCTTGCAGTTTGACAGGTCGTTCCGTTCGCGGTGGCACACTCTCGCGGATGCCGGCGAAGAAGACCGCCGCGCCCAAGCGCAAGACGACGCGCAAGACCACGCGCCGGCGCGGTCCCGCCGAGCCGCGCGGTCCCCAGCCGGGCGAGAGCGCGATCGATCCCAGCGACAGCGCTATCGGCGAGCTTGTCCACCGGGTGAAGAAGGCGGACGGCGCCGTGCTCGGAGCGTTCAGGGATCCGTACGCATCTTCGCCGCTGGTGCTCGCGAGCCTTCCGCTGAAGGCGATCGAAGCGACGCCGTTCCAGCGTGACCTCTCGCGAACGCATGCGCAGCGGCTCGTCGACGCGATCGGCGCGGCGGGCGCGTTCCTCGATCCGGTCATCGCCGTGCCGGGCGGCGAGCGGTTCTGGTCGCCGAACGGTCGGCATCGCCTCGCCGCGGCGAAGCAGCTCGGGCTGCGCTCGGTGACCGCGCTGATCGTGACCGACGAGGCGATCGCCTACCGGATCCTCGCCCTGAACACCGAGAAGGCGCACAACCTGCGCGACAAGAGCCTCGAGGTCATCCGCATGGCCAAGGCGCTCGCCACTGAGCAGCCCCGCTCCGCGGAGCAGGACCACGCGACGAGCTTCCAGGAGCCGTACCTGCTCACGCTCGGCGTCGCCTACGAGGCGCGCGGCCGCTTCAGCGGCTCGTCGTACACGTCGATGCTCCGCCGGGTCGACCGCTTCCTGGACGTGAGCCTTCCGAAGGCGCTGCGCCAGCGCGAGCAGTGGGCGCAGCGGATCATGGACATCGACGACCGTGTGGCGCAGCACGTGAAGACCCTCCAGGAGATGGGCTTCAAGAGCCCGTATCTCCGCCAGGTCGTCGTGGCCCGCTGCAACCCCGTCCGGTGGATCCCGCTGAAGCGCGGCGAAACGAGACCGCCGATGCCCATCGCGGAAGCGCTCACGCGCATGGCCGCCAGCGTCCGCAAGTTCGATCCGCGCTCGGTGCGCGCGCAGGACCTCGCCCTGGTCGCCGCCGTGGCGCCCGCGGAGGACTAGAGCGCCTTCAGCACCTCGTCCGCGTGCCCGTCCGCGCTCACGCCGTACCACGCCCGCTCCACCTTCCCGTCAGGACCGATGAGCACGGTCGAGCGGATCACGCCCTCGCCGCGGCCCGGGCGATCGCCCCACGCGCCGTAGGCCTCATGCGTGCTGTGGTCCGGGTCGCTCAGGAAGGTGAGCCCCAGCTCGTACTTCCGGCAGAACGCGTCCAGCGCGCCGGGCTCGTCCCGCGACATCCCCACGATCCGGACGTTGCGCTTCTCGAACTCGGGTAGGCGCTCGTCGAACTGACGGGCCTCGGTCGTTCAGCCCGGGGTGTCGGCCTTCGGGAAGAAGTACAGGACGGTGCGGACGCCGCGCAGCGACGCGGAGTCGAAGTCGTTCCCGTGCCGGTCCTTCGCCCGGAAGGCCGGGGCCTGTTGTCCAGGATGCAGTTGGCCCACGGGGTGCCAGCGTACGCTTTCGGACCGTGATCATGCGGTTCGGCTTCGGTTGGGGCGGCGGTCGCGGCCACGAGCCGCCGCGCGAGCACGGCGGGCTGCGCAACCTGCCGCGCCTCATGCGCACGGCGTTCCTCATGGTCTGGGAGGCGGATCGGCGGCGCGCGATCGAGGCGTACTCGCTCCAGCTCGTGCTCGGCGTCGCGACCGGCATCCAGCTCCTCATCACGCGGAACCTCATCGCCGCGGTCCTCGATCCGCAGGTCGCGGTGGACCCCAGCCCCTTGGTCCTGCAGCTCGTCGCGATGGTCCTCGTCGAGACGACCTCGCAGTTCGTGTCGCTGTACCAGCAGCAACAGCAGCAGGTCCTCATGGAGCAGATCCAGCGACGTGCCGGCCTGCGCGTTGTGGACGTCGCTTCCCAGGTGGACATGGCGCAGTTCGACACGCCCGAGTTCCAGGACCGGCTCACCCGCGCGCAGCAGGCGATGGGCCGGCTCTTCCAGGTGACGTTCAGCACGATCGGGCTGGTGCGCAATCTCGCGACGATCCTCGGCGTCGCCGTCGCGCTCTTCCTGCTCGAGCCGCTGCTGCTCCTGGTGATCGTCATCGGGTTCGTGCCGACGTGGATCACGAGCATGGCGATCAGTCGGCGCGTGCACCAATTCACGTGGGAGATGACGCCGAACGACCGCAAGCGCGGCTACGTCATGAGCCTGTTCACCGGCCGCGACCAGGCGAAGGAGGTCCGTGTCTTCGGCCTGACGCGCTACCTGCGCGCGCTGTACGAGCGCCTCTCCGACGAGCGCCTCGCGCGGTTGATCCAGCACCTGAAGGACCGCGCGCGCCTGTCGTTCGTGGGCAGCCTCGGGTCGTCGCTGCTGCAAGCCGTGGGCTACGGGTTGCTCGCGTACCTCGCGCTCACCGGTGAGCTCGGTCTGCCGGAAGCGGGGGCCGCCGCCGCTGCCGCCGGCCAGCTGCGCGGCGGGCTCGGCGGGCTCGTCGGCTCCGCGTCACAGCTGTACGAGTCGAGCCTGTTCCTCTACGACGCCGAGATCTTCCTCGGGGTCCTCTCGACGCTGCGCCTGCGCCGCGGGACGGCGCCCGCACCCGAGCGCTTCGAGCGCATCACGGTCGAGCACGTGAGCTTCAGCTATCCCAGCAGCGTTCCGTCGGCGACGGAAGCGTCCGAGCCGCCGTCCCCGATGCTCGGCGGGCCGATCGCCGTCGAGGTGCCGTACGGCGGTCCGGGCCGCATGGCGTCACCGGATGGCCCGCCCGCGATCGCGGGCGATGGCCGGCGCGTGATGATGCGGCGACCGCACGAGCAGCGCCCCGCGCTGCGCGACGCGTCGCTCGAGATCGGCGCGGGCGAGGTCGTCGCGCTCGTCGGCGAGAACGGGTCGGGGAAGACCACGCTGGCGAAGGTGCTCTCCGGTCTGTACCGGCCGGACGGCGGCCACGTCCGCTGGGACGGGATCGACGTCGCCTCGATCGACCCCGACCGGTTCCACGAGCGCGTCGCGGTGCTCTTCCAGGACTTCGCGCGCTTCATGCTGACCGCGAAGGAGAACATCGGGCTCGGACGCGTGGAACGCATCGAGGACATCGAGGCGATCGTCGACGCCGCGGAGCGGTCCGGCGCGGACCGGTTCATCCGCGAGTGGGAGGCCGGATACGACACCGTGCTCGGGCCGGTGTTCGTCGGCGGCAAGGACATCTCGATCGGCCAGTGGCAGCGGATCGCGCTGGCGCGCGCGTTCTTCCGCGACGCGCCGCTCGTCATCCTCGACGAGCCGACCGCCGCGCTCGACGCGCGCGCGGAGCACGACCTGTTCGACCGGATGCACGAGCTGTTCGTCGGGCGCGCGGTGCTGCTGATCTCGCATCGCTTCTCGAGCGTGCGCTCGGCGGACCGCATCTACGTCATGCACGAGGGCGAGATCGTCGAGCAGGGCACCCACGCGGAGCTCATGGCCATCGGCGGGCGCTACGCCGAGCTGTTCACGATGCAGGCGAAGGCGTACTTCCCGGAGGAGTACGGCGATGCGCGGAGGGCCGCGGTCTAAGCGGCGACCCGCGATAATGGAGGTCGCTCCTCGCGCGGGTGTGGCGTAGTGGTAG
>JACPEQ010000163.1 GCA_016183435.1 Chloroflexota bacterium
AACGGGCACACGTGGCATCACCCGGACTGTGAACTCGTTGAGGCCATCAAGACCGGAGGCGGTCCGATGATCGAGATGATGCGCGGGATGATGGCGCCGCCCGGCGCCCCGACGATGCAGGCATTCCGCGAGCGCCTGAGCGATGACGAGATCGACGCGGTGCTCGCCTACATCAGGACGATGTGGACGCCGCAGCAGCGCGAGTCGCAAGCGCAGGCGACGCGGCAACAGTGCTGACGGCGACGCGCTAGAAGAGCGGCCCCTCGAGCGGGAGCGGGCAGACGTGGACGCTGGCGCTCATCGGCCCACCCGACAGCTCCCAAGCCGCGGCGGGCACGACGTTCGCGCGCACGGCCTGACCGAGCGCGAGGGCGAGCAGCGCGCCGAGAGCGAGCGCGCTGAGCCATGTCGCGCGAGCCGGCGTCGCAGGCAGCAGCGCCTTGAGCTCGACACCTTCGAGCTGGTCGATCCGAGCCTCTGCGCAGGACCACGCGCCGACGGCGAGTCGATCGGCGGGCAGTGCGCGATCCGCTCCGAGCCGATCGATCGCACCCGCGAGCGGCGCGACGCTCCGCTGCGCGGCGAGGACCTCGCGATCGGCGTCGAGCTCCTTGGCCGTCTCGAAGCGCCGTCGCAGATCCTCCGCGAGAGGCACGAAGAAGAGCGCGCTCGCGATCAGGCGAGCGAGGGCGATCCGGGAAGGTTCCCGGCGGCGCAGATGGGCGCGCTCGTGGAGCAGGACGGCCTCAAGCTCGTCCGCCTCGAGCGTTGAGACGGTCGCGGTCGAGACGTAGACGCATGGTCGGACGAGTCCGGCGGTGAAGGCGAGGGGGGCGGCAGAGTCGAAGACCGTAAGCCGACCACGGATGCCGACCCGCTCGGCCATCGTCGTGAGGCCTGGTGGCAGCGCGACAGGGACGCAGCTCTCGGTCAACGCGCGCGTCCGCACGGTGAGCGCGAGGGCGCGCGCGCCCGCCGTCAGGACCGCTGCGAGCGCGAGGGCGAGCGTCGGTACGCCGATCGGGGGTAGACGCTGGCCGATCCCATAGAGCGCCGCGAGGCAGGCCGGTACGAGAGCGTCCGAGCCGTGCAGTGCGCGCTGGACGCTGCCGGGGAAGAGCGTGAGCGCCAGCGCCGTGGCCAGCGGCACCGACGTGAGCACGGCCAGGAGGAGGATCTGTCGGAACGACCGATCGGCCATACGGCTCAGATCCGGCGGCGGAGCTTGTCGAGGCGCCGCCGGTCCATGGCGCTCAGCGCGGAGGCGAAGTGGGCGAGCGCCACGTCGCCGAAGTCGTCGACGAGCTGGCGCACGAGATGCCCTGCCATGCGGTCGCGCAGCTCCTCGGGAGTGTAGAGCGCCTCGTAGACGTAGCCCTTCCCCATCTTCGTGCGCTTCGTCAGTCCCTTCTCATGGAGCTTGACGAGGATCGTCATTGCGGTCGTATAGGCGGGACGCTCGTTCTTGGGGAAAGCGTCCACGACCTCGCGCACGGTGCTCGGCCCGCGTCGCGACAGGATCCCGAGCGTCTGGCTCTGGAGGGACCCGAGGAACCACCCTTCGGGCTTCTCGCGTCGGCCCAGTCTGTCCGTCAGTGCTCTTGGAAGACGGGACCGCGGCATCGACCCGATACTAGCGGCCGTAGTAGCGCGTGCTTCCTACCTTGCGAACAGACCGTACCTGCACATGTGCTATGCGTACAAACTACCAGGAGTAGTAGGAAATCGGGTAGCCTAGCCGAATGAGCCGCCGGACCCGCGCGCGCACCAAGCCCCCGCGCCGGCGTCCGCGATGGCTGCTGGGGCTCGGCGCGGCGGCCCTCCTCGCGGCCGCGGGGTGGTGGCTGTTCGTCCGCGACGGCACGGACGGTGCCGCCGCCGGCCGCGATCTGGCCTCCTACCGTCCGCCGGACATCCACGCTCTGGCGGTACATCCGGCCGACCCGAACGTCGTCATCTTCGGCAGCCACCGCGGCCTGCTGGTCAGCCGCGACGGCGGGCGCAGCTGGAGCCCGATCGGGCCGAGCGGGGACGCGATGGGCATCGCGATGCCGCCCGGAACGAAGAGGGCGTACGCGGCAGGCCACGACGCGTTCTTCCGTAGCGATGACGGTGGCCAGAC
This sequence comes from Chloroflexota bacterium, assembly GCA_016183435.1. Classification (GTDB taxonomy): domain Bacteria; phylum Chloroflexota; class Limnocylindria; order P2-11E; family P2-11E; genus JACPOT01. The sequence goes on from JACPEQ010000163.1 coordinate 2,123, forward strand.
GTGGTCCTCCGACCGCCCTGCGCTCCCAGGCACCGACGTGCACGGGTTCGCCGCGAGCGCGGTCACGCCCGGACGGTTCTACGCCTTCGTCGTCGGCCACGGGCTGTTCCGCAGCGACGACGGCGGGTCGACCTGGGCTCGTTCCGGCACCGCACCAGGATCGACGATGTCTATCGCCGTTGCGAGCGACCGCGATCAGGACATCCTCCTCGCCTCGACGATGGAGGGCGGGCAGCGATCGAGAGATGGCGGCGCGACGTGGGAGCGCGTCACCGAGCTCGGCGCGGCCTACGTCGGCGCATCCGGCTCCCGCGTCTACGCGGCGGCCGGGACGCGCGTCCTCGTCTCGACCGACGGCGGCATGCGCTGGGAGCAGCGAGCGTTCCCGAACGGCAAGGCCGCGCTGGTGGCCGCCGCGATCACCGATCCCGAGACGGTCTACGTCCTCGCCGAGGGCTTCGGCGTCTGGCGCTCGAGCGACGGCGGGCGCACGTGGCAGCAGATGAGCTAACGGCCCTCCGCGCAGGCATCGCGATCGACGCAGAACCGCGTGAAGCTCGCGAACCCAAAGCTGCTCGGCACGCCTCCTGACACGTACTCCACACGGAACGCGCCGAGGACGACCTCACCGGCGCTCAGCGCCTCGACTTCGACGGTGACCGGATAGCGTCCCTCGCCCGGCCGCATGACGACTCCGCGCAGCGGCACCGATGACGCGCTCGTCAGCTCGCGCACGCGCTGCGTGCGATAGCTGCGAGCACGGTCCACCGAGACCGACGTGATGCGGATGTTGCCGGCGGGCGGCTGGAGCGGCGTGGCGTCGACGAGCTCGGCCGGCGTGTCACAGACCGTGAGCAGGAGGACGACCACGCTGCGGCGCTCGCCGACATCGATCTCGATCGACGGTGGGAGCTTCGCGTGGCCGAGGCCGCTGTCTTCGGCGATCGGCGCGTAGCGACACTCGATGTTCTGGCCGCCGCGCGCGGGGACGGTGAACGCCACGAGCGGGAGCTCGACGAGCGCCAGGGTGAACAATATCGCGACCGGCGCGACGGATCCGAGTCGCGTGGCCGGTCGCGCGCGCCACAGCGCCAACTGGACGAAGAAGAGCCCGGTGACGACGAGGAACCCGACGGCGGCGAGATCGGCGAAGCCTGGCTCCAGCACGAGCCGAGGATCGGGGTCCAGGACCTCGAGCGCGCGCAGCGCCACCCACAGCGCCGCAAGGCCGAGGGCTGCGCTCGCGCCGACGACCGTCCAGCGCAGCCACGAGCGCTCTGCCATGCGCTCTTGCCGCAGCCACAGGAACAGGAAGAGCGCCGTGAAGAGCTCGAACATGTTCGCGGCCGCGTCGGCAACGCCGACCTCCTCGGCCTCGCCCGGCTCGGCGCCGAAGGGCAGTCCGAATGTGCGGCTCACCGCCCATATGCCGATGGTCGCCAGGCTCCCGCCGATCCCGAATGTGAGGACGGCGCGCACGAGCGCGGGTGGACCGATCGGGCGAGCCAGGTACGCGCCGCCGGCCAGCTGCAGCACGGCGACGACGACGAAGAACATCCCGAACAACGGGTCCTCGTCGGTGTGGACGCTCACCTGCGCGACGTGGACGGCGCCTGCGGCGACGGCCATCGTCGCGGCGGCCCAGCGGATCCACGTCCCGTGCGGCCCCTCGCCCACGCTCTGACTATATGGGGTAGTAGTTGGTGGACCCGCATCCCGCCTGCAGAGGCCGTGTGCGTTCCGCGGGCCTTCGGCGAAACGCGCCGAAGGGTGAAGGTCATCGGCCGTATGCGCGGTGAGACCTCCTGCATGTCGCTGGTCTGGGCGGTGCTCGATCGCGCGAGCCGAGGCTGGCGCGGGCTCACGATGACGACCGAGGGGGTGCGCGTGCTGCAGGACCTGCGACGCCGGCTCGGCATCGCGCTGATGAACGTCGGCGGGGAGGAGGTGATCGCCGCCTAAGATGCGTGGAGGGAGTCCAGCGTCCGTGGCGACTTACACCAGACTTTGGACGCTACCGTCCTCGGCGCCCGTATCGCTACCGGCGCTGGCCAAGCGCGCGAGCAGTTCCTCAGCCTCAGCCTGGCTGCGGAGTCTGCGAACGTCGTTGGGGGTCGCCCCGAGGATACGGAGCTGAAGGACCGTACTCGCGTCGAGCTGCACGACCGGCGCTGTGGGCGACGGCGCGGGTTGCGCGCGACGCGCAGGACCTCCCTCGCGAATGACGCGCCAGAACTCGTCCTCGTCGACCGCAAGCTGCTCCCGCAGGAGGGCCGCGAACAGGTCGGGGTCGTCGATCGTGCCGGGTTTGAACGATGCCCTCGTCCGTAGAGTGCGGTCCCCGACCTTCTTTGTGTAGCGCCAGTGATCCGTTAGCTTCTTCGGATCCCAGCGATCCCGTTCACAGAAACGCCGGATGTCGCTCCACTTCGGCGTGGGCACGGTCAGCTGCCTGCGGCGACGGCGACCTCAGGCGCTGGTGTCGCGGCCTCCTCGACGAGGAGCGTGGCGCGATCGGGCGCGGGCGTCAGCACGAAGCGGAGCAGCCACGGAAGGTCCTTGATCCGCTCGGTGTGCCGATAGAAGTCGAAGTCGGTGAAGAAGTCCTCGGCGTACTCGGCGACCTCGCCGAGCAGCGCGTCCATCGCGCTCTCGTACGTCTCTCCGCTCGCGACGAGACCGAACTGCGGCAGCGTCGCGACGACGGACCGGTGGCCGAACTGCACCTTTGCGTCGAAGCGGCACGCGGCGAGCGCGGCCGGCATGTCCGCCACCGGCAGGACGAGCATCGACTCCTGACCGCGGCTGCGCTCAACGATCTGAGGCAGGTGCTCACGCACGACCCGGGACATGAAACCCGAGAAGTTGTCCTTGGCCTCGGCGAAAGAAACGGTCGGGATCGGCTCACTCATGCCCACAGCATAGCGTTTCTGGCCAGTCAGGCCGATCTGGCCAGTGAGGCCGCGGGCTCCCGCAGTGGCCGGACCGACCAGAGAACGCGCGGCGCGCGCGAACTCCGCGGCGTGTGCGTGCGGCCAGCGCACCACCGCCGCTCGACAGCGGCGGATCTCTGTGAGCATGAGGACGACATGCTCACCCTTGTGCGGCCATGACACGCTAGGTCGCGGCGCCGGACCGTCTGCGCCCGGCGGTCAACGTAGAGTTCACCGATGAGGATCTGCACGTCGTGCGCGCCGCGCTCGAGGCCTACGCGCAGGACTTCGGACACGACGAGGCCGCCGTGACGCGCCAGATCCGCGAGGTCATGGCGAAGCTGGCGAAGACGGGCGGAAGTGAGGCGACCGAGATGGGCGAGCGCGCGATCGGCAAGGTCACCCACTACTTCGGGAAGCTCGGCGTGGCCGCGGTGTCACTGACGGAGCCGCTGCGTGTCGGCGACCGGATCCACGTCGTCGGACATACGACGGACGAGACCTTCACCGTCGACCGCATGCAGGTCGACCATGAGGACGTACAGGCCGCGGGTCCCGGCGATGACGTCGCGGTGCACGTCTCGGCCAAGGTCCGCGAGCACGACGAGGTGCGGCGTCCGCTGCCCCTCGTATGAAGACGCCTCCGCGCAGAGCGCCCTCCGCGAGCTCGCGATGCACGAAGGATGCGGCTGCGGCGGGGCCGGGCACGCGGACGGCGAGTGCTGCGGCGGCCACGGTCAGGGTCAGGGGCACGACCATCGGCACGGGCACGGACATGGCGAGGGTCACTGCGGCCGGTGCGGCGATCACGCGGGTCACGCCGCCCCGCGCGGAGAGCACATCTCCGGCTGAGTCGGTCCCCCGGCCTCGCTACGCGGGTGCGACGACCGTGAGGCCGACCTCGCCTGCCGCGTGGTCCAGACGTTCGTCATACGTGATCACCGCGGCGAGGTCGCGGCCGATCGAACGCGCGGCCGCCAGGTGCACGGCATCGAGCGTCCGCAGCGACGCGCCGCCACGAGTAGGGCCTGGACGGGCGTGCTGTCAGGCGGTTGAGCGGCGGCTGAGCGCGCGCGGAAACACGGCCTTCACGGCAGGTACCCGCGCGGGTCCACCGCGCGGCCCGTGCTCACGGTCATGAAGTGCACGTGCGGCCCCGTGGTCCATCCGGTCACGCCGATGTAGCCGATCACGGTCCCCGGGGTCACCCGCTGTCCGACGCTCACCGGCAGCGGGCGGGAGTCATCGAGATGGACGTACAGGGTGGAGAAGTTCGAGCCGTGGGCGACGATGACGATCACCGCGGTGTCGCCGCGTGCGAGATGCGGGCGACCGGCGACGACGACCTGGCCCGCAGCGGCGGCTCGCACCG
>JACPEQ010000028.1 GCA_016183435.1 Chloroflexota bacterium
CGGTCTCCCCGAGCGAGACGAGCGCGTTCACCATGCGGTCCGCCTCGAGCTCGAGGGCGGTGAGGTAGCGCTCCCTCGGGACCGTCTCGAAGTAGCAGGTGACGTCCTCGCTCGTGAACGCGTTCCACAGCGCGCCGTACCGCGCGAGCAGCTTGTCGAGGTCGCCCTTCGGGTGCAGCGGCGTGCCCTTGAAGAGCATGTGCTCGAGGAAGTGGCTCATGCCGGTCGTACCCGGGACCTCGTTGCGACCGCCGACGTGGTACCAGACCCAGGTCGAGACGACCGGCGCATGCCGCGCCTCGGCCGCGTACAGGACGAGGCCGTTGTCGAGACGGCGCGTCGCGGGAGCGTCCGCGAGACGGGGTGCAGCGATCTCTGTCGTGGACATGGGGACGCCTACGAGTCTATTTCTCGCAGGGGCTCCGCCCCTTCCACCCCGGGCCGCTCGCTACCTCGCCCTTAGGGTGTACCCCCGAGCTTTGAGGCGAGCACCTTTCGCGTCGCGACAGCGGCGTCCTGCGAGCCGTGGCGGCCGGGGGCCTCCGGGAACGCCTCGAGCACCGTCGCGACGGCCAAGCGCGGTGCATCGAAGGGCGCGTACCCGATGAACCACGCGTTGGCGCGGCCCGCCGTGGATGTCTCCGCCGTGCCGGACTTGCCGGCGACCGGGATCTCGTACGTCCGGAACGGGAAGTACACGGTGCCGTCGGGGTCCGCGACCACCGAGCGCATGCCGTCACGGATCGCCGACAGGTCGGTCGGCTTCGTCTCGGCGCGCTTCAGCTCCTTCTTGGGGAACGTCTTCGCCACGTTCCCCGCGCGGTCGCGCAGCTCCACGACCAGACGGGGCTGCCACACGATCCCGTCGTTGGCGACGGCGGCGACATAGTTCGACATCTGCAGCGGCGTCGCGAGCAGGAAGCCCTGGCCGATGGCGAGGTTCGTCGCGTCACCCGGGTTCCACACCGCGTTCGCGGGGTCGCTGCGGAATCTCTCCTTCTTCCAGTCCGGGCTCGGGACGAGACCGGGCGACTCGAGCACGAACTCGATGTCCGTCGCGCCGCCGAGGCCGAAGCTCTTCGCCGTGTTCGGGAGCAGGTTCGGATCGCGGTCGTTCAGCCGCTTCCCGAGCTCGTAGTAGAAGGTGTTGCACGAGCGGGCGAGCGCCGTGCGCAGGTCGATCGGCCCGAGCGCGCTCGACTCGTGGTTCACCTGCACCCACTGCGGCCCGAAGCCCGTCCACTGCTGCGGGCAGTCGATCTTCTCGCCCGGCTTGAGGGCCCCCGTGCGCAGCGCCGCGGCCGAGGTCACGAGCTTGAACGTCGATCCGGTCGCGTACTGACCGAACACGGCACGGTGGAAGTCCTCCGCCTGCGGAGAGGTGGCGAGCACGAGGATCTCCCCGTTCCAGGCGTCCTCGACGACGATCGAGCCCTTCTGCGTACCGAGCGCGGCCTCCGCGGTGCGCTGCATCCTGGGGTCGAGCGAGAGCACCGCGTCGAGGCCGGGGACGGCAGGCGTCTCGGCGAGCATCTCGATCTGCCGCTCGCCCTCGTCGACGATCCCCAGGCGCCACCCGTACGTCCCGAGCAGGTACTCGTCGAGGGTCGCTTCGAGTCCGGTCTTGCCGATGACGTCGCCGGGCTCGATGCCGCGCGCGGCGAGCTTCTTCGCGTCTTCGGGCGTCGCCTCCGCCGTGGTGCCGACGATCTGCGGGATGAGCCCGCTCGGGTAGGCGCGCACGCGCTCGGGACGGAGCTGGACGCCTTCGATCACCGCGAGCTTGACGCGCGTCTCGTTGGCCAGGTCGCGGATCGACCTGATCGCGACGTACGTGTCGGGCTTCACCCAGGACTGCGTGTACTTCGCCTTGATGTCCTCCGCCTTCATGCCGAGGAGCGCGGAGAGGCTCTGCAGGAGCCCGCTCTCGCTGCGGATCTGGCCGGGGACCACGCCCACCTGCGTGGCCTCGCCGAACGTCGCGAGCTCGGTGCCGTCGCGCGTGACGATCCGGCCGCGCGTCGTCGGCAGGCGCGTCATGCGCACGAGGCGGCCCGGCGAGAGGCCGGGGAGGACGTTCTCGGGCGTCCAGTCGATGCGCCAGCGCGCCTCCTGCTTCTCGCCTTCCATCACGAGGCGCAGCTGCGTCTCGCGGGTGATCGTTCCGACCTTCGTGGTCTTGAAGGTGACCGTCATCGGGACCGTCGCCCGGCGGGGATCGGGCGAGCCGTCGGGGAGCCGCGGGTGGAGCGCCTGACCGACCTTCGCGTCGAGCGACGTGAGCGTCATCTCCTTCGCGATGAGCGGGAGCCGGTCGATGAATCCCGCCCTGCCCACCTTCTGCTGCGACGCGGGCGTCAGCTGCTCCCACATCGTCTGGTGCTCGCCCGCCGTCCATGCCTGCGCGTACTTGATGGCCACGGGCTCGGGCGCGGGCGGTCCCGGCTCGCACGCCGCGAGGACCGCCCCGACCAAGAACAGCAAGCCGAGAACAAGCGGGGGTGGAAGGGGGCGCCGGGCTGCGGGGCCGATCAGGCCCCGCGACAACGGCCTCCTGCGAGAGAAGAGGCGGCGTGGCCGCGAGGTGCGCCTAGTAGCCGGCCGCGACACCCTCGCGCCGTGGGTCGGCGCCCGCCGAGAAGACGCCGTTCTCGCCGACGGCGATCGCCTGCGCACCGCCGGTGACGTCGTCCCAGTCCGGGAGGAGATCGATCTCATGGCCCTTGCCGGCCAGCGTACGACGGACATCTTCGGGGAAACGGCCCTCCAGCTTCAGCGTTCTGCCGCTCTCGTGGTACCAGCGCGGCGCCTCGATCGCCTCCTGGACGTCCATGCCGAAGTCGATGAGCGCCGCGGCGAGCTGGAAGTTCGACTGCACCTGCGCCTGGGCGCCCGGCGTCCCGAAGACGAAGCGCGGGGTGGAGCCGTCGAGCGCGATGACGGTGTTGAGGGTGTGCACCGGCCGCCTGCCCGGCGCGAGCGTGTTCGGGGAGCGCTCGTGGAGCGAGAACCCGCGCAGCCGGTCGTTCAGCAGGATCCCCGTGCCCGGCACGACCGTCGCCGACCCGAACACGCTGAACACGCTCTCGATCAGCGACACGACGTTCCCGTCGCGGTCGGCGACGGCGAGATACGTGGTGTGAGCGGCGACCGCCAGCTCGCCGGCGTCGGCGCGCTCCGAGGCATGGCCGCGGATCGTCTTCCGGCGCTGCGCGACGAAGCTGTGATCGAAGAGTCGGCGGGGCTCGAAGTCGACGTGGCGCGGGTCGCCGGAGAACGCGTCGCGGTCGGCGAACGCGAGCTTCTTGATCTCGACCATCGTGTGCACCAGCTCGGCGCTGCCCCACCCCATCGCCACGAGGTCCAGCCCGTCCGCGATCGCGATCTCCTCGAGCAGGATGTGTCCCTGCGAGACTGGCGGCTGTCCGTACACGCGCAGTCCGCGGTGCTCGACGGAGATCGGCTCCGGCGTGTCGGTGCGATGCGACGCGAGGTCCTCGCGGCCGATGGAGCCGCCGGCGAGGGCGATCCCCTCGGCCAGCCGTTCGGCGACCGCGCCGCGGTAGAACGCGTCCGCGCCGTCCCGCGCGATCTCCCGCAGCGACCATGCGAGATCGGGCTGCTGGAGCATCTCTCCCGGACGCGCGAGCCGCCCCCGCGGCATGAAGATGCGCGCGCACTCCGGGTCGGCCGAGATGAGCGCCGCCCTCTGCGCGATCGCGGACGACAGGACCGGGCTCACCGGGAAGCCGTCCTCGGCGTAGGCGATCGCCGGCGCGAGGACCCGGTCGAGCCCGAGGCGCCCGTGGGCCGCGAGCATGTCGCCCCAGCCGGCGACGCAGCCGGGCACCGTGGCCATGACGGCTCCGCGCGTCGGGTAGCCGCTCGCGCGCAGGGCCTCGACGTCGATCGAGCGGGGGGCCGCGCCGGACCCGTTGTAGGCGATCACCTCGCGCTGCCGCGCGTCGTACACGAGCGCGAAGACGTCTCCGCCGATCGAGGTCGCCGAAGGCTTGGTGACCGCGCAGACCGCCGCCGCCGCGATGGCCGCATCCACCGCGCTGCCGCCGTCGCGGAGCGCGGCGATGCCGGCCTCGGTGGCGAGGTGGTGTCCGGTCGCCACGGCGCCGTTCGCCGCGCGGACCGTGGGGCGATACGCCATGGACCGTGATCCTAGCGAAGCTCGTTCCGACCCCGCTCGCGGGGGACCCGCTCGCGGGTGCCTGGGGGTAGCGGCCCCCACGCGCGTAGCGCGGCTCGACCTCGTCGCTACGCGCCTCGGTCCGCGCGCCTTGGGGGACGTCAGAGTACGAGCCGGAAGAGCAGCGCGGTGACGACTGTCAGCCCGATCCCGCTCAGCAGCGACCCGCGCGGTCTCGAGAGGATCGGCATGTATGCGACCGCCAGCAGGAGCAGCGCGAGCGCCGGAGGCTCGCGCAGGAGCGCGGCGAACAGGATGTAGCCGATCGCGATCCAGCCGAGCGCGGCCGGACCGTTCGTCAGCACCACGATCGCGGCGGTGACGGCCGCGGCGGCCGATCCCCAGATCTGCGTGTTGGCCGCGACGTTCGCGAACGAGCCGCCGGTGAGCGCGAACGCGAGCGCCACCATCGCGATCGCGTTGAAGGAAGCAGCGACGGCCCGCATCACGTCGGTCGCTCGGCGGAGGTGGAAGGGGGCCCCGGGAGGCGGGGCCGACCAGGTTCCGCGACAACGGCCCCCTGCGAGGAATGAAGCGCCGTGTACCCGATCGGCTCGTCCGCTCTCAGCGGCTCGGGCTTCGTTCCGTCAAGGTGCAGCAGCATCGCGTGCTCGTCGCAGCGGCCGCGCTTCGGACAGATCGGGCACTCTGACGCGCTCTTCTCTGGGAGGCGGCCGAGGCTGACGAGCGTGAAGCCGCAGCGCACGAAGAACTCCGGGACGAGCGTGAGCGCGAACACGCGCTTCAGCCCGAGGCGTCGCGCCTCGTCCACGCACGCCGCGACGAGCGCGCGGCCGACGCCTCTCCCGCCCGTCTCCGGGCGCACCGCCAGGGACCGGATCTCGGCGAGCTCCGGTGTCAGGACGGCGAGCGCGACGCATCCCTCGAAGCCCGCTCCATCCGGCGAGGACGCCGGTGACTCGCTCTCCGCGACGAAGAAGTCGTGGATGTGCTCCAGCAGGAAGTCGCGCGTGCGCTCGAGCATGCGGTCCTCCGCGGCGTACGCGTTGATGAGCCCGAGGGCGGCGTCGACGTCGCGCACGCGCATCGGGCCTATCCCGACCCTCACTCGTTCCGACCCTCGGTCGGGGGGACCCCTCCCTCGGGCCCGGGTGCTCGACCTCGTCGCTGCGGCGCCTCGGTCTGCGCGCCCGGGGGACGGCGGTCGTCGAAAGCGGCATGGGCCTCGGCCAGCGCTTCGTGGACGCGCTCAGGGGCGGTGCCACCCGGGGAGCGACGCGCGGCCATCGAGCGCTCCGCGGCGATCTCCTCGAGCGCTGACGGTCCGAAGCGCCGGTCGTACGCGCGCAGCTCGTCGAGCGTCAGGCCCGCGAGGTCCATCCCCTTGCCCAGCCGCTCCCGGACGATGCGGCCGACGACCTGGTGCGCCTCGCGGAAGGGCACGCCCGCGCGCGCCAGATGGTCCGCGAGGTCCGTCGCCGTGAGCATCCCGCGCTCGGTGGCCGCGCGCATGCGTTCGCGGTCCAGCCGCACGCCCCGGATCACCAGGGCCAGCGCCTCGATCGCCGGCGCGACGGCGGCCGCGTCGTACAGCGGTGCGCGCTGCTCCTGGAGGTCGCTGTCATAGGCGAGCGGGATCCCCTTGAGGATCGTGAGGACGGCGACGAGGTCGCCGATCGCGCGCCCGGCGCGGCCGCGGACCAGCTCCGCGACATCCGCGTTCTTCTTCTGCGGCATGATGCTCGACCCGGTCGCGTGCTCGTCCGACACCTCCGCGAACGCGAACTCCGAGGTCGTCCACAGGACGACCTCGTCCGCGAGGCGCGAGGCATGGACCGCGGCGAGCGCCGCGACGAACACCAGCTCGACGACGAAGTCGCGATCCGACACGGCATCGATGCTGTTGCGGAACGTCGCCCTGAGTCCGAGCTCGTCCGCCGCCGCGGCGGGATCGATCGGATAGGGCGAGCCCGCGAGCGCGGCGGCTCCGAGCGGCGAGACCGCCGCGCGGTCGCGCGCTTCCTTTACGCGTTCGCGGTCGCGCCGCAGCGCCTCCACGTGGGCGAGGAAGTGGTGCGCCAGCGAGACCGGCTGGGCCCGCTGCGTGTGCGTGTACCCGGGCATGACCGTCTCGACCTCCTCCCCGGCGCGATCGAGGAGCGCTGTCGCGAGGGCGAGCACCGCCGCGTCGAGCGCATCGAGGAGCTCGAGGACGAGCAGGCGCAGGTCGAGCGCGACCTGGTCGTTGCGGCTCCGCGCCGTGTGCAGCTTCCCGGCGACCTCGCCGATACGCTCGCGCAGCACGCGCTCGACGGCCGAATGCACGTCCTCGGCGTCGGCCGGCCACGGGAAGGTGCCGCGCTGCATGTCGCCGGCGATGCGCTCGAGGCCCGCGACGATGGCGTCGGCCTCCGCCTTCCCGACGATGCCCTGACGCCCGAGCATGCGCGCGTGCGCGATGCTCCCGCGGACGTCGATCAGCGCGATGCGCCTGTCCAGCTCGAGCGACGACGTGAACGCGCGGATGCGCGGGTCGAGCCCCTTCTCGAACCGCCCCGCCCACAGGTCAGGCACGCTTCGGAAGTCCCCTGCGGGGCTTGGCCCTTCGAGGCGACGACCTGGATCCGCCGCTACGCTGCGTTGTCTCGGGCAGCTTCAGAGGGAGTCCCTCCGTGCCCGACCACAGGGCCTGCGTGCGGGCCTGGTTCCGCAGTGGCAGGCCGTACACCTGGATGAAACCCTCGGCCGCCTTGTGGTCGAAGGTGTCGCCCCTGCCGTACGTGGCGAGCGCCATCTTGTACAGCGCGTCGTCGGACCTGCGCCCGACGACCGTCGCGGTGCCCCGATGCAGGCGCACCCGCACGTC
>JACPEQ010000016.1 GCA_016183435.1 Chloroflexota bacterium
CGATCGCCTCCATGACGAGGATCACGCCGCCGATGGCGCCCTTGTCCTCGACGTGCAGGCTCGGCACGAAGAGCAGCCCGAAGACCGCGGCGACGATGAGCGCGACGCCGGTGTGCAGCCCGAGCGCGAGCGGGCCGTATCGGGCGAACCGCTCGAGGGCGCGTGCCGCGGACGGCTCGGGGACGTTGTGCTGGATCCAGTACGCGACGCCGACGGCCGCCAGGCCGAGGACGAAGGCGAGCGCGACGGGCCAGCTGAGCAGCCGCTCGTACTGCGTCGGGTAGGGGTCGGTGAACCACTTCACGTGCTCGAGCACGACGACCACCTCGCGTGTCTCAGATCTTCGGGACGATCCCCAGCTGCTGCATCTGGCCGAGCATGTCGTACGACGCGTGGATCTCTACGACCTTGCCGTCCACGACGCGGAACGTGTCGATGCCTCGCACGCTGAACCGTTCTCCGTTGGGGAGCAGACCCATGAGCGTGCTGAGGAAGGTGCCGCTCATCGTGTACCGGGTGCACACGTGCTCGCCGTCGGCGAACTCCTCCTCGATCTCGAACTTGATGTCGGGGAAGGCCTCGCGCAGCTGCTCGGCGAAGTGCTGGAACTCGCGCCGGCCGCGCAGGACGGCGCCGGTCGCGGTCTGGAACACGAGGTCGTGGTCGACGACCTCGTCGGCGACCTCGATGTCTCCGCGCACGATCACGTCCTCGAAGCACCTGCGCACGATCGCCTTGGGATCCACGGGGCCACTCTACCCTCGCCCATAGACTCACGTGTATGAGCGAGATCGATCGCGGCGTCGTCAGGTACGTCGCCGATCTCGCGCGGATCGCCCTCACGGATGCCGAGGTCGAGCGGTTCACGAAGCAGCTCTCGGTGGTGCTCGACGCCGTGGGGAAGCTGCGCGAGGTCGACACCGAGGCCATCCCGCCGACCGCGTCGGTCCTGCCGCTCGACAACGTGACCCGCGAGGACGAGGTGCGTCCCGGCCTCACGCTCGAGGAGGCCATGCGCAACGCGCCGGCGCGGGACGGCGACCTCTTCCGCGTGCAGACGGTCATCGAGGACCGGCCCGGTGGCTGAGCTCCCGCGCACGATCGGCGAGGCCGCGGCGCTGCTGCGCTCGCGGCGCGCGAGCGCGGTGGATCTCGCGAAGGCCGCCATCGAACGGGCCGGCGCGGATCCGTACAACGCCTGGCTGACGGTCAGCGAGGACCACGCGCTGCGCCAGGCGCGCGCAGCCGACGAGCGGCTCGCGCGCGGCTATGCGGCGCTCCTGTGCGGCATCCCCTGGGCGTGCAAGGACATCATCGGGACCAAGGACGTCGAGACCACCGCGGGGTCGCGCATCCTCGACGGCTACGTCCCGCCGTACTCGGCCACCGTCGTCGAGCGGCTCGATCGCGAAGGTGCGGTCATGATCGGCAAGACGAACCTCGACGAGTTCGCCATGGGTTCTTCGAACGAGAACTCCGCCTTCGGTGCCGTGTGCAACCCGTGGGATCCGTCGCGCGTTCCCGGCGGATCGTCGGGCGGATCAGCCGTCTCGGTGGCGGCGGGGGAGGTCCTCTTCGCGCTCGGCACGGACACCGGCGGCTCGATCCGCCAGCCCGCAGCCCTCACCGGCGTCGCCGGCATGAAGCCGACGTACGGTCGCGTCTCGCGCTACGGGGTGGTCGCGTTCGCCTCGTCGCTGGACCAGGTCGGTCCGTTCGCCAACAGCGTCGCGGACGTCGCGGCCGTGTGCCAGGCGCTCTTCGGCCAGGACCCGGCGGACGCGACGACGATGCCGCTGCCCGCCGAGGACCTGCGCCGCGAGCTCGGGAAGGGCGTGAAGGGGATGCGCCTCGGCGTCCCCAAGGAGTACTTCGTCACGGGCATCGAGCCGGGCGTCGAGAGCGCCGTGCGCGAGGCGATCCGGGAGCTCGAGCGGCAAGGCGCGTCGATCGAGGAGGTCTCGCTGCCCTCGACGGATCACGCGCTGGGGGTCTACTACATCATCCAGCCGGCCGAAGCGTCCGCGAACCTCGCGCGTTACGACGGTGTGCGGTACGGGCTGCGCGTCGCCGGGACCGACCTCGTCGACACGTACAAGCGGACGCGAGGCGCCGGCTTCGGCGCCGAGGTGAAGCGGCGCATGATCCTGGGGACGTATGCGCTCTCGAGCGGCTACCGCGACGCCTATTACGTGAAGGCGCAGAAGGTGCGCACGGTGATCAAGGCCGAGTTCGAGCGCGTCTTCGAGCGCGTGGACGCGCTGCTGACGCCGACGTCGCCGACGGTGGCGTTCGGCATCGGCGCGAAGGTCGACGACCCGCTCGCCATGTACCTGAACGACGTGTTCACGCTGCCGGTGAACATCGCCGGTCTGCCCGGGATCTCGATCCCGTGCGGGCTGAGCGAGGGGCTGCCGGTCGGGCTGCAGGTGATCGCGGGCTACAACGACGAGGCGACGATGTTCCGCGTCGCCGCGGCGTACGAGCGCTCGACCGACCACCACCTGCTCCGACCGCCATCATTTGGGACACGTAGCGTTGGAGCGGATCCGAAGCGGTCTCCCAACGCCACGTTCGGGACTTCCGGAACGTACTAGGAGGCGGCGATGGCCATCACGAGACGGCGCCTGACGAACGAGCGGGTCACGAAGATCCCGGCGAGCGGGATCCGTCGCTTCTTCGACATGGTGTCCGGCGTCGAGGGCTCGATCTCCCTGGGTGTCGGCGAGCCCGACTTCGTCACGCCCGACCGGTTCCGCGAGGCCGCGATGCGCTCCATCAAGGAAGGGCGCACCAAGTACACGTCGAACTACGGGATCGTCGAGCTCCGCGAGGCGATCGCCGATCACACCGAGCGGCGGCGCGGCATCCGCTACGACCCGAAGAACGAGATCCTCGTCACGGTCGGCGTCTCCGAGGCGGTCGACCTCGCACTACGGGCGACGCTCGACGAGGGCGACGAGGTCATCCTGGCCGACCCGTCGTACGTCGCCTACGTGCCGGGCATCATCCTCGCTGGCGGCGTGCCGGTCCCGGTCGCGACGGAAGAGGCCCACGACTTCCGGCTGCGTCCCGAGGACGTCGAGCGCGCGATCACGCCGCGCACGCGCGCGATCCTGCTCGGCTTTCCGAACAACCCCACCGGTGCCGTGCTCGAGGCGAGCGACGTCGCGGGCATCGCGCGCCTCGCGCGCGAGCACGACCTGCTCGTGTACTCCGACGAGATCTACGACCGGCTCGTGTACGGGGCCGGGCACCGCTCGATCCTGGGCGAGCCGGGGATGAAGGACCGCACCATCTACCTGGCCGGGTTCTCGAAGTCGTACGCGATGACCGGATGGCGCGTCGGCTACACGTGCGCGCCACCGGCGGTCGTCGAGCAGATGATGAAGATCCACCAGTACACGGTGATGTGCGTGCCGACCGCGGCGCAGTACGCGGCGGTCGAGGCGCTGCACAGCGGGGAGCCCGAGGTGCAGCGCATGGTCGCGGAGTACGACCGCCGCCGGAAGGTCATGTGGCAGCGGTTCAACGCGATGGGCCTCGCATGCTTCGAGCCGCGTGGCGCGTTCTATTGCTTCCCACGCGTCAGCGGCACGGGGCTGGGCGACGAGGAGTTCGCCGCGCGCCTCTTCACGGAGGAGCGGGTCGTCGTCGTGCCGGGCTCGGCGTTCGGCGCCCGCGGCACGGGCCACGTGCGTGCGTGCTACGCGACCGCGCTGAACAAGATCGAGGAAGCGTGCGACCGCATCGAGCGCTTCGTGAAGAGGCTCCACTGATCGAGGAGACGTGGGAGGCCGTCTTTGAGCGCAAGCTGAAGGGCGGCGACGTTCTCGGCGCGTCCGACGTGCTGCGCGGCACGGGGAAGAACGGGTGGGTCCGCAAGGCGCAGCACGACCGAGCCGCGGAGATCGTCGACGCGGTGGCGCCCGCGCCGATCGTCCGGCGCGACTGGGCGATGCGCCTGCTCGCGCATCCCCGCCGGGTCGACCGCGAGCTCGCCGTCGCGATCCTCCTGCCGCTCGCGCGCAGCCACCCGCGCGACCTCGAGCGCGCCGTTGAGCGACTGCGCGACGACACGGACCCGGCGGTCCGCCGGGCGGTGATCCGGCTCGAGCGCGCCCTCTCACCAGCGCCAGAGGTGGGCTGAGCCCTGGGCACGCACTACCACGATCCGACACCGGAGCAGTGGGCCGATCCCGTCTCGCTCGATCCGACGCCGGTCTGGAAGCAGTACATCCTCGTCGCGCTGCTGCTCCTCCTCTCGCTCGTGCTGATCGCCGCGGTGTCGATCCCCGCATTGCTGCCCATGCTCGTCACGCCGCCTGCCGCCGTTCCCGGAGGCCGCGTCGTCCTCGCGCTCGCGGACATGCCGGGCGTGGGCGCCGAGCCGATCCGCGTTGGCGCGCCGCTGATCTCCGCGGAGCAGGCGTTCTACATCGCGCAGCCGCTGAAGGGCGAGTACGTGGCCGTTCTCGCGCACTGGTCGCCGCGCGAGGGCGACGCGGAGTGCGCCGTCGTACCGCTTCCGCCGTTCACCGCACCCGTCTGGAGCTACAGCGCGAGCTGTGCGGCGGGTGTCGAGCTGCCGGGCTCGCCCGTCTTCGGCCCGCGCGGTGAGCCGATCGCGGCTCCACGGTCGCTGGCCCGATATCTTGTCTCGGTGGACCGCGACCGCGTCATCGTGAACATCTCGCGCGAGATCCGCGAGTACGGCGCGACGCCGCAGCCGAAGGTCGCGCCGCTGTCGACGCCATGACCGTGGCGGCGGGGCGCCCGTACGAGGTCGTCATCGGCATCGAGACGCACGTCGAGCTCGGGACACGGTCGAAGATGTTCTGCGGCTGCTCGGCGAAGTGGTTCGGCTCGCCGCCGAACACGGTCGTGTGCCCGGTCTGCCTCGGGCTGCCGGGAGCGTTGCCGGTGCCGAACCGCCGCGCCATCGAGCTCTCGATCCTGGCCGGCCTCGCCCTCCATTGCGAGATCCCCGAGCACACGAAGTTCGACCGAAAGAACTACATGTACCCCGACCTGCCCAAGGGCTATCAGATCTCGCAGTACGACATGCCGCTCACGGTGAACGGCTGGCTGGAGATCCCCGCAGACGGGGGTGGGACGAAGCGCGTCGGGATCATCCGCGCGCACCTCGAGGAGGACACGGGCAAGCTCCTCCACGCCGACGGCTACTCGCTCGTCGACTTCAATCGATCCGGCGTGCCGCTGCTCGAGATCGTGAGCAGGCCCGAGCTGTCGTCGGTGCAGGAGGCGCTCGCGTACGCCACGACCCTGCGCGAGATCCTCATCCACTTGGCCGTTTCCGAGTTCCGTCTCGAGGAAGGCGCCGCGCGTTTCGACACCAACGTCTCGATCCGCTTCCGCGAAGGCGGCGAGGTGCGCTGGCCGCCGCAGAGCGAGATCAAGAACCTGAACAGCCTCCGCGCGCTCGAGCAGGCCGTGACCTTCGAGTCGCAGCGTCTCTGGGAGGACTGGCAGGCCGGCGGTGAGATCCGGACGCGCAAGGCCAAGATCACGGTCGGCTGGAGCCCGGACACGGGCCGCACGTTCCTGCAGCGGCGCAAGGAAGAGGCCGAGGACTACCGCTACTTCCCGGAGCCGGACCTCGTGACGTACGGCCCGTCGCGCGAGAGCGTCGAGGCGCTGCGCAGCACGCTGCCGGAGATGCCCGAGGCGCGCCGGGCGCGGATCCGTCGGGATTACGGCCTGTCGGAGTACGACACGCGGATCCTCGTGTCGGAGCCGCCGCTCGCCGCCTACTTCGAGTCCGTCGTGAAGGACGGCGGGGCCGACCCGAAGGCCGCGGCCAACTGGATCACCGGCGAGATCCTGCGGTACCTCCGCGAGAAGGGCCTGCGCTCGTCGGACATCCCGATCTGGCCGCTGCAGCTGGCGGGGCTCGTGCGCCTGGTCGCCGCCGGCGAGATCAACACGACCGTGGCGAAGGCGGTCTTCGCGGACATGTGGGGGAGCGGCGACGATGCGGCCACGATCGTCGACCGCAAGAACCTCCGCCAGGTCTCCGATGACTCGGCGATCGCCGCCGTCATCGACGAGGTCATCGCGGCCGAGACCAAGGCCGTCGCGGACTACCGCGGGGGCAACAAGCGCGCGATCGAGGCGCTCTTCGGCAAGGTCATGGGCCGTATGCAGGGGAAGGGCAACCCGCAGGTCGTCCGCAAGCTGCTCGCGGAGAAGCTGGGCTAGAGCTCCGCGAGCGGCAGCTCGGGATCGAGCCGGCGGATGTCGTCGGCGTCGGTCGTGACTACGAGCGCTTCGTGGAGGCGCGCGGCGAGGACGACGCTCGCGTCCGCGACGTCCGACGTGCCGGTCCGCCCGAGGAGGACGCCCGCCGCTTTCGCGACGTGCTCGTCGAAGACCTCGACGGTCGTGTTCGTGCGCTTGACGAGCGCCGCGAGGCGGGCCTGCCGCGCCCCGTCGCGCCAGACCTGCGCGAGGACGGGCGCCGGGATGATGACGCGGGCTCCATGCTCTTCGGCGTGGCCACGAGCTCGCCGGTCTCCGTGTTCAAGTGCCACGAGGGCGCCCGCGTCCAGTACTCGTCGGCGCGCTTCAAGGTCTGCCTTACCCACGCACGATCCTCCGCTGTCGGGGGTCCGTAGATCCGATCCATCTCGGCCAGGACCTCGCGCCAGCGCTCATCACCGGACTTCTCACGCAACGCATCGGTGACGTAGGCGCTGACCGAGGGCGCCCGTCCTTCTTGGACGACGCGCTCGACCTCTGCGACAAGCTCCTCGGGTACGGACACCGCGATCTTCCGCTTCATACCTTCATCCTACTCGGCAGCGGCTTGCGTGGGAGCGTCGACGGGTGTCAGTCCAGGCGGTCATAGCCAGGGAGCGTGAGGAACTCGACGAAGTCCTTGGAGAGCGCGACCTGCTCGAACAGCTCGGCCGCTTCGTCGAATCTGCCCCGGATGTAGAAGTCGTCGCCGACCGCCTGCCGGATCTTGTCGAGCTCCTCGCGCTCGATCGTGCGCACGAGCTCGGCCGTGATGACCGGGCCGCCGGCGATGCTCGCGCCGTGGTGCACCCACTGCCAGACCTGGGAGCGGGAGATCTCGGCGGTCGCGGCGTCCTCCATGAGGTTGTTGATGGCGGCGGCGCCCGTGCCGCGGAGCCATGACGCCAGGTACTGGATCCCGACGTTCACGTTCGCGCGCAGCCCCGCGTCCGTGATGGTGCCCCCCGGAACGTGGATGTCGAGCAGCTGCGACGCGGACACGTTCACTTCCGGCCGCTGGCGATCGAGCTGGTTGCGCTTCGAGCCCAGCTTCTTGTCGAACTCCTCCATCGCCGTCGGCACGAGGTCGGGGTGGGCGACCCACGTCCCGTCGAACCCGTCGTTCGCCTCGCGGACCTTGTCGTCGCGGACCTTCGCGAGAGCCTGCTCGTTGACGGCGGGATCGCGCCGCGACGGGATGTACGCGGCCATGCCGCCGAGGGCGAAGGCGCCGCGCTTGTGGCACGTCTTGACCAGCAGCTCGGTGTACGCGCGCATGAACGGTACGGTCATGGTCACCTGGATGCGGTCCGGCAGGACGTAGTCGGCGCGTGAGTCGAACTTCTTGATGAGGCTGAAGATGTAGTCCCAGCGTCCGGCGTTCAGGCCGCCCGAGTGGTCGCGCAGCTCGTACAGGATCTCGTCCATCTCGAACGCCGCGGTGACGACCTCGATCAGGACCGTCGCTTTGATCGTCCCGCGAGGGATCCCGAGGGCGTCCTGCGCGTAGTTGAAGACGTGGTTCCAGAGGCGCGCCTCGAGGTGGCTCTCGGTCTTCGCCAGGTAGAAGTACGGCGCGCTCCCTTTGTCCAGGAGCCTGCGCGCGTTGTGGAAGAAGTACAGGCCGAAGTCCATGAACGCGCCGACGAGCGGCTTGCCGTCGACCTGAAGGTGCTTCTCGACCAGATGCCAGCCGCGCGGGCGGACGACGAGCGTGGCGACCTTGTCGCTCAGGCGGTACTGCTTGCCCTCGGGGCTCGTGAACTCGATCTTCCGGTCGATCGCGTCGATGAGGTTCGCCTGGCCGGAGACCATGTTCTCCCAGGTCGGCGTGTTCGCGTCCTCGAAGTCCGCCATGAAGACGGAGGCGCCGGAATTCAGCGCGTTGATGACCATCTTGCGGTCCGTCGGTCCGGTGATCTCGACCTTGCGGACCTCCAGGTCCTTCGGGACCGGTGCCACCTTCCAGTCCGAGCTCCGTACCGTGGCCGTCTCCGGCAGCAGATCGAGCGTCGCGCCTCGGCGCAGCGCGGCCCAACGCTGCTGCCGGGTCGCGAGCAGCGCATCCCGGCGTGCGCCGAACTCCCGCTGCAGGCCCTCGATGAAGGTGAGGGCATCACGTGTGAGAACGCGCTCGGCGTCGCTCACTCGTGGGCCGCGGACCTCGACTGCGGTCATGGCCATTGGGCGATCCGTATCCTACGCGCGGTGATCGCCAGCGCGGCGCGTTTTGCATCGCGCAAGATGCGCGTATGAACGGCGCGATCCTCGGCGAGACGACGTTCGCCGCGCTCGGGATCCTCTTCCTCCTTTCTGCGATCCGCACGTTCACCTCGACGCTGTACATGTCGCTCTACGGGAACGTCGCGAACGAGACGGTCGGCACGATCGCGCTCGGCGTCTTCGCCGCGTCGCTGCTCGCAGCGGTGGCCGGATGGCGGCTCGGCCCCCGACGATCGATCGCGCTCTCCGGAACGCTCCTCGTCGGCGCCACGATCCTCTCGACGGCGTCGCGCTGGAACTGGGCCGACATCACCCTCGCCGCGGTGGCGGTCATCGGGGGCACCTGGTGGCTCTCGCTGACGCAGGCCGCGCGCAGCGGCGTCAGCGGCTCCGCGTTCGTCGCGGGCCTGCCGCTCGCGCTCGCCGCAGACCTCGCGATGCGCTCGATCGCCCGCACGATCCCGGTCGTCGACCTCAGCGCGCCCGTCGCGATCGCGCTCACGATCGTGGGCGCGCTCGTGTTCCTCGCCGCAGGCATCGCGGCGTACGCGCGCGACCTCGAGTGGACGTCGCCGGGTACGCGCGGCGCCGCCGCGCTCCTCGCGATCCCGCCGCTGATCCTGGTCAGCGAGACCGGCGCGCTGAACCCCACGCAGGCAGCGGTCGCCGGCGGACTCGCCCTCGGCCCTGAGCCGGCCGGCTCCTGGTACGTCGTCGCGGGCGCGCTCGGGCTCGGGCTGACCACGGGGCTCGTGGTGATCGGGAACGTGCGACCGCCGCGGCAGGTCGTCGGTCTGCTCGCCATGGCTGTGGGCGCGACGCTGCTTTGGGCGCACATCCCGGTCGTGTCGACGCTCGGCGCCATGGTCCTCGCCGCAGGCGTGATCGTGGCGGCGGCGGTGCTGCCCGACACCGCGGCGCGCCCGGCCGGGAGCCCGTTCGTTTCGACGCTCGCGCTGGGCGTCGGGTGGGTCGCGTTCGTGGCGCTCGCGTTCCTCTTCTATGCGTACTACGCGCTCCCGGCGGCGGTGTGGATCGCGACCGGTCTGGTGGGCGCCGGTCTCATCGCCGCGCTGCCGCTCCGCGCGCGCCGGTCCCACTTCAGCGAGATCGCCGCGGTCGCCGTGCTCGCGATCGTCGTCCCCCTCGTCGCGCTGCTCACGCCGCCGCAGGTCTCGCAGGCCACGAGCCGTGCGTCCGCGTTCCGGCTCATGACCTACAACGTGCACCAGGGCTTCGACGAGGGGAACATCCCGGCGCTCGATCGGATCACGGACGTCATCCGCGCCGAGGATCCCGACGTCGTCGTGCTGCAGGAGGTCGCTCGCGGCTGGATGATCACGCAGCAGCACGACGTGCTCACCGTCCTCGCCGAGCGCCTTGGCATGACGTACGTCTGGGGTCCTGCGATCGGCGACGCGTACGGCAACGCGGTGCTCTCGCGGGTCCCCGTCTCCGAGGTGCGCTACCTCCGGTATGAGCGGCAGCCGCAGCTGCGGCACCAGCCGCGCGGCGCGATCCTCTTCACGGTGAACGACGTGCTCGTGATCGCCACACATCTCGACCACATCAGCGGCGCGACCGAGGTCCGCCAGGGCCAGGTGCACGCGATCCTCGCCGCGTGGAACGGCGTGCGCCCGGCGATCGTCGCCGGCGACCTCAACGCGCTGCCCGACACGCCGGAGATGCGGCTGCTCGAGGATGCGGGCTTCCGCGACCTCGCCAAGGACGACGGGGCGGAGCAACCCACCGCGCCGTCCGCGGATCCGCGGAACCGTGTCGACTACGTCTGGGGCATCGGCGTCACAGGCTCACAGGCGCACACCGTGGCGACGACGGCGTCCGATCACCGGCCTCTCGTGGTGAACATCGCGCGTCGATAGTCGCCTCGCTCGTACGGGCGCCATCGCCGCAGTTCGTCCACCTGCACGCCGACAGCGACGACCTCCTCGAGAGGCCGTCGCGCATCCCTAGCGCTCGGCCGCGGTACCCCGATCCGGAACGCGCTCGTACAGCAGGTCGATCCCGCCCACCACGATGGTCTCGCCGCCGCCGATGAAGCGCTCGCCGACGAGCGGGTCGAGCTGGGTCCCGTCCACCATCGTGCCGCCCGCGCTCCCGATGTCGCGGACCAGGAAGCCATCCAGATAGGGGCTCAGCTTCACGTGATGCTCCGCGACGGTCTCCACCTCGAGCCGGATGTCCGTGCCGAGTGGGGAGCTTCCGATCACGTAGTCGCGGCGCGCGAGGTCCCAGGCTTTCCGCTCGGACCCTGAGGTGAGCGTGATGCGCCCGTGGGTCGGCGCGGCGTACCGCGCGATGATGTCGGCGGGCGCGTTCGCGAAGGCCTCGTCCCAGCCGCGCAGCCCGATGACGGCCGCGCGGAATCCGCGTTCTGCCCCCTCACCACCGAAGCAGCGCTCGGCGTCCTCGCGGAGGTCGCGGATCAGCAGAGCGATGAACGGGAGAGCGAGGCCAGGCTCGAGGTGAGGATCCTCGAGTGCGCGCACGTCCAGCTCCATGTTGCTCACGGGCAGCGGCCTGCCGAGCGGGTTCGACTGGTACACGCGTCTCAGCCGGGCGTGGATGTCCTGGTCCGGCCACACGCCGTACCGGCCGCTCGCGTACTCGGCGACGAGCGCGTTGGCGAGCCGTGCGAGGTCGGCAGGCGTCACCATGCGCACGGGCTCAGGCGCGGATGGCGGCGCGGTGGCCGGCCCGGGGGCCGCGACGGGCTCAGGGGTGCGCCTGACCGCCTTTGCCAGCGCGGTCAGGACACCGCGAATGCCCGGGCTCCCGGACGGCTGGCGCGGAGTCGTGCTCGCCGACTCCTCCCCTCGCTCGGTCACCTCCTCTCTCGCGTCTTCTCCGGTGACCTCCGCGACGTCCTCCGTCGATGGCGACACCGGCTCCGGCTGATGCGCCGCTGGGTCGGGTCCCACCTCGCCGCTCGCCGTCATGGCCGCGCCGGTCCCGGGGCCGGACACTTCCGTCAGGCGAGCGCCGTCGTCCGGCGCGAAGAGGGCCGCCAGCCGGACGTCGGTCGCCCCTTCGTCCGGCGGCGGGGTCGCCGTCCGTTCGGCGCTGTCGAGGGCGGCCGCCGGGATCGCCCATGGCACGTCGGGCCGGGGAGCCTCCGCACGCGCGGCGTCGGGCTCCGGAGGCCACTGCGCCCACGACGTCGGCTCCGCTTCGGGGACCGGCTCGGCGACGAGCGGCGATGGCGGCACGGGAGCGCTCGGCGGCGCAGCGAGGCGCGCCCGGCGCGGCGTGGCCCGTCGGGAGGCGTGCGCGGCTGGTGCCTCTTCCTCTTCGCGTGCGACCGATCCTCGCTCGACGTCCGTCTCGGCGGTCGGCTCGATGGCATCGACGAGGCCGCTGTCCATCAGCTCGCCGAGGATCCGGAGCGTCGCGAGACGTCCGTAGCCCAAGGCCAGCGCGACCCCGGCGACGTCACGGCGCCCGTCCACCGTGAGGAGCACTCGCCACTGGTCGCCTGTCACGCTGAAAGAGGCGCGCGCGCTCGCGCGCCCGGAGAGGGCGAATCGGGACTCATCGCGGCGGATCAGCGCGCGAGTGGCGGCGATCCGCTCGGCCTCCTGTCGCCCCCTCGCGAGCAGGCCGTCGAGCGGGCCATCGAGGTTCGGTGCGCCGGCGTCGCCCGCGCGGAACGCGAAATCACCGATGCCGGTCGCGAGGACGGCGCCGAGCGCGATGTGACCGCTGTCGTCGCCGTAGCGCGCCGCCGTGAGCCGCCCGCCGGTCAGCTCCAGCGAGCCTCGGCCCCGCGGGCCCCTGAGCTCGAGCACGCCGGTCTTCCCGGTCGCTTCGAGCAGGCGCAGGACGTCATCGAGGGCGAAGTCCGATAGCGAGCCTCGTAGCGACAAGCGAACGCCTCCCAGCCGCCGACATCGTAGGCGCGGCGGCGACGGCTGTCAGCCAGGGCGCGCCATGACCCGAGGCCAGCGACCGTCGCTGTCCGCGCGGTCATGTGGAAGCCCCGTAGACTGACCTCGGCCGCGGTGCTTCCCCGCGGCGCGAGGGAGGGTGCCATCGCGCCGCAGTTCGTCCACCTGCACGCCCACAGCGAGTACAGCCTCCTCGACGGGCTGTCGCGCATCCCCGACATGGTCAGGCGCGCCAAGGAGCTCGGTATGCCCGCGCTCGCGCTCACGGACCACGGGGCGCTGTACGGGGCGATCGACCTGTACGCGAGCGCACGCGAGCACGGCATCAAGCCGATCATCGGCGTGGAGACGTACGTCGCGCGCGGCAGCCGCTTCGACCGCGACGCGCGCATCGAGGGGCACGGCCGCCCGTTCCACCTCGTCCTGCTCGCCAAGGACTTCCAGGGCTACCAGGCGCTGCTACAGCTCGTGACCGCGGCCCACCTCGAGGGCTACTACTACCGGCCGCGCGTGGACAAGGAGCTGCTGCGGAAGCACGCGGGCCACCTCGTCGCGCTCTCCGCGTGCTTGCAGGGCGAGGTCTCGCGCGCGCTGCAGGAGGAA
>JACPEQ010000029.1 GCA_016183435.1 Chloroflexota bacterium
GGCACCAGAGCGCGCGCCTGAGCGTCGACGTGCACGGCGCGGACGCGCCGCACGTGATGGAGCTGGACCCGGCGGCGCTGCTCGGCCGCGTCCTGCCGCCGCTGCGCCGGCCCGAGTTCCTCGCCATCGTGTCGGCGCACGTGCTCGCCACGTTCCTCGCGCGAGACGACGCGACGCGGCCGGATGGCTTCGTCGTCGAAGGTCCGCGCGCCGGGGGGCACAACGCGCCGCCGCGCGGCCGTCTCGTGCTCGACGACGAGAAGCAGCCCGTGTACGGACCGCGCGACGACGCCGACCTTGAGAAGATCGCCGCGCTCGGCCTGCCGTTCTGGCTCGCCGGCACCTACGGCACGCCGGACCGCGTGACCGCCGCGCTCGCCTCAGGCGCCGCCGGCGTGCAGGTCGGCACGGTGTTCGCCCTGAGCCGCGAGTCCGGCTTCAGCCCCGACGTCCGCGCGCAGCTGCAGCGGCGGCTCGCGCAGGGGACGCTACGCGTCCTCACCGACGCCTTCGCCTCCCCGACCGGCTTTCCCTTCAAGGTCGCGCAGCTCTCGGACACCCTCGCGGATGACGCGACGTACGCCGAGCGCGCGCGGCTCTGCGACCTCGGCTACCTGCGCACGCCCTACCTGCGCGATGACGGGTCGGTCGGCTATCGCTGCGCGAGCGAGCCCGTCCCGATCTACGTGCGTAAGGGCGGCGCGATCGAGGACACTCTCGGGCGCAAGTGTCTCTGCAACGCCCTCACCGCGAACGTGGGACTCGCGCCGACCAGGCGCGGCGGCTACACCGAGGCTCCGCTCGTGACGCTCGGCGAGGACCTCACCGGTGCCCGTTCCCTCATCGCGCTGTACCCGTCCGGATGGACAGCGCGCGCGGCGGTCGAGTGGCTGCTGGGCGGACTGCCCGCGCGGGCCGCGGGCTGAGGCCGGTCGCAGGACCAGCGTATCCGTCCCCCACGGACCGCCAGTTGGTCGGCGCGTATCTCAGGACCTGGCTCGCCGGCGCCCAGCCGAAGCTCCGGCCGCGAACGTGGATCCGCTACGGCAACTCGCTCGCGTCCACACCGACTCGATCGCGAAGCTGCCGCTCGCGAAGCTCGGCCCGCAGCACATCGAGCGCCTCTACGCCGAGCGCCTCAAGGCGGGGTCCGCGGACCTCCTCGCCCTCGCGCTTCAGGAGTGACATGGCGAGTCGACCGTTGCACGAACGCTCGGATCCATAGGGCCCGTCGTTGAGGATGAAGAGCGTCTTCATGTCAGTACCTCACGATCCGGATGCGATGGGAAGGCCGGCCGCGCGCCACTCAGGGAGGCCGTCCTCGAGGCGGCGCGCGCGGAAGCCACGTGCGCGGAGCAGCGCGAGCGCCTGCGGCGCGAGGACGCAGTACGGCCCACGGCAGTACGCGACGATCAGCGCGTTCTTCGGCAGGTCGCGCAGACGTCGCTTCAGCTCGGCGAGCGGGATCGAGACGGCCCCCCGGATGTGGGTGGCCTTGTACTCATCCATTGGCCGCACGTCGATCACGACGACGTCACGCCGTGAGAGTCGGCCGAGGAGCTCCTTGCGGGTGATGGGCTCGAGGTCCTCGGGCGCCTCGAGGTAGTTGCGCACGAGACGCTCGACCTCTACAAGGCGCGCCCGCGCGACCGCGCCGAGCTCGGACATCAGGCCGCAGACACGCTCATCGGCCGCGCGGTAGTGGATCCGGGTCCCCGCGCGCCGAGTCTCCACGAGGCGGGCGGTCTTCAGTACCTGCAGGTGCTGGGAGGTATTGGTCACCCCCATCCCGGTCGCCGTCGCGAGCGATTCGACGGTGCGCTCGCCCTGACAGAGGAGTTCCAGGAGCTCGATCCGCTTCGCCGAGGCGACCGCCTTCCCGATCCGCGCGAACTGCTCGTGCAGCGCGCCGCGAACGCCGGCCGGAGGCAGCTGGTTCACGCCATGACTATACTTCGGTCTTCCAGAAAACACTGGAGGACAGCAAGTGGGGCGGACAGCGGTCGTGCTCGGCGGGGGTGTCGGCGGTCTGACAGCCGCGAACGAGCTGCGCCGTCTCCTCTCGTCCCAGGACCGCGTCGTCCTCGTCGAACGCGAGCCGAACCACCTCTTCGCCCCCTCGCTTCTTTGGCTCATGGTCAGCGGCCGCCGCCGCGAGCAGGTCGCACGACCGCTCGGGGACCTCCTACGTCGAGGCGCCGAGCTCGTGCATGGCGAGGTCACGCGCATCGATCCCGAACGGAAGACCGTCACCGTTGCCGACCGTGAGCTGAGCTACGACGGCCTCATCGTCGCGCTCGGTGCGGAACTCGCAGCCGCTGCGATGCCCGGGTACGTCGAGACGGCGCACAACTTCTTCGATCTCGCCGGCGCCGCGCTCCTCGCGGACGCGCTCCGTGCCTACCCGGGCGGCCGCACGGTCGTTGCGGTCACGGCGCTTCCGTACAAGTGCCCGTCGGCGCCATATGAGGCCGCGCTGTTGATCGAGGATGCGCTACGCCGCAAGGGTGTGCGCAGCGCGTCCGAAGTCGTCGTCTTCACACCCGAGCCGCAGCCCATGCCGGTCGCGGGACCGGTCCTCGGCGCCGCCGTCTCGAAGCTGCTCGCCGAACGCGGCATCGCGCTGCACACCAGCCGACCGCTCGCATCCATCGACGCGGGGACCCGTGAGCTCGTCTTCGCCGACAACATCCGCGAGCGCTTCGACCTGCTCGCGGCGGTGCCGCCGCATCGGGCACCGGAGGTCGTACGGGGCTCGCCGCTCGCCAATGAGAGCGGCTGGATCCCCGTCGATGCCGGCACGCTGCGTACGCGCTTCGACGGTGTGTACGCCATCGGCGACGTGACCACGATCACGCTCGCGAACGGCAAGCCTCTTCCGAAAGCGGGTGTCTTCGCGCACGGTGAGGCGCGCGTCGTCGCGAGGGAGATCGCCGCATCGTTCGGCGGCGCGCAGCCCGAGAGCTTCGACGGCAAGGGCTACTGCTGGGTCGAGGTCGGCGGCGGTCGTGCGGCCTTCGCCGAGGGCGACTTCTACGCCGAGCCCGCGCCGGCGATCCGGCTGCGCACGCCGGCGCGGTATTGGCACATCGGCAAGGTGCTTTTCGAGCGATCCTGGATCGGCGGCCGGCTGGAGCGAGCATCTGCGACGCTCGGCCTCCGCGTCGGAGCGGCCATGCTGGGGATCAAAGGACCGATGTAGAGGGACCACGGGAGCAGCGGCGCAGCCTCAACTAGACCTCGCTCACGCTCGGCCGTATCCGCGTGCGGCGCGCGGTCACCCACCGCCGGGTATCGCCCGGTCACGCACAGCCACCAGGACGCGATGAGGTGGGACAGGCCGTCACGGGCGCCGCTGAGGCCGCAAGGCCTCCGTGGGTTCGGATCCCACCCCCTCCGCGGTCTCCCGGCTCGATCGGTATCTCGTTCGCTTGAAGGGCTTCCTCGCTAGGAGGCGAGGGAGCACGATCGCGTCCGGATGAGAGCGATCGCCGTCGCGGGAGCCCTGCTGCTCGCGGCATGCACCACACCGTCGGCATCCACCAGGCGACGTACTGGCGGGGACACCTCGCGATCGCCCCGAACCTGTACGACCCGACGTACACGATCGTCTCGCTCGGCGACTTCGGCGGCACGGAGGCGCAGTACGCCATCCGCGGCAACGGTCCCGAC
>JACPEQ010000168.1 GCA_016183435.1 Chloroflexota bacterium
AGGCTTCGTTCCGTGCCGCGCTACGACGCGATCGGCTTCGATCTCCTCACCGCGCTCCTCGACACATGGACGGTGTGGAAGGCCATCGCCGCCGATGACGAGCTCGGCATGCGCTGGCACGCGGCGTCGCAGGCGATGCTCCGGGGGCGCGCGTACCGGCCGTTCGAGGGCATCGTCCGCGACAGCGCGCGCGAGGTCGGCGTCAGCGACGAGCGCGCCGCCGAGATGCTGCGGCGCTGGGGCGACTTCCAGCCCTGGCCCGACACGCCCCCTGCGCTCGAGCGTCTGCAGGGCATGCGGCGCTTCATCGTGACGAACTGCAGCCAGGTTCTGGGAGAGCGCGCCGCGGCGCGCGCCGGTACGTTCGAGCTCGTGATGACCGCGGAGCGCGCGGGCGCGTACAAGCCTGACCCGCGGCCGTACCGCGCGGCGCTCGGTGCGCTCGGCCTCGATGGGACGCGGGTGCTCTTCGTCGCCGGCTCTGCCCATGACGTCGGCGGCGCGGGCCGGCTCGGGATGGACGTGTACTGGGCGAACCGCGGGGGCGTCCCGGCGGCCGCGGACGGGAAGGCGATCCTCGAGCGGCCGGACCTGCGCGCGCTCCCAGACCTCGTCTTCGCAGGGGGCTCCGCCCCCTTCCACCCCCATCCCGACCCCTCGTGACGATCCAGCTCGGCCTCGGCCTCGCCGATCCCGGCGCGGCCGCGATCTGGACGCGCGACGACGGCACGATCGACGATCCCCGCACCGATGTGGAGTGGGACGCGTGGGTCTCCGCGCGCTCGGTACGCCACTGGTGCGACGCCGACCCGCTGCTCGACTGGCTCGACCGGTACGGCGAGCAGCGCGGCATCGTGCGTGACGACCGGCTTCCGGGATACGACGCGCGGTTCGACCTGCAGCGCCTCATCGGCGAGCGAGGCCAGCGCTTCGAGGAGCTCGTGCTCGAGGATCTGGGCCGGCGGCACCGCATGACGCACGTCGGGGATCTCGTCGACGACGTGCGCTCGATCGACGCGGCGCGCGCGACGTGGCTGTCGATGGTCGCCGGCGACCCGATCGTCGCCCGCGCCGTCCTCCGCGACCCGCAGTCGCGCACCTACGGCGTCGCGGATCTCCTCGTCCGGTCGGACGTCCTGCTGGACCTCTTCCCCGCCGCGTTCGACGGCGAGGAGGAGCGCATCGTGGCGCCGGCTCTCCCCGGGCAGCGCTGGCACTACCGGCTCGTGGACATCCGGTACACGACCCTCGAGCTGCTCAAAGACGGCTCGCTGTCCGCCGCGAACGACCTCGGCCTCATGGCGCGGCTGTGGATCCTCAACAATGCCCTCGGCCGGCTGCAGGGCGCGACCCCGCCGGTCACGTACGTGCTGGGGCGCGGGTGGCGCCAGGGCCAGCTGCGCGGGACGACCTGCTTCGACCGTCTCGGTCGCGTGCCACAGGACGCCTTCGTGCGCTCGCAGGAGCGCGACGTCGCGGTCGTCGCGATGGAGGCGATCGGCTGGGTGCGCCGCGTGCGCAGTGAGGGCAGCGAGTGGCGGCTGCGCCCGGTGCCGAGCGTCCCCGAGCTGTACCCGAACATGAAGTGCCGCTACGACTCGCCGTGGCAGCGCGCGAAGCGCGAGCTCGCGGAGGCGCTGTCGGAGCTCACGCTCGTCAACCACGTCGGCCCGCGGATCCGGGCGCACGCGCACGCCCGGGGTGTCACGCGCGCCGACGATCCGCGCGTGAGCGCCGGGTTGCTCGGCGTCACGGCGCAGAACGGGGCACGGACCGTGGACGCGATCCTCGCCGCCGACCGCGCACGCGACGGACAGTGGATCCGCCCCGCCAAGATCTCGGCGGACGAGGGCCGCTGGCGCTCACCCGCTCCGGTCGAGTGCTACGTCGACTTCGAGACGGTGAACGACGTCCTCGACGACCTCGCCACGTTCCCTGAGCGCGGCGGCCAGCAGCTCATCTTCCAGATCGGGTGCGGCTGGTGCGTCGATGGGCAGTGGCGGTTCCGCTCGTTCACGGCGCGCTCGCTGAGCCCCGGGGCCGAGGCCGAGATGATCGACGACTGGATCGACCACCTCCGCTCGCTGGCGGAGCCCGCGGGCGTCGGGGTCGCCGAGGTGCGCCTGTTCCACTGGTCAGCCGCCGAGACGAGCGCGATCGAGAACGCGTACCGCTCGGCGATGGTGCGCCACCGGGAGCGGCACTGGCCACCCGATCTCGGGTGGTACGACCTGCTCGACAGGCTGATCAATGCGGAGCCCGTGGTCGTTCGCGGCGCGCACGGGTTCGGGCTCAAGGCGGTCGCGAACGCGATGTTCGCGCACGGGCTCATCTCGACGCAGTGGGCCGACGGCCTCGCGGACGGCGCGGGCGTGATGGCCGGCGCATGGCATGCCGCGAAGGAGGCCGCGCTGCGCGGCGTCGCACTGTCGGAGATCGCGCACATGCGCGAGATCGACCGCTACAACGAGATCGATTGCCGGGTCATGGCGCAGGTCCTCGACCACCTGCGCCGTGAGCACTAGGTACGCTCCGGAAGCGCCCGTCGCACCTCGCTCGCTTCGAGGCGAAGACCCCGATCCGTCCTACGCGCGGCTCAAGGCTCTGTCGAGATCAGCGATCAAGTCATCTTTGTCTTCGATGCCGACCGAGAGGCGCACGAAGCCGTCGGTGATGCCGAGGCGCCGGCGCTCCTCCGGGGCGATGCGGCGGTGCGACGAGATCGCGGGGTACAGCACCTCGGAGTACAGGTCGCCGAGGGTCGTGGCCGAGGCGATGAGCTCGAGCGAGTCGAGGAACCGGAACGCCGCCTCCTTGGTGTCGGCCCGCAGCACGAACGAGACGACGCCGCCGTAGCGGCCACCGAACTGGCGAGCCGCGAGCGCGTGCTGCGGGTGCGTCGGCAGGCCGGGATAGTGGACGCGGCCGACCTTGGTATGCGCCGCGAGATGCGAGGCGATCGCGAGCGCGCTCTCCGACTGCCGCGCCACGCGCAGCTCGAGCGTGCGCAGGCCGCGCAGGATGAGCCACGCCTCGTGCGGCGGGAGGTAGCCGCCGTCGAGGATGCTGCGGTCGCGCATCTCGCGCGCCACGTCGGCGGTGCCGGCGACGACGCCGCCCATGACGTCACCGTGGCCGTTGACGTACTTGGTGAGCGAGTGGATGACGACGTCCGCGCCGAGGTCCCGCGGCCTCGTGAGGACCGGGCTCGCGAAGGTGGCATCGACGGCCAGCGACGCCCCATGCGAGTGCGCCAGCGCCGCCAGCGCCGCGACGTCCGTCACACGCAGGAGCGGGTTCGATATGGACTCGACGTACAGGACGCGCGTCGGCGCGGCGTCGAGCGCGGTGCCGACCGCCGCGATGTCGGTGGGATCGACGAAGGCGACGTCGGCGGCCTGCTCGCCGCGCATGCGCTCGAGCATGGCGCGGACCTGGCCGTAGACGTCCTCCTGCGCGACGATCCGGCCACCGTCGCGAAGCCCGCAGCCGGTGACGTACGCGTGGATCGCGGCCATCCCGCTCGCGAAGCAGACGGCGCCGTCGGTGCCCTCGATCTCCGCGAGCGCGGTCTCGAGCGCCGCGGTGGTGGGCGTGCCGTACCGGCCGTACACGTACCCGGGACGCTCGTTGCCGAAGACGGCGTCCTGCTCGGACGCGGAGGGGTGATCGAACGCGACGCTCTGCACGAGGGCCGGGACGACCGGGTCGCCGGCCCCAGCGGGGAGGGAGCGGGCCGCACGAACGACCCGCGTCCCGAGGCGCTCGCCCTCGCCCATCGCGGGCGAAGCCTAGCGCCCGTCCCGCTCGCCGGTCAGTCGATCGCCTCGCCCGCGGCGATGTCCGCGGTCCGTTGCGTCACGAAGCGCCATACGACGAAGGCCGCGGCGAGACCCGCGAGCGCGGACATGACCCCGAGCGCCTCGTAGCCGTAGCTGTCGACCAGGATCCCGCCGATCGCGGTGCCGGCCACGATCCCGACGCTCACGATCGATGAATTGATCGCGAGCATGGTCCCACGCGCTTCGGGCGCGAGCTCGGAGATCATCACGGTGTTCGTCGCAAAGCGCGCTCCTGTGATGATCGCCAGGAGGACGAGGATCACGATCGCGAGCGTGAGATCGTGCACGAAGACGGTCTCGATGAGCATCAACACGCTTCCGACCAGGATCGTCCACCCCACGACCGCCTTGTGGCCGGTCCGGTCGCCGATCCGGCCGCCGACCTGGCTGCCGATGACGATCCCGACGCCGGTGAGGAGGATGACGAGCGAGGCCGTGGCGGTCGACAGTCCGAAGCGCTCGACGAAGAACGCCACGACGTAGGTGATCCACGCGAACCAGAAGACGCTGCCGAACATCGAGGACGCGACCGCCCCGCGCACGGAGCCGTCCCCCAGGATCGTGGAGAAGAGCTCGCGCGTCCCGACCTCGGTCTGTCGCACGACAGGGCCGATGAGGCGGGAGCGGGACACGACGCCGACGGCGATCACGCCGAGGATGCCGACCGCGACGAATGAGAAGCGCCACGAGGTCAGTCCGGCGATCAGACCGGCCAGTGGAACGCCGATGATGGGCGCCATCGAATTCATCGCGATCACGAACCCCATGGCTCGTCCGCGTTGTTGATAGGGGTATTCATCCGCCACGGCCGCGGTGAGGTTCGGGAAGAGGACCGCCGCACCGACGCCGGCACCCACGCGCGTGAGCAGGAGATGCGCGAACCCCGGGGCTGCCGCGCCGAGCAGCGTCAGGACCGACATGACCGCGCCGCCGCCCACGAGGAACGCCTTTCGGCCGTAGCGGTCGGAGAGTGGCCCGGCGAGGATCCCCACGACGATCCCCGGGATGCCGTACGCGGTCACCAGGAGACCCGCCGTCCCGACCGTCACGCCCATGTCGCGCGCGATCTCCACGATGACGGGCGAGACAACGAGGTTGTTGTAGACCGTCGCGAACGAGAGGAAGCCGACCGAGCCGAGGAACGCGCGCGAGCTCACAAGGAGCTGCCGCCGAAGACGTGCAGGAAGCGCCCGAACGCGCGGATGTGGTCGAGGTAGTCGGTGATCTTGATGTTCTCGTTCGGTGCGTGGTTCGACGAGCCCGCGTTGCCCGAGCCGAATCCGACGACCGGGATGCCGAGCGTGTCGCAGACCTGCGCCATCGGGCCGGAGCCCGCCATGAGCGGATACACGACCGGGTCGATCCCGTACGTCGCGCGGCAAGCCGCGACGGATGCCTTGGCGACGGCCGTGTCCGCCGGCCAGCGAGACGGCAGCTCCCCGTGGTGCGAGACGATCTCGATGTCGGTGAAGCCGCGCCGGTCGAGGTGCGCGCGCAGGAGGTCACGCACGAGCGTCGGGGTG
>JACPEQ010000160.1 GCA_016183435.1 Chloroflexota bacterium
AGCGCGAGCGCGCCGACCGGCATCGCGATCGCGTTCGTCGCCGCGGGATGGCTGCGCGGGAAGTACTTCACGACGACCCCCGACTCCGCGGCACACGCGACGCCTGCGAGGAGCGCGAGCGCGGCGAGCGGGGGCGCATCGGATCTCACCCCGAGCGTCGATGCCAGCGTCCCGCAACGAGAGCTGAGGAGGTCCACGAGTCCGTGATCAGCGATCACCGAGGCTGCCTCATCCCTCCGCCGCGATATCGAGACAGGCTCCTAGCGGAAGGCGGTCCGGATGGCGACGTCGGCCGTCGCGACGGCCATAGTGACCAGCGTCGCCGGGATCCCGTAGCGGAGGTAGGCGACGAATCCGATCGGATGGCCTCGCGCCTCGCTCATGCTCGCGACGACCACGTTCGCCGACGCCCCGACGATCGTGGCGTTCCCCCCAAGGTCGGCGCCGAGGACGAGCGCCCAGATCACCGCCTCGATCGGCATCGCCTTCGCGAGCTCCTGGACGAGCGGGATCATCGTCGCCGTGTAGGGGATGTTGTCGACGACCGCCGACAGGACCGCGCTCATCCAGAGCACGAGCATGGCCGTGATCCCGACGTCGCCGCCGGTGATGTCGATGGCGGTCTGAGCGATCCGGCCGATGATCCCGACCTTGACGACGGCGCCGACCAGGATGAAGAGGCCGACGAAGAAGAAGAGCGTCGGCCACTCGACCGTCTTGAAGACCTCGTGGACGTCCTCCTTCGCGACGATCATGAGGACGACCGCGCCGAACATCGCGATCGTCGC
Organism: Chloroflexota bacterium; assembly: GCA_016183435.1. Classification (GTDB taxonomy): domain Bacteria; phylum Chloroflexota; class Limnocylindria; order P2-11E; family P2-11E; genus JACPOT01. The sequence continues at coordinate 789 of JACPEQ010000160.1, forward strand.
CGCCTCGAGCCCGAGCGGTCGCGCCAGCAGGAAGCCCGCCACCGTCATGGCCATGACCGCGAGCGACTTGCGCATCAGGGGGACGTCCTCGATGCGCCTCTCCTCGCGGACCAGTCGCGCGATGTCCTCGGGCTCGAGGGTGCTCACCATCACCCCGAGCTCGCGCCGGAAGAGCCACCGGGCCAGCACCAGATAGGCGACGAGGGCGATGGTCACCGTCGGCGTGAGGTTCACGACGAAGTCGTTGAAGTCCTTGTCGAACGCGCTCCCGACCAGGATGTTCGGCGGGTCGCCGATGAGCGTGGCCGTGCCGCCGATGTTCGACGCGAGGACCATCGACACAAGGAATGGGACCGGCGACGCGCCGAGGCGCTGGGCGATGAAGAACGTGATCGGCGTGAGCAGGACGACCGTCGTGACGTTGTCGAGGAAGGCGCTCGCGACCGCGGTGACGATCGAGCTCAGGACGAGGAGCCGATAGGGACGGCCCTGGGCGCGACGGACCGCTTCCACGGCGAGCCACTGGAAGACGCCCGTCTTCGCCATGACGTTGGCGATGACCATCATCCCGGCGAGCAGGAAGATGACGTTGAAATCGACGTGCTCGAACGCCTCGTGCTGCGGGATGATCCCGAGCGAGATGACGAGCGTCGCGCCGAGGAGGGCGGCGAGCGTGCGGTGGATGCGCTCGGTGACGATGAGGGCGTAGACGGCGAGGAAGATGGCGCCGGCGAGCGGTGCATAGATGTCCGCGGGCACGGCGATACCTCCGCCGACCAGCCTTCCCGGCGCTCCCGTATCCCCGACAACAGTAGCGCGCCGTCGAGAGGCACGCCTTGTGCCCGGTCACGGTCGACGCAGTCGTACGCGCGGGTGAGCAGATCGCGATACCGATCAGGAAGTCGGTCGGGACCCTGCGGCGTGGCGCGCGGGTCCAGAATGGACGTGGCAGTGGGCATGGCGGCCCTCCCGTGTCTTCGTCGGTGCGGAAGGGTACGCGTGCCCACTCCTCATGTTCGGACGTGCGGCGCGGAACGGGCTCTGCTCGGCCGCGCCGCACCGTCATCGATCGACTGCCCCGAAGGGGCCACCGGTAGGGAGCGTGTGCGCTGTCGGCAAGGTGATCGCTCGGCAATAGGAAAGCGCGCCTCGCAGGTAAGAGCGACCGAGAGGCGGTGCGACCGGCGGACTCCGCGTGCGGTGATGTCGGCACTCAGAGTGCGCGCGGTCGAGGCCGGCGATCGAGCGCACCCGACGCGACGGTGATGCCCGCCGCGACGACGGCGGCGCCGGCGATGACGACCGGCCGCACGCTCTCGCCGGCAGGGATGGCCGCGGCGATGACGGTGACGAGGACGGAGAGCGGGAACTGGAACGATGCCGCGGTCGCGGTCCAGCGTCCCAGGACATACAGGACGAGCGTGAACAGCACGACCGTGCCCGCGACGAGGGAGATCGTCACGACGATCGCGGATGGCTGCGCCGGCACCACCCAGCCCTCCCGCGTGATGACCGAGAGCGCCGCGAGCGCGAGCGCGCCGACCGGCATCGCGATCGCGTTCGTCGCCGCGG
>JACPEQ010000161.1 GCA_016183435.1 Chloroflexota bacterium
ACTCCCTCACAGAGGTGGTCCGATGAAGAACACGGCAGAACCGTTCCGGCCCAGGCGCCTGCCGGTGATCAGCCCGCTCGCCGAATTCCTCGCGGCAGAGACGACCGGTGCGTTGTTCCTGCTCGGGGCGACGGCGGCTGCGCTGATCTGGGTCAACTCGCCGGCCGCGCCGTCATATCACGACCTCTGGGGTACGGAAGTGACGCTTCGGCTCGGCGACCGCCTCGTCGCGTCGCTCGACCTCCGCCACTGGGTGAACGAAGGGCTGATGGCGCTCTTCTTCTTCGTTGTCGGTCTCGAGGTGAAGCGCCAGCTGGTCGACGGCGAGCTCGCGGACCGTCGGAAGGCGGCGCTCCCGATCGTCGCCGCGGTCGGAGGGATGATCGCCCCCGCGCTCATCTACCTCGCCTTCAACGGCGGAGGTCCGGGCCATCGCGGGTGGGGGATCCCGATCGCGACCGACATCGCGTTCGCGCTCGGCGTCCTCGCGCTCGTGGCGCCCGGGGCGCCGGCCGCGCTCCGCGTCTTCCTGCTGAGCGTGGCGATCGCGGACGACATCGGCTCGATCATCGTGATCGCGGCGTTCTACGCGGGCGACCTGGACCTGGTCGCCCTCGCGCTCGCTCTGGCATTCCTCGCCGCGATCGTCGCTCTGTGGCGAGTGAAGGCGTTCTGGAGCGATCCGCCTCTCGTCCTCCTCATGGTCGGCGTCTGGGGCGCCGTCCTCGCCTCCGGCGTCCATCCGACGATCGCGGGAGTAGCGCTCGGGCTCGTCACTCCCGCCGGGCCGATGCCGCCAACGTCTCCCGCCGAACGCCTCGAGCACAGCCTGCACCCCTGGACGAGCCGCGTGGTCATTCCACTCTTCGCGCTCGCGAACGCCGGGATCGCGGTGGACCTCACCGCCGTCAGCGCGGCCATCTCGTCCCCGGTCACCATCGGGATCGTGCTCGGCCTGGTGCTGGGCAAGCTGCTCGGCGTGACCGGCGGAGCGTATCTCGCGGTACGGAGCGGCCTCGGCGTGCTGCCGAACGGTGTGCGCTGGGCGCAGGTCGTCGCGGTCGCCGCGCTGGCGGGGATCGGCTTCACCGTCTCGCTCTTCATCGCCAGCCTGTCGTTCGCCGACCCGCAGACGGGGGAGCAGGCGAAGCTCGGGATCCTCCTCGGATCGGCCGCCGCGAGCGCGGTCGGCGCGGTCCTGCTCCGGCTGTCGCTACGCAGCGGCTCTCGAGCAGTGGCGAGCCCACCGGCGCCGCGTGTCGCGAGGTCGGGGCGGGCGATGAGCGGCTGAGCGCGCCGCACACTCCTATTCTTCTCGTCCCGACCGCAACGGCGGCTAGCCGCGCCCGAAGGAGGGTGAAGTGTGCCCGGTGTAGGGGGCGGCGAGCTGATCGTCATCGCGGTGATCGTCCTGATCGTGTTCGGCGCGGGTCGCCTGCCCGAAGCTCTCGGGCAGCTTCGCCGTGGGGTAAGGGCCCCCAACGAGGAGACGCCGCGCGAGGGCGATGACCGCGAGCCGCCCGACACGCCTCCTTCGGCGTCGAGCCCGGCGGAGGCGCCCGCGGAGCAAGCCCAGCCCCGAACACGAGCGGTCCTCGGTCCACGGAGCGGGGCGGTCACCGCGGCTGCGTTCGCTGGCGTGGTCATGCTCGCCAGCCTCACCTTCCTGGCGGTGCGCGCCATCGATCGGGAGCTGCCGCCGTTCGCGGCCGCCGCGATCCGCTTCGCTGCGGCAGGCCTGTTCTTCCTCGTGTATTCGCGCTTGCGCGGCCTCGCACGGCCCCGCGGGCGGGCGCTCGCCGGAGCGGTGGTCTTCGGCCTGACCGCTTTCTTCGGTGCGTACGCGCTGCTGTATCGGGGTCTCCCGGCAGTGTCGGCCGGGATGGGCGCGGTCGCTCTCGCGCTTGTTCCGCTGATGACGCTCGCGCTTGCCGCTCTGCACGGTCTCGAGCGGCCGCTCCGGCGGACGCTCCTGGGGGGCGCGCTCACGACAGCCGGGATCGTCGTGGTCGTTCGCGACCAGCTCGCCGTCGATGCGCCCCCGCTCGCCGCGCTCGCGCTCCTCGCAGGCGTCGCGTGTGCCGCGGAGTCGGGGGTCGTCGTGAAGTACTTCCCGCGCAGCCATCCCGCGGCGACGAACGCGATCGCGATGCCGGTCGGCGCGCTCGCGCT
>JACPEQ010000162.1 GCA_016183435.1 Chloroflexota bacterium
AACAAACAGCTCGCCCGGAACATGAACGTCTGCACGAAGTGCGACCACCACTTCAAGATCAGCGCGCGCGAGCGCATCGATCTCCTCGTCGACAAGGGCAGCTTCGAGGAGCACGACGCCGAGATGGTCTCGGCGGACCCGCTGGCCTTCGTCGACAGCCGGCCGTACCCGCAGCGGATCGAAGCGGCGCGCCTGAAGGGCAACGCGCGCGACGCCGTCATCACCGGCTCCGCGCGCATCGCCCGCGACCCCGTCGAGCTCGCGGTGATGGACTTCGAGTTCATCGGCGGCTCGATGGGCAGCGTGGTGGGCGAGCGGATCACGCGGGCCGCGGAGCGCGCGCTGCAGGCGCGGGCGCCGCTGGTGATCGTGAGCGCCCCCGGTGGCGCGCGCATGCAGGAGGGCACGCTCGCGCTCATGCAGATGGCGAAGATCGTCGCGGCGGTCGCGCGGCTCGGTGACGCGGGCATCCCGTTCATCAGCGTGCTCACCGACCCGACCACCGGCGGCGTGCTCGCGTCGTTCGGCTCGCTCGGCGACGTCGTCCTCGCGGAGCCGAAGGCGCTCATCGGCTTCTCCGGCGCGCGCGTCACCGACCAGACGATCGGTGAGCGGCTGCCGGCCGGGTTCCAGCGCGCCGAGTTCGTTATGGCCCACGGCTTCGTCGACCAGGTCGTGCCGCGCTCGCAGCTGCGCGACCGCCTGGCGTTCTTCCTCGGCGCACTGCGGCCTAGCGCCGGCGACCTCGGGTGGTCTCTCTGACGTGTTCATGAAGGACCCGCTCGCGACGCTGCGCGGCGTGGCGACGCTCGGCTCACGGCCCGCCTCGGAAGGCAACGGGCACGTGCCGTCCGACGGCTTCCTCATCGTCGACGTCGCGGAGCTGGGGAGCGCGCGCGTCTCGGCATGGGAGGCGGTGAAGCTCGCGCGCGACCTGCACCGGCCACACGCGCTCCACCTCATCGAGCGCGTCTTCAGCCGGTTCCAGGAGATCCACGGCGACCGGTCGTTCCGGGACGATCCGGCGATCGTCGGCGGCATCGCGGAGCTCGACGGCCGTCCGGTGGTCGTCGTCGCGCAGCAGAAGGGCGCGTCGACCGAGGAGAACATCCAGCGCAACTTCGGCATGCCGCACCCGGAGGGGTACCGCAAGGCCATCCGCCTGTACCGCCTCGCGGAGCGCTTCCACCTGCCGCTCGTCACGCTCATCGACACGCCCGGCGCGTACCCGGGGCCGGAGGCGGAGGAGCGCGGCCAGGCGGAGGCGATCGCGAAGAGCATCGAGACGATGACGCGGCTGCGCACGCCGATCGTCGCCATCGTCGTCGGCGAGGGCGGGTCCGGCGGCGCGCTCGCGCTCGGCGTCGGCGACGTCGTGCTCGCTCTCGAGAACGCGATCTACTCCGTCATCTCGCCCGAGGGCTGCGCGGCGATCCTCTGGCGGAGCGCGAGCGAGGCCGAGCGCGCGGCGAAGGCGCTCAAGCTCGCCGGTCCGGACCTGCTGGAGCTGGGGATCGTCGACGCGCTCATCCCGGAGCCCAAGGGCGGTGCGCAGAACGACCACGACGCCACGGCCGCGAGCGTGAAGGCCGCGATCGTCTCGCAGCTCGATCGGCTGTCGAAGTACACCGTGACCGATCTGCTCGCGTCGCGGTACGAGCGGTTCCGCCGGATCGGCGTCGTCGTCGAGCCCGCGGGCGAGCCGGTCGCGCCGCGGCGGCCGTGGTGGAAGCGGATCCTCGGGCGGTGAGCGAGCGCGACGAGGTGCTGTCCGTGCTCGACGAGCTGGGGAAGCTCCTCGGCCCGTCGGACGCGACGACGATCGAGGTCGAGACCGCCGAGTACTCCGTCCGCGTCAGCCGGCGCGCGGCGACACGGGCGCCCGAGACGGCGGTCGCGCGCGAGCGCGACGCCCTCGCCGAGCCCGAGAGGGTGCAGCGAGGGCGCGCCACGACCGTCGGCATCTTCTCCTCGGCGAAGGAGTGGCACAACGGCGACCAGGTCGAACGCGGAACGGTGCTCGGCGCCATCCAGTCGCTCGGGCACATGGCCGACATCACCGCGCCCGCCGACGGACGCATCGACGAGGTGCTCGTCGCCGCCGGCGCGCCGGTGGAGTACGGACAGCCCCTGTTCGCGATCTCGCTCGCCTGAGCCGTCGTGCCTCGACCGTCGGCGGTCCCCGTCTACCTCGAGCGTGGCGAGAAGCGGACGTTCGCCTGCGCCGTCGACTGGCCCGGATGGTCCCGAAGCGGGCGTGACGAGGCGTCGGCGCTCCAGGCGCTGCTCGATGCGGGTCCGCGCT
>JACPEQ010000166.1 GCA_016183435.1 Chloroflexota bacterium
CGGCCGCGGGCGTCGACGCGCGCGAGCCGGACGCCTCGAAGCGCATCCGCCGCGAGACCGGGGGCGGCGCCGACGTCGCCATCGAGGCCATCGGCCGGCCACCGACGCAGGAGTCGGCGGTCGCCTCGCTCCGGACCGGCGGCCGCGCGGTGTTCCTCGGCTCGAGCGCCGAGCCGATGACGCTTCCGGGCGGGCGCGTCATGTATCGCGAGCTCTCCGTGATCGGGACGCTCGGCTGTCGCGGGGTGGACTTCCCGGTCGTGCTCGATCTCGTGCGCCGCGGGAAGCTCTCGGTGACCCCGCTGGTCACCCACCGTCATCCGCTCGAGGCCGTCAACGAGGGGTTCGATCAGCTGCGCAAGGGTGAGGGCATCCGCCACATCGCGGTGATCCGACCGGAGTAGTTCAGCCGATCGCGCTCATGGCTGGATCACTTCCCGACGCGCCGGGTGGATGCGGCGTCTCGCCGCGCCACCCATTGCGCCACTGCCTCGACGAAGTGCTCAGCGTCGGATATCGCGGCCTGCGCGCGCTCTGCCGGCACCGGACGGATGCCGTAGTCCGCTTCGTTCCGACGGTCGAAGAGCGAGGCGAGACGCTTTCCGATCGCGGGGTCGAAGTTGCCCTGGCGCACGACGAGTTCGCCGAATCCTGAGACCACGCCCGAATGCTTGGAGCGTGTCTCTCCGAGAGCGAGCAGCGCAGCCTCGGCCGCGTAGAAGGCAGCGAAGTACGCTCGCGAGACCGCTTCTGACGCGAACTCGTTGCTCGCGAGCACGTGCGCCGCCGCGACGCTCCGTCGAGCGCGCTCGAGCGAGCGCGCGACCTTCTCGTTCACGCGATCGCGAGACCCTCGATCCGTGCGCGCATCAACGCCGGGGTCGGGGGGTCCTGCAGATCCGCCGCACTCACGATGATCGCCGAGATGACCGTGTTGTTGTCAAGCGAGCGCCGGTAGAGCACGTCATCGACCCTGTCATGTTCGCGCCACACGTCCTCGACCCGATCGAGCACCACGAGCAGGTCGATGTCCGACTCCGGATGCGCGTCTCCGCGGGCCCATGATCCGAAGAGCAAGACCGTGCGGAGCCGGTCGCCGTACAGTCTCTTGAGGTCGTCCGCGGCTTCTCTCGCGATCGCGTGAGGGTCGAAAGCTCCGGCGATCGCCGGAAGATCCGGGTCGGGCCGTGCGGCCAGACTCTTCTCGGCCTCCTGGTCGGAGATCAGGCTCTCGTCGTGAAGCCATTCGATCGCGCGGCGCTCCATCCGCGCGTCGTGGAACTCGAACCACGCGGCTCGCAGGTCGGGGAACTGGTGGAGCGTGTCCTTGAAGCGCCGGAACGCGCCGCGACCGGCGATCGCGCGTTCGAGCAGGTCGCGCGCCCTCGGGTCGCGGACCCTGGCCGTGAAGTCGCCAAGGTCCTCGTAGCTCTCGCGAGAGCCGATGGGCTCGACCCGCCTCATGCCGTCGGGTGGCTCGAAGTCATCATCGACGGTCTCGCCGTCCCACATCGAGTCGACGAACACGTGCAGCTCGCCCGTGCGCGCATCCAGCCACCACTCGGTCTCGCCGCCGTGGTCCTCGAGGGCGCTGCAGAGCTCGCCCAGGTCGATCCTGTCGATATCGAGCATCACTTCATCTCCTTCATCACGCTCGATACGGCGGGATGCTACATCCCCGCGTCACGTCCCTGGTCCGTGCGGAGCGCCTCGGCCGCGAGCTCGGCCTGCGCGATCTCTGGCTGAGCGTCGGCCGCGTGGACCCGAGCGGCCCCTTCCTTCTCGAATGCGTCGAGCAGCTCGGCCGGCGCCTTCCCGACGCCCGCGGTCGACGATCTCGTGCGCGAGATCGTGCGTACCAGCGGTGGGGCGCTCGGATCCGCGGGCGATCCCTGCGTCCACGAGGCCATCGCATCGGCGGCGCGCGCCGAGGGGCTGCTGCTCGGGAGCGTCGGCGGCACGACGATCGCCGCCATCGGGAAGCTCGCGGAGAAGGGCCTCCTGGGCCGCCGCGCGACGGTGATCGCCTGCCTGGCGGAGGTCGGATCCGGGGGTGGTGCGGGGACCGGCGCTGCTGTCCCGGGGACCGGGCTGGCGGGCGTCGGCTGATGTGCCGGCCGCACCGTTGCTGGGCCGGCCTCTTGTGGCCCCGGCGGCCAGGGTGTTCAATCCCTACTGAGGCGATCGGAATATGGACCGGATCAGTGCGCGGGGCATCCAGCTGTGGCACCGGGCGTTGAAGGACTGGCCCGCGGGCCACTTCACCCCGCGCCTGCGGCTGCTGCTGGTGCGCGAGTGCCGGTCCGCGGGCGGCATCTGCGCCTGTTCCGCGGCGGTCCGATCGCTCGGGAGCGGCTCCCGCTAGCGCGCGACCCTCGCTAGCACCGCCCTCCGCGGAGCCATCCCCGGCGATCCGGACCGCCCCTCCTCACTTCCGCTCGCGGCCCCATCTCATGAGGAGGTCCGACCATCGCCACGCTCGTTCGCGCCCGCGCACCCGCCGTCGATGCGTCCCTGGCCGCGCTCCGGATCCCGGCCGCGGCGCGCCGACTGTTGCCGGCGGCCGCGCTGCTCGGGGTCGTCGCGCTCCTCGTGCTGATCGGGCCGTTCGCCGTCCCGTACGCGCCGGAGGCGCAGAGCATCGCCGAGCGCCTGCGCCCGCCGACGCCGGCGCACCCCCTCGGCACCGACGGGTTCGGGCGCGACGTGCTCGCGCGCCTCCTCGCGGGCGGCCGCGTGTCCCTCGCCGTCGGGCTGCTCTCGATGGCCGTCGCGGTGAGCGTCGGCGTCCTCGTCGGCGCGCTGTCCGGCTACGCCGGCGGTGCGGCGGACGCGGCGCTGATGCGCCTGACCGAGCTCGTGATGGTCTTCCCGACGTTCTTCCTGATCATCCTCGTCGTCGCCTCCTTCGGCGGCAGCCTGCCGCTCCTCGTGCTCGTCATCGGCCTCACGTCATGGCCGGTCGGGGCGCGCATCCTGCGCGGTGAGGTCCTGCGCACACGCGAGCGGGACTTCGTCACGGCGGCGAGGGCGATCGGGGCGACCGAGGCGCGGATCCTCGTCCGGCACGTCCTCGTGAACGTCGTCGCGGTCGTCATCGTGTCGGCGACGATCCGTGTGGGCACGAACATCCTCATCGAGGCGGGCCTCAGCTACCTCGGGCTCGGCGTCCAGCCGCCGCTCGCGTCGTGGGGCAACATGGTCGCGGACGGCGCGCGCGTCATCCGCACCGACTGGTGGCTCACGCTCATCCCCGCCGTGGCCATCTTCGTCACCGTCCTCGGCTTCAACCTGCTCGGCGAGGGCCTGCGCGACCTCCTCGATCCGCGCGAGGAGCGCGCGCGGCGCGTCCCGCCCCAGGCGAGCGCGGCATGAGCCGGTACTGGCTCGGCCGCGTGGCCCAGTCGATCCCCATGCTCGTCGCCGTGTCGCTCGCGGTGTTCGTCGTCCTGCAGCTCGCGCCGGGAGATCCATCGACGCTCCTCGCCGACCCGGCCTACCTCGACGATCGCCAGCGAGCGGAGCTGCGTGCATCGCTCGGGCTCGACGAGCCGCTGCCGGTCCAATACGTGCGGACGATGGGCGGGATCCTCGACGGCTCGCTGCGCTCGTTCCGGACCAAGGAGCCGACGATCGCGATGCTCGGGGACGCGCTCCCCGTCACCGCCACGGTGGGGCTGCTCGGTCTGGGCGTGGCGACGCTGGCCGGCGTCGCGCTCGGCGCGTATGCGGCGCGGCAGCCGGGCGGGAGGATCGACCGCGCGCTCTCCATCGCCGTGGTGAGCGCGATCTCGATCCCCACCTTCGTCCTTTCCCTCCTCCTTCTCCGCGTGTTCGCCGAGGGACTCCGCGTGCTCCCGGCGACGGGGATCCGACCGATCGGGTCGAGCGGCATCGATCCGATCGCGTCGATCCCGCACCTCGTCCTGCCGGTGCTCGTCACCGCGTTCCCGCTCGCGGCGATCATCGCCCGCTACTCGCGTGACGCGGTCCGTGAGGCCCTGGTCGCCGAGCACGTCCGGACCGCGGAAGGGAAGGGCCTGCGGCCCGGGACCGTCCAGCGGCGCCACGTCCTGCGCAACGCGCTCGTCCCGATCGTGAGCGTCGTCGGGACGGTCGCCCCGCTCCTGCTCGGCGGCTCCGTGATCGTGGAGAGCATCTTCGGCCTCCCGGGCGTGGGGCGGATCGCCGTCGCGGCGGCGCTCCAGCGGGACTTCCCGGTCGTGATGACCACGACGCTCTTCGCGGCGGTCCTCGTCATCTTCGCGAACCTCGTCACCGACATCGCGTACGGCTACGCCGATCCACGGATCCGGCTCAGATGAACAAGGAGGCACCCATGTCGAGCGATCGCGCGACCTCGAGACACACGCGACGTCAGCTGCTGCGGGCGAGCGCCGCGCTGGGAGGTCTCTGGCTCGCCGGCTGCGCCACCGGTCCATCGGGAGGTGAAGCACCCAGCGCGGCGAAGACGAAAGGCCCGCGCCGCGGCGGCCAGGCGGTCATCTACGTCAACCACCCCGACACGCTCAATCCGGCCATCAGCCCGGTCTCGACCACGATCTACAACACGCCGTTCTTCTTCAATGGCCTCACGCGGCCGGCGGACGACTACCTGCCGCTCCCGGACCTCGCCGAGTCGTGGACCGTGTCGCCGGACGGCAAGACGTATCGCTTCGCACTGCGACGCGACGTGCGGTTCCACGACGGCGCGCCCTTCACCGCGGACGACGTGAAGTTCACGTGGGAGCTGTACAGCCACCCGGACAACGCTCCGGGCCGGCAGATCGGCGGGTTCTTCTCGCGGATCGCCGGCGCGCGCGACTTCACGGCGGGGAAGGCTTCCGAGATCGGTGGCATCAAGATCGTCGACCCGTACACCGTCGAGGTGACCCTCACCGAGGTGTACGCGCCTTTCCTCACGGTCTCGGCGGGCCAGATGATCATGCCGAAGCACGTCTGGAAGGACGCGGCGGTGAAGCAGCTCGGAGCGCACCCGGCCTCTCGGAAGCCCGTGGGCACGGGTCCCTTCGTCATCGAGTCGTGGACCGCGAACGAGAGCGTCGTCATGCGCGCGTACGACGGCTACCACGGCGGGCGCCCGTACCTCGACCGCATCGTCAGCCTCGCGGTCGCCGACCAGGGCCGCGGCTTCGACCTCCTGAAAGCCGGCGACGTCGACGCGATGGGCCTGTACGCCTCCGTCCCGATCGACAACTACGAGGAGCTGCGCAGCGACCCGCGCCTCGAGGCGCGCCCGCTGCCCGGCCTCGCGAACCAGTACGTCGAGTTCAACTTCCGCCTGCCGGTCTTCCAGGACGTGCGCGTCCGCAAGGCGCTTTCGTACGCCACCGACCGCAGGGCGCTGCGCGAGAGCCTGTGGCGCGGTCGCGCGACGCACATCAACGGTCCGATCCATCCGGCCTTCTGGGCCGCGAAGGCCGATACGACCACGTTCGACGGCGACGCGGCGAAGGCGGCGGACCTGTTCGCGCAGGCCGGCTGGAAGCGCGGCGCCGACGGCATCCTCGAGAAGGACGGCCAGACGCTGCGCTTCAAGATGCAGTCCATCCAGACGGGCTACGACGTCGCGCTCCAGGACCAGTGGAAGAAGATCGGCGTCGACGCGCAGGTCGAGCGCATGGATTTCGGGTCCTTCTGGGCGCCGCTCTATCTCGCCGGCAAGACGGACGCCGCCGCGCTCAACCTCCCGTTCGGCCTGTACCTCGACCCGGACTACCCGCTCACCGGCTACTTCCACAGCAGCCTCAACCGCAACAAGTACAAGAACGAGAAGGTGGACGCGCTCATCGGCCAGGCCACCGCGACGCTCGACCGCGAGGAGCGGAGGCAGCGGTACTTCGACCTCCAGGAGACGCTCGCGCAGGACGTCCCGCACCTCTGGCTCGGCGTCCCCGACGAGATCTGGGGCGTCCGCAAGGGCCTCGTCATCCCGAAGAAGCCTGTCGGATACCTCACCATCCGCTCCGCGCGGGAGTGGTACCGCGATGAGTAAGCCGCTCGTCCTCGATCAGGTCCGCATCCTCGACGGCACCGGTGCGCCGCCGATCGCCGATGGCCGCGTCGTCGTGATCGGTGACCGCATCACGGCCGCCGGCCCGCGCGCGTCCGTGCCGCTGCCGGAGGACGCCGAGGTCACAAGCGCGCCGGGGCGCACGGTCGTGCCCGGCCTCATCGACGTCCACGTGCACGACCCCTCCGACGCGAACATGGCGCTGTACGTCCGGTGCGGGGTCACGGCGATCCGCTTCGCCGGTGGGCAGCAGCGCGCCCTCCTCGCGCTCCGCGACCGCATCGAGCGTGGCGAGATCACCGGTCCGCGCGTCTTCTCGTGCGGTCATCCGCTCGACGCGACCCCGCACGCGTGGCCCGGCAGCTACGCCGTCGACTCTCCCATCGAGGCGCGCCGCGTCGTGCGGCGCGCGGTCGACGTCGAGAAGGCCGACGCCATCCTCGCGACGCACCGGGTCACGCGTCCGGTCCTCGCGGCGATCGTCGAGACCGCCCACGAGCTCGGCGTGCCGGTCACCGGCCAGATCTGGGGCGCGGACGCGCGCGACGCCGCTGCGGTCGGGATGGACGGCCTCGACAACACCTCGCGCATCCCGGAGGATCCGCGCTTCGCCCCCGAGCGGATCTTCGCGCGCCACTCCGTCTCCGGCCGGCTCGCGACGCTCGCGCAGCTGTGGGACGCCTCGGATCGCCGGCGCCTGGAGGAGATCGCGGGCCTGCTCGCCGAGCGCGGAGTCACGGTCGCGCCCGAGCTCGTCTCGTTCGAGGCGTGGGCCGGCCTCGCGGATGCCGAGGTGAAGGCCGACCCGGACTGGCCGGCCGCGGACGACCCCCGCGCGGTGCAGTACGACCGGCACAACGCGTACATCGCGAGCGAGTGGACGGCCGAGGACCGCGCCACGCAGGCCCGCGCGATCGACCGATACAAGGAGTTCTGCCTCGCCTTCCACCGTGCGGGCGGGCAGCTCGCCGCGGGCACCGACCTCGGCATGGGCGGGATCCTCCTGCACCGCGAGATCGCGCACCACGTGGACGCGGGCCTCACGCCGGTCCAAGCGATCCGCACCGCGACGCGCGCGGCGGCCTCGTTCCTCGGCCGCGACGACCTCGGCCACATCGCGGCCGGCCGGTCGGCGGATCTCGTCGTCGTCGACGGCGACCCGGCCGCGGACGTCGCCGCGCTGCGACGGGTCGAGCGGACGATCGTCGCCGGCCGGACGGTCTACGAGCGCGCGCCCGTCGTGGCCGCACGATGAGCGCCGTCGAGGAGGCCGCGGCGGCGACGGACAAGGCCACGCGCGACGCGCGCGTCGTCGGCGCCGTCGACGCGGCCCGCGACGACCTCGTGTCGGCCTCGCGGGAGATCCACGCTCATCCCGAGCTGAACTACGAGGAGCGGCACGCCGCGCGCGTGCTCGCCGACCTGCTCGAGCGGCACGGCTTCGCGGTGGAGCGCGCGGTCGGGGCGCTCGAGACGGCCTTCCGCGCGACCGCCCGCGGCCGCACGGGCGGGCCGACGGTCGCCTTCCTGGCGGAGTACGACGCGCTGCCGGACATCGGGCACGGATGCGGGCACAACCTCATCGCGCTCTCGAACGCCGGCGCCGGGATCGGCGCGAAGGCGGCGCTCGCGGGGCTCGCCGGCGAGGTGCAGGTCATCGGGACGCCGGCGGAGGAGGGGGGCGGCGGGAAGATCCGCCTCCTCGAGGCGGGCGTCTTCGAGGCCGTCGACGTCGCGCTCAGCTCGCACCCGGCATCGCACCGCACCCTCATCCCCAGCGGGTCCGAGGGCGGGTCGCTCCTCGCCATGATCGGCTTCCGCTACGCGTTCCACGGCCGGGCCGCGCATGCCGCGGTCGCGCCGCACGAGGGGATCAACGCGCTGAACGCCGTGCTCCGGCTCTTCTCGGGCATCGACACGCTGCGCCAGCACCTTCGCGACGACGTGCGCATCCACGGCGTCATCACCGACGGCGGCAAGGCCCCGAACGTCGTCCCCGACTTCGCGGCCGCGAACTTCATGCTCCGGGCGCGCGACCGCGCCTACCTGGCCGAGGTCGTCCAGAAGGTGCGCCAGGTCGCCGAGGGTGCCGCCCTCGAGACCGGCGCGAGGTGCGAGGTGCTCCCGTACTACCCGTTCCCGACCCCCAAGGGCACGCACGCGATGTACGAGGAGAACCGGCCGAGCGCCGTGCTCGCGCGGCTCGCGCGATCGAACGCGCGCGCCGCGCGGCTGCGGCTCGACGAGCCCGAGCCCGCGACGCGGCGTGGCGCCGCGTCGAGCGACTTCGGCAACGTGAGCCAGGTCGTGCCGGCGTTCGCCCTCGGCTTCGCCGTGAGCGATCGACCCGTGCCCGGACACACCGCGCTCATGCGCGAGGCCGCCGCGACGGATCTCGCGCATGAGAACGCGCTCGCGGTGGCGCGCACGCTCGGCCTCGTCGCGGCCGACCTGCTCGCGGACCCCGCGCTGCTCGCTGACGTGCGCGCGGACTTCCGCGCGCACGAGACGATGGAGGTGCGCGCATGACGCGCCACGCATTCGGTCTCACCCTGCCCAACCGCGGCGTGCTCTTCGGCGTCGAGACGATGGCCGAGCTGCTCGACATGGCCGAGCAGGCGGACGCGAGCGGTCACTTCCGGAGCCTGTGGGTCGGCGACTCGATCCTCGCGAAGCGGCGGCCCGAGTCGGTCTCGCTGCTCTCCGCGCTCGCCGCGCGGACGAAGCGGGTACGCCTCGCCGTCGGCTGCATGGCCTCGTTCCCGGTGCGCCATCCCGTGCTGCTCGCCGCGCAGTGGGCGACGCTCGACCAGATCGCCGGACCCGGGCGCGCCCTCCTCTGCGTCTGCATCGGGGGCGAGGGCGGCGGTGGCGACTGGCAGATGGAGAACGACGCGTTCGGCGTGCCGCAGGGGGAGCGCATCGGACGGCTGGTGGAGGGGATCGGGGCGCTGCGCGCCCTGTGGACGCAGGAGCGCGCGAGCTTCGAGGGCAGGTACCACCGCTTCCACGACGTCGTCTCCGAGCCGCGGCCGGTCACGAAGCCGCAGCCGCCGATCTGGATCGCCGCGAACCCGCGGCCGACGGCGCACGCGGACATGCGGACGAACGTGCAGCGGGCGACCCGGCGGATCACGCGGCACGCCGACGGCTGGATGACGACCTGGCTCACGCCCGCGGACTTCGCGGACCGCTGGCGGCTCCTGCAGGACTCGCTGCGCGAGGACGGCCGCGACGCGGACGCCTTCGACAACACGCTCTACTACAACGTGAACATCAACGAGGACCGCGAGGCCGCGGCCGCCGAGTCGAAGCGCTTCCTCGACGCCTACTACGGCTTCGACATCAGCCGTCCGCGGCTCGACGTGTGGGTCGCGTACGGACCGCCCGCGGAGGTGAGCGCGAAGATCCGCGAGTTCTTCGACGCCGGGGCGAAGGAGATCACGATCCGCATCACGTCGTGGGATCAGCGCGGCCAGCTCGACCGCTTCGTCCGCGAGGTCATGCCCGCGTTCAGCCGCGAGGCGGTGGCCTAGGGGCCGCCTACACGGCCACCTTCGGCAGGCCGGCGAGCGCCTCCCGCACCTTCTCGGCCGGGTACTCGTGGTCCTCGAGGTCGCCGCGGAGGTAACGCTCGTACGCGCCGAGGTCGAAGTGGCCGTGCCCGGACAGGTTGAAGACGATCGTCTTCGCGGTCCCGGACTCGCGGCACCGGATGGCCTCGTCCATGGCGACGCGGATGGCGTGCGCCGACTCCGGCGCCGGCAGGTGCCCTTCGGTCCGCGCGAACGCGATCGCGGCCTCGAACGTCGGGTTCTGGTGCACGGCGACGGCCTCGATGACGTTCGCGTCGTACAGGGCGCACACCGCCGGCGCCATGCCGTGATACCGCAGCCCGCCGGCGTGGATGGGCGGCGGGATGAAGCCGTGACCGAGCGTGTGCATCTTCAGGAGCGGCGTCGTCATCGCGGTGTCGCCGAAGTCGTACACGTACCTGCCCTTGGTCAGGCTCGGCGCCGCCATCGGCTCGACCGCGACGACGCGCAGGCCCGGCGCCTTCCCGGTGAGCTTGTCCGCGAGGAACGGGAACGCGAAGCCGCTGAAGTTCGAGCCGCCGCCGACGCAGCCGACGAGGACGTCGGGACGCTCGCCCGCGAGCTCGAGCTGCTTCTTCGCCTCGAGGCCGATGACGGTCTGGTGCATGAGCACGTGGTTCAGCACGGAGCCGAGCGAGTACTTCGTGTCCTCGCGCGACGCGGCGTCCTCGACCGCTTCGGAGATCGCGAGGCCGAGGCTGCCCGGTGAGGTCGGGTCGGCGCCGAGGGCCGCGCGGCCCGCGCTCGTGTCGGTGCTCGGGCTCGCGACGACGGAGGCGCCCCAGGTCTCCATGAGGATGCGCCGGTACGGCTTCTGGTCGTACGACACGCGGACCATGTAGACCTTGCACTCGAGATCGAAGAGGCGCGCCGCGAGGGCCAGCGCGCTGCCCCACTGTCCCGCTCCGGTCTCGGTCGCGAGGCGGCGGACGCCCTCGGCCTTGTTGTAGTAGGCCTGCGCGATCGCGGTGTTCGGCTTGTGACTCCCCGCGGGGCTGGTGCCCTCCCACTTGTAGTAGATGCGCGCCGGGCCGCCGATGGCGCGCTCGAGGCCGAGCGCGCGCACGAGCGGCGTGGGACGCCACGCGCGGTACGCGTCACGGACCGGCTCGGGGATCTCGACCCAGCGCTCGCGCGACATCTCCTGGGCGATGAGGGCCATCGGGAACAGCGGCGCCAGGTCCGCCGGTCCGATCGGCCGGCCGGTCCCCGGGTGGATCGGCGGCGGGAGCGGGGTCGGAAGGTCGGCCTGGATGTTGTACCAGTGCGTCGGCAGGTCCTTCTCGCTGAGCCGGAACGTGCGCTGCACCATGGCCCGCCTCCTCGCGTCGTGTCCGGACGGATCATCACACCGCCACCCGGTGAGGGCCACGTTCCCGGCGCGCGATCCTGCCGATCGGTGCATGTCGCACAGGCCGTTCTCGATGTCAGGCCTGTCTCGGAGCGGCTACGCGATGGCGCTCCGCAAGGCCGATCGGACGGAGTGCGCCGCCGCCATTCCGAAGACGCTGAGCGCGGCGAGCGCGACCGGACCGCTCGCCGCGAGCGCGATCGCGGCGCCGGTCACGTTCGGGCCGACCAGCTCGAAGACCACGCGCAGGGCCGCGGCCACGTTCGCGAGCACGATCGCCGCGCGCACCGCCGCCACCGAAGGGGCACGCCCGCCCGTGACCGCCGGGATGAGACGCGAGCCGACGCCGAACACGATCTGCGTGAGGAAGCCGAGGGCGATCGCGTGGCGTCCGGCGACCTCGGATCCGAGCGGCATGCCCGGTATGGCGCCCGCCGCGAGCAGCGCGATCCCGGCCACGAGCCACGCGTAGGCGCCGCGGAACGCCAGGCGCACCACCCGCGCCGGAGCCGGCACGTCGCGCACCGCGACGCTCCGGCCGAAGGGACCGATGACGCGCACGAGGACGAGCGCCGTCCCCAGGAGCACGACGGGGCCGAGCGGCTCGCCGAGCGTCGCGAGCGTCACGCCCGCGGCCCACGCGATCACCGCGCCGACGATGACCCGGTCGCTCGCGGGTGGCGCGGCGATGAAGGCGGGCGCGACGCGCAGCGAGACGCCGATGACGTGGGCCGAGACGAACCCGAGCAGCAGCGCGGCGATGTGCGCGCGGTCCGGATCGGGATCGAGCGTGGCGCCGCCGGTCAGCGTCGGAGCGAGCGCCACCAGCCCCCACATCGCGCCGATCACACCGAACACGGCGCCCGCGCCGATGAACAGCTCGTCGGCGCGATGCGCGTTCGTCCCGCCCGCGAGCGTGCGGATCGCCAGCCGCGCGTACACGAGCATGCCCGCGAGCTCGGCGGCGCCGGAGGCCATGAGCAGCGCGTCCCGCGCCGGCAGATCGGTCCAGATCTGCGCCGGGCGCAGCAGCAGTCCCCCCGCGACGAGCCCGTACGCGAGAACCACCTCGCGCGTCGTCGGCTCGTCAGCGCCGCGGAACCGCGGGAAGATCCGGTGCGCGATGCCCATGACCAGGAGCCCGGCGAACCCGACGAGCTGCGCGTGGCCGTGCACCTGCACGAGCGCTGACCACGTCGCCTCGGGCAGCGGCACGCCGATCGTCGCGTGGAGGAGCAGCCACGTGCCGAGGCCGAAGCCCGCGGTGATCGCGAACGCGAAGCTCGACGCGAGGAACAGCACCGTGACCAGCAGCGATCGACGCTGATCCGTTGTCGGGAGAGCCATCGACGCGCGTGCGCGGATCAGGGTCCTGGCATCGATAGGGGTCATGCTCGCCCTAGCGCTTCCGCAGCGTACCTAGCGATGGGACCAGACGGGTGCCCTCTTCTCCAGGAACGAGCGCAGGCCTTCCTGCGCGTCGGCCATCTCGGGGATCGACCGCACCTGCAGATCGGTGGCTTCGCTGATCGCCTGATGGAGTGGCATGCGCATCGCGCCGCGCATCGTGCGCCGCGCGAGGCGGAGCGCCGACGCGGACAGCCCGCGGAATCGCTCGATGACCGCGCGCGATTCCGCCTCGAGCCGGTCCGCCGGCACGCTGCGCCAGACGAGACCCATGCGCGCCGCCTCCGCGCCGCTCACGGTGTCGCCCGTGAGGATGAGCGCGGCGGCCTGCTGCAGCCCGACGAGGCGCGGGAAAGCGGCGGCCGCGATCGGCGGCACCACGCCGAGGCGGATCTCGGGCGTGCCGAGGACGGCGTCGTCGGTCACGATCGCGAGGTCGGCGAGCGCGACGAGCTCGCACGCCCCGCCCAGGATCGCGCCGTGGCCGACCGCCAGGGTCGGCGTCTCGCTCGCGAGCAGCCGCATGGCCGCCCTGCCGAATGCTTCGAGCATCGGCGCGAGGTCGTCGCCAAGGTGCTCACCGACGTCGACGCCGGCCGAGAACGCCTTGCCCTTGCCGCGGATGACGACGAGCCTGAGATCCCGCTGAGCGCCGAGGTCGTCGATGGCGTCGCTGAAGGCGTGCAGGAGCGCCATGTCGAGGACGTTCAGGGGCGGACGGTCGAGGGTGAGCTCCGCGACGCCGTCGTCCACTGAGATGCGAAGGCCGAGGTCCGCCATGTGGACATCCTGGGCAGGGGACCCTGCCGAGGAAGGGCCGCTGGACCCATTCCGAAAGGTCCCTTGGCCCCCCGGGGGATCTTGGCGTCGGCGGGCGTGGCCTCCTGCCCTACCGGGCCGACCCGACCGGGCGTACGGTCGCCGCGTGGCCGGCCGCGAGCCGCTACCGAGCCGATCCCGGCCCTCGAAACCGCCGGCCAAGGAGATCCACGCCCGGCGATCGATGGCGCTCCGCGCGCACGGGCGGATCCCGCCGGCTCTGCGGGAAGCGCTCGACCGTCGCGGCACCCCGTCGCGCGTTCACGCGCCTCCCGGGCCGCACGGACCGCCGGTCCGGGGGAAGCGGGCGGGGAAGCGCGTGCCGGCGCGAGCGAAGAAGCGCCATTAGGGCACCAGGACGAGCGAGCCCGCGACGCGACCCGATCGGATGCGCTCGAGCGCCTCCTCCGCCCGATCGAGCGGCATCGCCTCGGCCAGCACGCGCAGCGGGTGCTCGCCGGCATGCCGCAACAGCGCCGTCACGTCCGCTCGCGTGACGTTCGCGACGGATCGCACCTGCCGCTCCTCCCAGAGGAGCGCGTACGGGAACGAGGGGATGTCGCTCATGTGGATCCCCGCGCAGACGACCACACCGCCGGGCGCGACCGCGCGCAGCGCGAGCGGCACGAGCTCGCCGACCGGAGCGAAGATGATCGCGGCCTCCAGGGGGCGAGGCGCGCCATCGGTGGACGCGCCGGCCCACTCGGCCCCGAGATCGCGTGCCGCGCGCTGCGCGCTCTCGTCCCCCGCGCGGGTGAAGGCGAACACGCGCTGGCCTCGCGCGGCGGCGACCTGCGCGACGAGATGGGCGGACGAGCCGAACCCGTACAGACCGACGTTCGCGGCGTCACCCGCGAGCCGCAGCGCGCGATACCCGATCGCGCCGGCGCACAGCAGCGGCGCGACGCGCACGTCGTCATAAGCGTCGGGCAGCGCATGGCAGAAGGCCTCGCGCGCGACGGTCAGCTCCGCGAATCCGCCGTCGCGGTCGCAGCCCGTGAAGCGCGCGTCCGGGCACAGGTTCTCGCGCCCGCTCAGACACCACGCGCACCGTCCGCACGTTGACGCGAGCCACGTGACGCCGACGCGCGCGCCGAGGTCGAAGCGCGTCGCGCCCGCCCCGCGGGCGACCACCTCCC
The DNA here is from genome assembly GCA_016183435.1 of Chloroflexota bacterium. Lineage (GTDB taxonomy): Bacteria > Chloroflexota > Limnocylindria > P2-11E > P2-11E > JACPOT01. Next base: position 14,347 of record JACPEQ010000166.1, read on the forward strand.
CGGCGATCTGGTGGCCGGGCACCACCGGTGTACTCGCCCGCGGGAGCTCGCCATCGCGGATGTGGAGGTCGGTGCGGCACACGCCGCAGGCCCGGACGCGGATCAGCAGCTCGTCCGCGGCCGGCCGTGGATCCGTGAGGGTGCGTGTGACCAGCGGCGCGCCCGCGCGATCGAGCACGGAGGCTCGCACGGCGCGAGAGCGTACGCTCGGGTCAGCCGGGCACGCGCGCGATCAGCACCGAGCACGGGGCGTGGACGAGCACGCTCCGCGCGACGCTCCCGATGACGAGCCGCGCCAGCCCGGCGCGGCCGTGCGACCCCACCACGATGAGGTCGGCCTCGCGCTCGATGGCGGCGAGGACGATCTGCTCGGCCGGATCACCCGTGCGTTCCTCCGGGCGCGCGCGCATGCCTGCGCGCGTCAGCTCCTCCGATCGCCGCCGCGCGGTCCGGCGATGCGCCTCGCGCTCGGCCTCGGCCGCCGACGCTCAAGGGTCCTCCGCGCCTGGCCGCGCGGCTGAAGGTCGCGCTGTAGCGGCGGCGCGCCCACGGGCGGGGGCCGAACGACGGTACGTGCGGGTCGGAACGCCGCTATGCGATAGGGGTCCACCCGCATACCGTCGGGTCGAGGCGCTCGCGATGGCGGTCACAGCGCACGCACCTCCGGTCTCGCCGGCACGGGACGTCTGGCACGGGCGCTTCGGTGCGCCCCTCGCTCTCGCGCTCGTCGTCCTGCCATTCGCCGTGGCGCTCATGTGGGCGGTCACGCATCCGCCGCCCGACGCGGCCGCTCTGTCCGAGCGGATCCGGGAGACCGCGGCCGTCGTCGAAGGGACGGCCGCGTCGATGATCCGGATCGGCGAGCGCATGGCCGGATCGGCGGAGGCATCGACCGTGGCGGATCGGGCGGGCTGGATCGCGTACGGTCAGCACATGATCGAGGACGGCCGCGGCCTCGAGGCGCTCGGGGAGCGGCTGCGCGGGACGGCGGCGGTCGCGGGTGCCGATCCCATGCACAGCACGAACGACGTGGCGGTCGCGGTCCTCCAGGCCAGGTGGGAGCGCCTGCGCGCCGACGGACGCGCGACGGCCGAGCACGGACGGGTGATGGTGCGGATGGCGTCGGACGTCAGCGCGGGCATCCGGTCCGGGATCGTCACGGACGCCGACGTCGCGGAGATCCGCGCGACCGCGGAGCGGATGGTCGAGGCCGGCGCGCGGGTGGAACGGACCGCGGAGGTGCTGCTCGCCGAGACCTCTCTCGTACAGCGCTGGATGGGGGTCGGCCGCTAGCGCGCCTGGACGCGTGGCTTCCGCCACGGGCGCTGCAGGGCGAACGACATGTCCGACCCGTCGCTTCGCTGCTCGACGATCCGCCAGCCCTCGTGACGCGCCCACTCGGGCAGATCCGTCCGCGCCTGCTCGTCATCCGTCAGGAGCTCGAGCACCCCGCCGCGCGGGATCTCGCGGACGTGGCTGAGGAACGCCCACAGCGCGCCGCCCCCGCGGCACGTCGATGACCTGATGTCCAGCAGCCGTCTCTCCATGTCACACCTCCGGATCACGCGGAGCGCAGAGCCGGCCGCAGCCGCCGAGCGGCGGTGCTGCGCGCTCCCTGTCGCGCCAGCTGCGTCGTGAGCACGTCCAGCAAGAGGTCGACCGCGGTGAGCACACGTCTGTCCGCGACGCTGTAGCGGACGAAGCTGCCGTCGCGCTCCGCCTGGACGATGCCCTTCTCGCGCAGGACGGCGAGGTGACGCGAGGTCATCGGCTGGCTCGCGCCGATCGCGCGGGACAGGTCCCCGACCGTCCGAGACCGGTGACGGAGCTCGACGATGATCCAGAGCCGGCTCGGATCCGCGAGGGCTTTGCAGATCTGGGCGTGCAGCCGAAGGACCTCATCCCGGGTGACCTTCTCCATCACGGTCCTCCTGCGCGGACATACGCGCATCCGCATATGGGCATCTGCGGGGAACGTATGCCCCGGATGCCGCGCGGTCATGAGCCGTCCAGCCCTTCGAGGACGCGACCGACGGCACACCGAGGGCATGGCGTTCGCCCGATGACCTGTGGCGCCGCCGCGCCGAGGATGAGCCCGAGTGATCGATAGGAGCAGCACGATGGACGGCGAGAGCACCCTTTCCCTGGTCCTCTTCTCCGGGACCGACGACAAGCTCACGGCGGCGGCGGTCCTCGCGGTCGGCGCCGCGGCGATGGGCAGGCCGGTGAACGTGTTCCTGCAGTACTGGGCGCTCGACGCGTTCCGCAGGGACCGCATCACGCGGTACCACGGCTCGGCGCCGGAGGCGGGACCGGCCGGCGACGCGCTCCTCCGAGGCTCGCTCGAAGGACCGAAGCACTGGAGCGAGACCCTGCGCCAGGCGAAGGACGTGGGCGACGTTCGCATCCACGCCTGCGCTCTCTCCACGGAGCTCTTCGGCATCTCGCAGGCGGATCTCGATCCGCTGGTCGACGACATCGAGGGCGTCGCGGCGTTCATGGGTGACGCCGCCGACGGGCCCATCACGTTCATCTAAGGCGCCCGCGGCCAGAGGCGGCGCCGAACGCGACCGCCGAGAAGAAGGAGCATGCGACATGACCCTCTCTCAGGTACAGCCAACGCGGTCTATCGACGCGCGCGGGATGGCCTGCCCGGGCCCGCTGCTCACGCTGATCGGCGCGATCCGAGCGGGCCAGGCCGGTGACGTGATCGAGGTCCTGTCGAGCGACGCCGGCTCCCGCACCGACATCCCCGCGTGGGTGGCGAAGGCGAAGCAGGAGCTCGTGCAGGTCGTCGAAGAACAGGGCTACGCGCGGTTCATCGTCCGGAAGGCGAAGTGACGGGCGCTCGCGTCGTCGTGCTCGGTGGTGGCGTCGGGGGGACGCTCCTCGCGAACCTCCTCTCGAAGACCCTGAAGCGCGACGCGACGGTGACCGTGGTCGACCGCACCGGGATGCACGTCTACCAGCCCGGCTTCCTCTACGTCGCGCTGGACCAGGCCGACGCGCTCTGGCTCGCGCGCGACGAGCGTGGCCTCCTGCGGAAGGACGTCGAGCTGGTGATCGACGAGGCGACGCACGTCGACCCCACACAGCAGGTCGTCACGCTGGAGCGCGGCGGCGCGCTGCCCTACGACTTCCTGGTCCTCGCGACCGGGTCGCACCTGGACCGCGCGGCGGTGCCGGGCTACGGCGGCACCCACGACTTCTACTCGCTCGACGGCGCGCAGCGGCTGCGGGAGGAGCTACGGCGCTTCCGTGGCGGTCGCATCCTCGTCGGCGTCGCCGGCATCCCGTACAAGTGCCCGCCCGCCCCGGTCGAGTTCGTCCTCATGGTCGACCAGTACCTGCGCGATCGCGGCATCCGCGACAAGAGCGAGGTGCGCCTGCTGTCGCCGCTGAACCGCGCGTTCACGGTCGAGTCGGCCTCGAGCATGGTCCACCCGATCATGGCGCGGAAGGGGATCGAGCTCACCACGTTCTTCAACGTCGAGTCGGTCGACCAGGCGAAGGGCGTCGTCACCTCGTTCGAAGGCGAGTCGTTCGAGTACGACCTGCTCGTCCTGGTGCCACCGCACCGCGGCGCGGCCGTCATCGAGGCATCGGGGCTCGGCGGACCCGGCGGGTGGATCCCCACGGACCGCGGCACGCTGCAGCACCAGCAGCACGAGCGCATCTTCGCGCTCGGCGACGCCACGGACCTTCCGATCTCGAAGAGCGGATCGACCGCGCATTTCGAGGCGCCGGTGATCGCGAGCCGCATCGCCTCGCTGGTCCGAGGAAGCGCGCCCAAGGAGACGTACGGCGGGCGCGTCATGTGCTTCCTCGAGGTCGGCGAAGGGAAGGCGACGACGCTGCGCTTCGATTACACGCACCCCCCGGTGCCGCCGCAGCCGTCGCGGCTGTGGCACTGGGCGAAGTGGGCATTCAACCGCGCGTACTGGGTCACCGTCCCACAGGGGCGGGTCGGATGAGCGCCGACCGCCGAGAAGACAAGGAGGTACCGCACATGACCATCACCATCACGCGCACGCTCGACGTCAAGGGCTTCGCCTGTCCGATCCCGATCGTGCGGACGGCGCAGGCCATGAAGCAGCTCGCTCCGGGGGACGTCGTCGAGGTCCTCGCCACGGACCCGGGCTCGGTCAAGGACTTCGCCGCGTGGAGCAAGACGACCGGGAACCCGATCCTCGAGCAGACACAGGAGGGCGGCGTGCTCCGCTTCCTCCTGCAGAAAGGCGGACGGAGATGACCATCACCGTCGACCGACCGATCACGGAGACCGCGCCGGCGGAGGAGGCCACGAAGGCGACCGGCGGCCTCACGATCTTCTGCCTCAGCGGCGATCTCGAGCGCGTCTGGGCGACCTTGATCCTCTCGACCACGGCCGCGGCGCTCGGAAAGCCCGTGACCGTGTTTTTCACCTTCTGGGGGCTGTTCCCGCTGGTGAAGAACGACCGCGGGATCACCGGCGAGATGTGGATGCAGAAGATGCTCTCGTTCATGAACCGCGGCGGGACGAGTCACCTGCCGCTGTCGAAGCTGAACTTCCTCGGCGCGGGTCCGGCGATGATGCGCAGCCTCGCGAAGGGTCATCACGTCGCGAGCCCCGAAGAGCTCCTGGCGCTCGCCCAGGATCTCGGCGTGAAGCTCGTGCCCTGCCAGATGACGATGGACCTGATGGGCCTGAAGCGGGACGACCTGATCGAGGGCACCGAAGAGCCCGCCGGCGCCGCGACCGCGCTCGCCGCGGCCGAGGGCGCGACGACCCTGTTCGTCTGAGGTGGTCACCGTGGAGGTCCGCCACACCGACGGAGATCGCTCCGAGATCCGGATCGGTCACCACGTGCTCGTCGCGGATCAGCCGCTCGAGGCCGGCGGGAGCGACGCGGGACCGACGCCGACCGACATGTTCGTCGCTTCCCTGGCCGCCTGCGCCGAGTTCTACATCCAGCGGTTCCTGCGGCGCCACCTCGACTCCCTCGACGGCCTGACCGTCCGCGCGAGCGCGCAGATGAGCGGCGAGCGGCCGGCACGCGTGACGCGCGTCGACATTGCGATCCAGCTGCCGCACGGGACGCCGCCGGAGCTGAGGAACGGCGCGCTGCGGGCCGCCGATCGATGCCTCGTCCGCGAGTCGCTCAGACACGCGCCCCAGATCGAGCTGGTGGTCCTCGCCGAACGGGTGACATCCGGCACCTGATCAGCCCGCGCAGCGCTCCCGCGTGAGCTGCCGCTGGGAGGCGCGCTGGTCATCGGTCCACATCGTCCGGATGTACGCGACGACGTCGCGGATGTCATCGTCGTCGAGCCTCCCACGGAACGCCGGCATCGCCGACGCCAGCGGATGCCTCGAGGAGACCGAGACCGTCGTGCTGTCGCGGATCATCTGCATGAGCTCGCAGTCGGCGTGCTGCCAGGTGTGCCCGTTGGCGTTGTGCTTGGGCGGCTGGTCGGTGATGGTGCCGCCGGCCGGACCGCCGTGGCACCCCGCGCAGCTGACCTGATAGACCTGCGCGCCCCGGGACTCCGGCGTCCTGTTCATCAGGTCCCACCGGTCGCGGATCGCCGCGAGCGCACCCGTCGATCCGATGAGCAGGCCGAGCAGCACGACCTCGGCGGCGATCCACGCGCCGCGGAACATGCCGAGCCGCGTGCGCGGGAACGGTCGTGGCATGGAAAGCGCCATGGTACGGAGTCCGGCTCGGCCCCCTCAGCGCATGCGTGAAAGCGCCAGGAAGAAGGTCGCGACGATGAGCACGTGCAGCGCGGTGCACCACTCGCAGATGCGCCCGATCACCGCGATCTCGGCGTTGATGAGGTAGAGCGCGAAGAGCAGCGCCGCCCCCGCCCACGCGAGGTGCGCCGGGCGGAGCCACGGCGGGTCGCGGCGCAGCGCGAGGACGCCGCCTGCGGCGCTCATCACGGACCACCCGATGCCGGCCAGCGCGATCGGGATGTCGGTGAAGGGGACGAGCGAATACGAGCTCGAGGTGACGGCGTCGCAGTCGACGAACGACGCGGGCACGCACACCAGGGCGGCGCCGCCGTAGTGCGTGATCGTGAGATAGAGGGAGATGAGCGCCGCCGCGGCCCCGGTGACGACGAGCCCGATCACGGCGCCATTCCGACCCTCGCTTAGGGGGACCCCTCGCTCGGGCCCGGGTGCTCGACCTCGTCGCTGCGGCGCCTCGGTCTGCGCGCCCGGGGGACCGCCCGGGGGACCCACCGCGCGCTTACCGGACGGCGAGGCTGCGGACGGCGGGGGAGGCGCAGACGGATGCGGGCTGCCCGCCGGTCTGCTCGCAGATCGCGGCGGTGATCCAGTTCGCGTTCCCGATGACGCCGCGTGCGAGCGGCGTGGACGGATCGCGCATCGCCTCGGCGATCTGCGTCCACGTCTTGCCCACCAGCACGTCGGGCCGGTAGCCGCTGCCCACGGCGACGTGGCGCTCCGCGATGCTGACGAAGGGGATCGAGCTCTGCGGGTCCGAGCGGTCCATGGCGGCCTGCTGGACCGGCGTCGTATTCGCCATCGGCCGTCCCTGGCGGTCCGCGGTCTCGATCGCCGAGAGCTCGATGAAGGTGCTCTGGTAGCTCGCCGTGCGGAACGTGAGCGTGGGCGTGTCGGGGAAGGCGTCGGTGCTGGACGAGGTGCTCAGCTCGAGCCCCTGGAACGTGCCGAAGCGGGACAGCGCCGCGATCACGCTCCACTTCTCGGACGCGCAGAACGGGCAGTACTCCGCGCCCACGTAGATGACGAGCGGTAGGCCGCTCGGCCCGCGGAGCATCTCGAAGGTGGTCGCGCGGAGCGGGTCCGCCAGGCCCCCGCTGCCGACCGTGTCGTACACGTCGGCCGGGATGCTCGTCACGCTGGCGACGACCGCCGCCGACGCCGCGCCCGTCAGCGTCGGGGCCGGACCGCCGCGCGAGGAGAGGACCGACCACACGATCGCGCCGACGATGAGGACGATCGCCGCGACGTAGGGGAGCGGACCGCGCCAGATGCTCGGCCGCTCCCGGTGACGCGCGCGCGGCGACGCGCGCTCCGCCGAACGGCGGTCGCGTCGCGTCGCCGCGGGTACGCCTCTGCTAGCCCTCGACATGCCTCTCGGCCGGACCGGTGTAGATCTGCCGCGGGCGGGCGATCTTCTGGTCCGGGTCCAGGAGGCCTTCCTCCCACTGCGCGAGCCAGCCGGGGGTCCGGCCGATCGCGAACAGCGACGTGAACATCTCGACCGGGAAGCCCATGGCCTGGTAGATGATCCCGGAGTAGAAGTCCACGTTCGGATAGAGCCTGTGGCTCACGAAGTACTCGTCCTCGAGCGCGACCTTCTCGAGCTCGAGCGCGATGTCGAGGAGACGATTGCGTCCGGTGACCTCGAAGACCTGGTCGGCGATGCGCTTGATGATCTTCGCGCGAGGGTCGTAGTTCTTGTACACGCGGTGGCCGAAGCCCATGAGGCGCAGCTCGCCCTTCTTCACGCGCTCGATGTGCTCCGGGATGCGGTCCACGGAGCCGATGTCCTCGAGCATCCGCAGGACCTGCTCGTTCGCGCCGCCGTGCAGCGGTCCGTAGAGCGCGCCCACGCCGCCCGCGACGGCGGAGTACGGATCCGCCTTCGAGCTGCCGACGACGCGGACCGCGCTCGTCGAGCAGTTCTGCTCGTGGTCGGCATGGAGGATGAACAGGGTCTCGAGCGCGCGCTCGAGGATCGGGTCCGGGCGGTACTTCAGCTCGGTGGTCTTCCACATCATGTTGAGGAAGTTGCCCGCGTAGCTGAGGTCGTTGTCGGGATAGGCGTACGGCAGGCCGGCGACGTGCCGGTACGAGAAGGCGGCGATCGTCGGCATCTTGGCGATGAGCCGCACGATCTGCTTGCGCCGCGGCGTTTCGTCGGCGATGCGCTTCGCCTCGGGGTAGAAGGTCGAGAGCGCGGCGACCGTGCTCATGAGCATCCCCATCGGATGCGCGTCGTGGCGGAACCCGTCGATGAACTTCTTGATGTTCTCGTGGATGAACGTGTGGTGCGTGACCTCGTCCGACCAGTCCGCGAGCTGCTGGCCGGTCGGCAGGTCGCCGTTGAGCAGGAGGTAGGCGACCTCGAGGAACGTGCACTTCTGGGCGACCTCCTCGATGGGGTACCCGCGGTAGCGGAGGATCCCCCTGTCGCCGTCGATGTACGTGATCGAGCTCTTCACGGCGGCGGTCGCCATGAAGCCCGGGTCGTAGGTGAGCATCCCCAGGAGATCGTCGGGCGATCCCTTGATCTTGCTCAGATCGCTCGACTTGATCGCGCCGTCCTGGATCGGGAGGACGTAGGTCTTGCCGGTCCGGTCGTCCCGGATCGTCAGGGTGTCGGTGGTCGCGGGCGCCTTGGTGGCGACGGGCTGCGCGACGCTCATGGCTGGCCTCCTATATGGTCGGATCCCGAGACAGGTCCCCGATGCGCGCGAGGTCGCGCGCGTTGCCGCATCGCGATACACGGTCGTTCCCACCACCCCGCATCGACAGGGCCGCCCGTCCCTATGCCTATCAGCCCTTCGGCCCTACGGGTGACTTCGGTCCGACACCACTGTTCTGGTCGGATGGAGCCAGCACGGGATGCGGCCGCCGCCTTCGGGCGGCGTTCGTTCGAGGTCCGCTTCGAGTCGATCGGAGGTCTCGGCGCGCACGCCGCGGGCCAGATCCTCGCGACCGCCGCGGTCCTGCGAATGGGCCTCAACGGGGCCCATTTCTCGTCCTACGGCTCGGAGAAGAAGGGCTCGCGCGTGCGCTCGTTCGTCCGCCTCGGCCCGCCCGACGAGCCCATCCGCACGAGCGCCCCCGTCGAGACGCCCGATGCCATCGTCGTCTTCCACGCGGCGCTCTTGCGCGATCCGTCGACCTTCGCGGGCCTGAAGCACGACGGCACCTTCGTCTACGATGCGCCGCCCGGCCCGGCGCCGGACGCCCTGGCGGCCCTCCCGCGCACGGCGCGGGTCCTGCGCGTGGACGCGCGTGGCATCGCCGCCGCCGAGCGGTCGCGTCCGAACGCGGTGCTGCTCGGGAC
>JACPEQ010000167.1 GCA_016183435.1 Chloroflexota bacterium
CGCGCGCCGGAGTAGAAGATCGCCTCGGCGGTCGCGAAGAACGAGAACGACACGGTGATGACCTCGTCCCCGGGCGCGATCCCCAGCGCGCGGATCGCGAGCTGCAGCGCGTCGGTGCCGGAGCCGACGCCGACGGCGTGCTTGGTGCCGCAGAACGCGGCCCATTCCTGGTCGAACGCGCGCACGTTCGGCCCGATCGTCAGCTGCATGCCCTCGAGGATCTCGTCGATCGCGGCGCGCACCTCGTTCTTGATGGAGCGGTAGTTCGCGCGCAGATCCACCAGCGGGATCTGCATCTTCGTCGTCGTCAGCGTCATCGGACCGTCTCCTTCTTCGCCCTCTTCTTCGCGGCGGTCGCCCTTGGGGCGCCGCCTTCAGGCGCAGCCGCCTCGGGCAGGTCGGTGAGCCATGAGTAGGCGTGCGGGAAGATCCCCGCGAAGCAGGCGAGGTCGCGGATGTCGTCCTTCAGCGTCGTCGCCGGGTTCCCCGCGACGACGCTGCGCGGCGGCACCGCGCGGCGGACGACGCTCCCGGCGCCCACCAGCGCATCTTCGCCGATCTCCACACCGGGAAGGATGGTGCAGTTGCCGCCGAGGCGCGCGCGCCGGCGCACCGTCGCGCCGCGCACGCAGTCCAGGTAGGCCGGGCACTGCGGGTGGGGGTCGTCCGTGAACACGACATGTGGACCGAGGAAGACATCGTCCTCGACAGTGACGAGCTCCAGGAAGCAGCCGGTGTGGATGCGCACCCTGTTCCCCACGCGGTTCCCGAACTCCAGGGCGGCGTGCGTCCCGACCGAGACGTCGTCCCCGATCACGTTGTCCTCGCGGATCGACGCGCCCTGACCCGTCTGCAGCCGCGCGCCGATCGTCGTGCCGCCGTAGATCGTCGTGAACGGCCGGATGACCGCACCCGGGCCGATCACCAGCGGCGCGTCCTGCTCGCTCTTGCCGCGGGGGGCCTTGCCGAGGATGACGTACTCGCCCACGACCGAGCCGCGGCCGAGCTCCACGTTCTCGCCGACGAAAGCGGTGGGGTGGATCACGCTGCCGAGGCTCGTCATTTCGCGGGCGTGGCCACCTTCTCCGGCGCCGCGTCGTACGCGACGCGCACGCCGCCCAGGCGCAGCGAGCTCGAGCCGGCCTCCAGGACGCGCACGACACGCAGGCCCGCGTTCCCGTCGGAGATCGGAGGCGTGCCGCTCCGGATCGAGTCGATGAAGTGGCGCGCCTCCACTTGCAGCGCCTCGGTCACCGGCACGCGCGGGCTGTGGATGTCGCCGGCGCGGTACGCGCGGCGCAGCTCGTCGGGCTCGAGCCGCTCGACGCCGTGGTCGAAGATCTTCACCTTCTCCACCGCGGTGACGTCATCGTACACGGCCATCTGCTTCGAGCCGATCACGGTCATCGTGCGGATCTTGCCCGGCGCGAGCCACGAGAGGTGCGCGTGCGCGATCGCGCCCGACGGGAATCCCATCGTCATCCAGACGACGTCCTCGATGTCCGACTGCACGAAACAGCCGCCGGTGACCTGCACCCACGTCGGCTCCTCATCGAGCCAGTACAGCGTGATGGACACGTCGTGCGGACCGAGGTCCCAGAGCACGTTGAAGTCGAACTGGTGCAGGCCGAGGTTCACGCGCTGGCTGTCGATGTACTGGATCTTCCCGAGGTCGCCGCGCTCGATCGCTCGGCGCACGGTCGTGACCGCGGGGTTGTAGACGAACGTGTGGCCGACCATGAGCGTGCGCCCGGCGCGCTCGGCCGCGCGCACGATGGCCTCGGCGTCTTCGACGGTCCCGGCGAGCGGCTTCTCGACCAGGACGTGCTTGCCCGCGGCGAAGGCCTCCTCGCAGAGCGCGCGGTGCGTCTTGATCGGCGTCGCGATGGCGACCGCGTCGATGGCGCGGTCGCTCATGATCTCGCGGTGATCGGTCGTGATGCGGATCGACGGATAGCGCTTGCGGATCGGCTGCAGGCGCTCGCGCGAGAGGTCGGCGACCGCGATGACGTCCGCACCCGGCGCTTCGTTGAAGTTGCGGACGAGGTTCGGGCCCCAGTACCCGGCGCCGACGACGGCGACGCGCAGGGCCTCAACGCTCACGCGAAGACACGGTCCTCGTAGGGGATGTGAGCGATCGTCTCCTGCTTGGTGCGGCCCGAGAGCACGTGGTCCGCCATCGACAGGCCCATCTCCGACGCGATGTCCATGTCCACGTACTTATACAGGCCCTGTCGACCGCCCGTGACCACGTTCTCGAAGCGCAACAGCTCTTTCATCAGCGTGTCGATGGCCTGTTCGTAGCCGACGACATAGACCGGGTAGCCGAACGTCGTCCGGAGCGCGACGCGCTCGACGACCTCGTCCATCTTCAGGAAGCCTTCGACCTCGAGCTCCTCTGCGCAGCGGTGCCCGAGCTCGCTCGGGTCGGCGGTCCAGATCGCGTCCCCGATGTCGCACGTGATGTCGCACAGGAGGACCGTCTCGTCGGGACCGCAGACGTCAGAGCCGCCGTAGTTCCGCGTCTCCGAGAGCCGGTTGAACATCTTGTCCTGGAAGTAGATCGACTGCGCGGGCAGGACCCGCGGCCGCTTCACGCGCAGACCGACGATCGTGAGCGCGCGGAAGCGCAGCACGTCGGCCGCGGCCTTCGCCTCGGGTGACACCGCATCGCCGAGGAGTTTCACCAGATGCGGCAGCGGGATCGTGTTCACGATGCCGTCGCACTCGATCCGCTCCTCCGGGCCCGGCGAGCCGTTCATGCGGTACGGGTCGACGTTGCCCTCGAGGCCCGTGGTCATCATGCAGAGCTGGCCGCCGTCATCGGTGCGCGGCACGCGCCGGTAGCGCACGGCGATCACGCGACCGTCCATGACGTCCAGCCCCGTGACCAGCGTGCCGGTCTCGACGCGGCCGCCCTTCGCGCGGATGCGCTCCGCCATGCGCTCACTGATGAGCCCCGCGCCGCGCGGCGGATAGAAGAGCTCGACGACGAGCGGCGCGTAGCGATGCTCGCTGCCGCTGATCTTCGCGCGGCCCGTGCGCAGCGACGTCTGGATGACCTTCCACAGCGAGATGTGCGGGATGCGGTGCTGCGCGAACGACGCCGCGAGCTGCGACGGCGGGATGCCCCACACCTTCTGCGTGTACGGCCCGAAGAAGAGGCCGTAGCGTGCGCCCCATCGCCCGCGTCACCCAGTCCTCGGCGGACACGAGCGTGCGCGGCAGGATCTTCCGGCGGATGACCTCGCCGAGGTAGTCGACGAACGCGCGCACGGCGAGGAGCGGGTCCATGCTGCGCGCGAGATCCATCGCCTCGAGCGGGTACTTGTAGTAGCGGCCGCGGAACTTGATGCGCACGTTCTTCGGCCGCGCCGGGAACCCGTCGTGCGCGATCTCCTTGAACATGTTCAGGACCCGCTCGTTGCGCGCGTGGTAGGCGTGCGGACCGAAGTCGAATCCGGCGCCGCTCTTCCCGCGAAGAGTGGCCGCGAGGCCACCGAGGAAGTGCTGCGCTTCGAGGACCGTGACCTGCTGCCCGTGCTCGGCGAGCTGCATGCCCGCCGCGAGGCCGCAGATCCCACCACCGAGCACGACGACGTGGGACATGCGCTCGTCATTGTCGCGGGCGACCGCCCGCCGTGCTCGCGAGGTGCTCGTCAGGCTGCTACCGGTAGTGCCGCGTGCACGCGAGGAGCAGCTTGCGGCCGCCTTCGAGTCGGACGAACGTGATGCGCAGGTCGTCGGAGGCGCTCGCGGACCAGATCCCGGTCATGTCGCCACTCAGTTGATGAACGCGCAGCGACGGATGCCGTTCGTCCTCTTCGAGGTAGCGCATCGCCTTGAGGACGCGCTTCTGGTCAGTGGCGGGAAACGAGATCAGCGTCTCGATGAAGTCGATCGATGACTCGAGGGTGCTGAACCGCCGCGCTATGTGCTCTTCCTCTTCGCCGCTCTCCGCTCATGCATCCCTCGGCGGACGCGCGCCGGCAGCCGGCCCTTATTCACGATGTCATCCCATTCCTTCGACGTGAGCCGGTAGACACGGCCTGCCTTCACGTCCTCGAGCGCACGCCGCACGCTGGCCCGATGCTCGGGTGTGTATGCCCACGCGTCGTCGGCGGGGATCACCTGCGCCGGCCGCAGCGTGATCCGGCCCGCTTCAACGGCGACTTCGAGCTGCGACCCCTCGGCGAGGTGAAGCTTCCGGCGCACGTCCGCCGGCAGCGTCACTCGGCCCTGCGCGTTGACGGCGACGAGCGTCCTGGACATCGGTCCAAGGCTACGCCGCCGTGTGACAAAGTGTCAATTCGTCGGCTCGTCCGGTCCCAACGTACGACGACGTCGGAGGAGATGCCCGGTGCTAACGCACGGACAAGCTGACGCGGGCGACGGCGGCGCCGCGCTCGCGCAGCCAGCAGATCCCTTCCCAGACGACGTCGACCTCAACGACGTACTCGCCGGGCCGCTCGGGCGCGATCACGGACAGGGCCATGTCGCGCTGCGCGCCTTCGGCGAGGGGCGGGATGAACCAGGTCCGCGCGTTCTCGTAGCGCTCCGCCGTCCCATCCGCGCGCAGGACGTGGTACGAGAGGCCGTGCGGCGAGTCGCTCCATTCGAGCGGCACGTTCGAGCGGTTCCGCACCCGGACCGCGAGCGGGACCGTCTCGCCGGGAGCGGCGTCGAGGTCGGACCGGTGCGGCTCGAGGTCCACGCGCAGGACGAGCTCGCGCGCCACGAGGCGTGCTGGCGTCGAGCGCTCGACGTCCACGTACTTCGCGACACCGGATCCGAACACGAGCACTTCGCTGCCGTTGAAGGTCGCGTGCGTTCGCGGGATGAACGCGTATCGCTCCGCGAAGCGCGCGTTCAGATCGCCGCGCGCGGGCGCGCGCTGGAAGATCACCTTGTTGCAGCCGATCGCCAGCGGCACGAGCGTGCCGGGCTGCTCGATGAGGTACCGCACCGTGCCTTCGGATACGCCGGGGAACGACGGGTTGAAGTAGTCGTCGAGCGCGATGAGACCCCCGCGGATCGAGACGCCTGCCGCGAGCGAAAGGTCGTGGTATGTCTCTTCCGACGAGTGCCCGCCGTCGATATGGAAGAAGGACACCGGCGGCTCCGTCGCGAGGTCGGCCGCGCTCAGCGTCCGCGAATCCGCCTCGATGACGCGCAGCCACTCGATGGCGCCGTGGAAGCGCGCCATGTTCCGGGAGAACGTCCGCGTGTCGGTGTTCATGCCGCCCGACGCAGCCGCGTCCTGGGCGGCACCGAAGGTGTCGATCGCGAGCATCGTCCCCTTTCGGGCGCGCAGGGCGGCGACCGCGATCGCGGATAGGCCGTGGTGCACCCCGATCTCGACGACGGAGCCGCGCGGCGCGTCGTTCAGCTCGGCGTACGCGAAGAACAGCAGCGCCGCGTCCATCGTGAACGCGCCGTGGATGGATGCGAACGCGTCGCGGTACGCACGGAGGTCGAGCTCACGCATCCGAGGTCACCTCGGCGGGAGCGTCGATGAGGACCAGTCCGGCCGCCGCCACCGTCGCGGCATACACGAGATACGACTGCGTCGTCCACTTCGCCAGCAGGAGCGGCACGACGAGGATCGCCGCACCGACCAGCGCGGCGCTCCCGATCGTCGCGATCCGGGCGCGCAGGGCGAGCACGACGAGCCCGGCCGTGCCCAGCAGCTCGAGCGCGAAGAACAAGCCGACGATGCCGTCGACCGGCCACCACTGCGCGAGGGTGTTCAGCAGGTTCGCGCCCCAGACCCGGTCGTGGAAGGTGAGCGCCTGCGCCTGCTGTGAGAGGAACGCGCCGGGCGACCACAGCAGGAACGGCAGCGTCATGCCCGCCGCGACGCCGCCGGAGATGGCGAGGTATCGCTGCCACGGAGCGCCCGCGGTCGCGAGGTGGCGGAGCGCGAACGGCCAGATGAGCAGGGCGAGCTGCTTGAACGCGAGCGCCCACCCGAGCGCGACCGCCGAGAC
>JACPEQ010000159.1 GCA_016183435.1 Chloroflexota bacterium
GGATGTGTTCGGCGAGCTGGCGCTGTTCGACGAAGGACCGCGCCCGGCGACGGTCACCGCTCTCACCGACACGATCGCCTACACGCTTTCGGGCGCGGACCTGTTCGCGGTACTCGAGAGGAACCCGAAGGCCATGCGCCAGCTGCTCGCGCGGCTCACCCGCATCGTCCGTCGCCTCTCGGGTCAGGTCGGCGACTTCGTGTTCCTCGACCTGGAGAGCCGCGTCGCGAAGTACCTCCTCGACCTGAGCGAGCTCTCACCCGGGAAGCGTGAGGTCGAGCTCACGCAGGACGACCTCGCGTCGTTCGTCGGCGGAACACGTGCGGCGGTGAACCGCTGCCTCGCCGACCTGGAGAAGGTCGGCGCCATCGCGATCGGCCGCCGTCACATCGAGATCGTCGACCGGGAGAAGCTCCGGCTCCAGATCCGCTACTGACCGTCTCGCGGGCGATCAGCCCTCCTCGAGCTCTGCGCACCTGAGCGCATTCGGGCCGAGTGCGTACCGGCGGAGCAGCTCGGCGCGCGCGTCGAAGAGTTGGATCGGACGGCTGGAGTAGTGGTCCGGGTGAGGACCTGCCGCGCTCTCGCAGTGTCGGTGGAAGTCATCGTCGTGCCAGTGCTCGGCCCAGCGACCAGAGCCCGCGGGTTCGAAGCGCAGTTCGTACTGGTAGTCGGTCATACGCCACCCCGCGCGGACACGGTCGTACCACTCCTCAAAGTCGAGGGTGGCGTGGTGGATCCCGTATCCGGGCACGGCGACGCGCAACCGGAAGTAGCGGTCGCGCGCGTGACGGTCGTCCGTCACCTCAAGCTCGTCCCCATCGGCCTCACACGCCTCGCGGAGGGTCGCGAAACGCGCGGAGAGCCGCGCCGATGCGAGGACGGCACTGCGCCAAGGGATCGACGCGGCCCGCTCTACGCCGAGACCTTCGTCTTGACCCTCTTCATCCAGGTCTCACCCCGACCCGGGGTCGGGATGCGACCCGTCCGCTTGATCGGCAGGTGCCGGATGCGCTCGGGGAACAGGAGCTTCACGAGCGCACCGACGGTGATCCGGTGCACCCGAGGCGAGAGCTTGATCGCCACGAGATGCCCGTCACGGATCCAGTTCAGGACCGTACGCGGGCTGACCCGAAGGAGATGCGCCACCTCCGCTGGGGTGTACAGCGCCGGCCCTCGCGTCAGCGCCTCGAACGTGACTTCGCTCCTGTCGCTCATTTCGCATCGAGATGGTACCGCATCGACAGAAGGCGCGTTCAGCCGACTACGAGGGAAAACGAAAGAGCGGCCCCGGGGGCAGGGGCCCCCATGCGCGTTAGCGCGGGCCGCTCTTCCTCACGTGCGGTCGAGGATCGTTAGTACTCGGTCGGGCGGATGTCCCCGCCCGAGTCGAGCTCACCGCCCGTCTCGGTCGCCGACGCGCTCGTGCCGATCTGTACGTCGAACGAGCTGTCGACCTCGGCAACGCCGGCATCCAAGACGTTCAGCTCCCCCGCGGTGCTCGGCCCGGCCGGCTCGAAGGCCGTCACGCCGCTCGCCGCGTCCCAGTTCGCGTCCTGGTTGACGTCGGTGACCTCGGTCCGCGATGTCTCCGCGAAGGCCGCGGTCGTCCCACCCAGGAGGCCCGCGTCGATCGTGTTGAGGTCGCCGCTCGCCGTCTCCGGGTCGAACGCCGCGACGTTCGGACTGACCGGGTCGCCGACGATGACGGCGCCGGCCCCGTGGCCGGCATCGGGCTCGATGAGGCTCCTCGCCGCCGATGCGGCGTTGTCGTCGATGAGCGCTCCGTGGCCGGTCATCGCGCTCTCGTCCACGAGGACCGCGTTGGCGCCCGCTCCCGCGTCGCCGATGACGGCCGCGCTCGCGCTGCCGGACAGGCCGCCGATGACGAACGCCTTGCTCATCCGCTGATCGACGCCGAGGCCCGTGAGCTGGGCCGGGTCGCCGCTCGCGATGGCAGAGCGCTCGTCCTTGCTCAGGTCGAAGTCCGCGAGGGCGCTCGCGGGGTCCCGCTGCAGCTGGCGGCGGAACGCCGCGTCGCTGACAGCTCGCTGGATCACCTGGTTGAGAGTTCCCTTGGACACTTCTTGGTCCTCCTTCTCCGCCCGCACGCAGTGCGTTCGTTGCCACGCACTTTCGTCGGAAGCGCGGAATGGTAGGACCGGCGGGAGCACGGCGGATCAGTGTTCTTTGGCACTTTTCCACAGTCCGCCGGGTGACGGTGGCCTCTACTCGAGCTCGGGGAGCTCCACCGGATCGCTCTTCGGCCGGCAGACGCCGCAGTGAAGGGCGTCATCCACGACGAGCGCGCGCAGCTTCTCGTGCTTGGTGCCGCGGAAGGTGTCGAGGATGAACGGGTGCATCTTGGCGTGCTGCCGGCACACGCCGCGGCCGCAGAAGCGGCACGCGCCGAGCGCGGTGCGCTCGCAGGTCCAGCAGTCCATCTCTCGCAGGGGGCTCTGCCCCCTTCCACCCCCATTCCCCTTGAACTTCCTACCGCGTGGTGGAGACCGCCGATCCTAGACCCGGCGCGTTCTCGTAGTGGCTGGTGCGCGTCCGGAAGCCCCCCAGCGTCTCGCCGGATGCCTTCACCAGCGCAGCGAAATCGTTCCGCGCGAGGCTCATGAGGACGAGATCCGTGACCGCGCGCACCGACGCGGTCCGGCCGCCGCCGAACAGGAGCGCGAGCTCCCCGAAGTCCTGGTCCGGCCCGAGCGTGCGGATGGGCCTGTCGTCCGGCCCGATGACCTCGGCGGTGCCCTCCCGGATCACGTAGTAGCGGTCGCCCGGCTCGCCCGCGCGGACGACGAACTCTCCGGCGGGCACGCGCCGGATCACCAGCTTCGCGGACAGCCGCCGAAGCTCGGCCGACCCGAGCGCCCGGAAGAACGGCACCTTCCCCAAGCGCGCCCGCTCCTCTTCGGAGGCGCGGATGCGCGCCGCGACCTCGAAGCGGTCCTTGATCCAGCGCCCAAAGTGCCCGCGGTCGATCGACCACAGCACCGTCGGCTCGATGGCGCGCACGGTCGCGGTGCGCGGCGTGCCGTCGAGCAGCGCGAGCTCGCCGAAGCCTTCGCCCGGGATGACGCGCCCGAGCGTCTGGCCGTCGGGCGCGACCGTCTCGAGCAGGCCCGAACGGACGATGAAGAAGCGATCGGCCTCTTCGCCGTGCGTGACGACGACCTGCCCGCGCTCGACGTGCTCTTCACGGATGTGGTCCGCGAGCGCGGCGAGCGCCTGCGGTGTGAGGTTCGAGAGGAACCGGACCCGTCCGAGCACGCGCACTCGCTCGAGGAGGATGGCCTGCGCGTCGCGGCCTCGCCGTGAGCGCAGGGCGCCGAGCGCGGTCCGCGCCCAGCCGGCGCCGCGGATCGCGAGCTGCACGAGGATCGGACCGACGAATGCGACGAGGATCACCCCGAGGACGACCGCGCCGACGAGCCCGGTCGCGGTGAGCTCGGCGGCGAGCGGCGCGATACGCGAGTTCCAGACGAGCGCCGCGAATGCGAGCGTGGCGATCGACGCGAACAGGGCGAGGACGCCGTACGCCGCGAGGAGGATCTCCGTCGCCGACCAGCGCTCCCGCCGCCGGATCTTCACCGGCAGCCGCGCCCGGGCGAACGCAAGGGCGCGCTGGCGGAGCAGCGGCGCGTCGAGGACGTCGACGAGGATGTGATAGCCGTCCAGGTCGAGGATCGGCAGCAAGTTCAGCACGAGCTGGAAGATGAAGATCGTCGCCGCGCTGAACGCGATCCCCGCCACGATGGGATCGGTCGACGTGAGCGCGACGATCATCGCGAGGAACGCGACGATCGCTCCCGCCAGCGGGCCCGCGAGCGCGACGATCACCCGCTGCCATCGCGGCGCCATGATCATGTCGGTCGCGTCCACGTATGCGCAGGGGAACAGGTAGTACACGGCGAGGCCGAGGAGACGGACGCGGCGCCCGAAGTGCCGGATCGCGAGCGCGTGCCCCAGCTCGTGGACGGAGATCTGTGCGACCTGCAGCAGGGCGAGCGCGATGACGCCCCAAGCCACGCTCCCGCCGACGCGGAACATGTCGTGCCGCGCGGAGCCGAACTCGCGCGCCCACAGCACGATGCCGGCGAGCGACGCGAGCACGAGGATGACCGCGCCGAGCCGCGTGAACGCGAGCCGTCCTCCGAAGCGATAGAGCACGTCGATGGTGCTCTCGGCGTTCTTCCACGTCGCCACGTTCCAGACGATCAGGCGGCGCAGGAAGAGCGAGAGCCGTACGAGCGGGTCACGCAGCGCGCGTCGCCGACGCAGCCGCGCGTACACGTCGACGGTCGCGTCGCCGAAGAAGCCGTTCGCGGCGAGGTTCGCGGTGAGCATGGCGAGGCGGTCGAGGGCGAGGAAGCCGCGGCGCTGCAGGTGCTCGACGAGGATCCCGGACGTCGTGCGCGTGCCATCCATCAGCTCGAAGAGCTCGACGTAGCCCTCGTCGAGCCGGACGTATGTGCCGGCGCCGCCGTCGCCGTGCGGGTCCTTCAGCACGGTGTACGGGCTGCCGTTCCGCGTGCGCAGGTCGGCGCGCTCGATGCCATCGACCGGCTTCGGCACGAAGGAGGCGAAGTCGAGCCGCTGCGCGAGCGCCGCCCAGATGCCTTCCATCAGGGGGCCGCCGGGTCGTGGGGCTCGGTGCACCGGACGTAGAACCCGAAGGGATCCAGCACTCGGAAGTCGCGCAGGCCCCAATGACGCCGTCGTATGGGCTCGACGATCGTGCCGACCGGCTTCGCAGCCTCGAACGTCGCATCCAGATCGTGGAACGTCAGGACGATCTCGACGCGGTGACCGGGTACGGTCGTCGACGGCGATCGGCCGAAGTGGGTGTGCCGCTCGACCGCCGCGGTCCCGGGCCAGAAGCGCAGCACATCGGCGCCATGACCCATCACGAGGTATCCCTCCTCGCCGGCGATCTCCTCTCGTAGCACTCCGAAGCCGAGGGCTCCATAGAACCGCTTCGCCGGAGCGAAATCCGCGACGTGGAGCTCGATCGGGGCGCTCCGGAAGGCGCCCGGCGCGGCGTCCCCGCGTTCGATCTCGACGCTCGCCGGGACGCCGACGCCCTCCGGCCGCAGCTTCGTGACGCGGACCCGTACCCAGCTCGGGTGCAGCTCGTCCAGGATCGCCGACGCGATCCGCTCGGCGAGCGTCTCGAGGAGCCGGAACGAGGATCCGGTCGCCACCGCGACGGCGACGTCGCGCAGATGGACGTAGTCGACGGTTCTGGTGATGTCGTCGTCACGTGCGGCCGCGCGAACATCAGTGGAGCAGCTCAGCTCCATCTCGAACTCCTGTGGATGCGAGCGCTCCTCGTCCGAGACGCCGTGACGCGCCTGGACGCGAATGCCGTTCAGGACGATGCGGTCCACCACTCCGGACCTTCCACTCGCCGCGCGTGCTGATCGGCCACCCGGGCGAGGAGCTCGCGGATGGTCTGCCCCGTGCGGGGCTCGACGACGTCGGGCGCGAGCTCGGCCAGGGGCGCGAGCGCGAAGCGACGCTCCACCAGCCGCACGTGCGGCACTATGACGTCCCCGTCGCGTTCCTCGCGGCCGCGGTCGAACATCAGGAGATCGAGGTCGATGACCCGCGGCCCGTATCGCGGGCCCGGGCCGCGGCCGAGCTCGTCTTCGATCCGCTTCAGCCGCGCGACCATCTCACCGACCCGGCCCTCCGCAAGCTCGATCGCGACCGCGGCGTTCAGGAACGAGGGCTGGTCGACGACCTCTCGCGGCGCCGTCTGCCAAAGCCCGCTCACGCCCCAGACGCGGCCGATCCCGGAGAGCGCATCCGTCGCCCGGCGGAGCGTGGCGCGCGTGTCACCGACGTTGGCGCCGAGCCCGACGTACGCGAGGCGGGGGCCGCGCCCGGCCGCCTTCGCGGCCGCGGCGCCGAGCCACGCGGCGCGAACGCCCTCGCGTACGTCGTGCACGCGGATCGCGTCGGCGCCCAGGAACGCCGCCAGCGCGACCGCTCCGAGCGTCGTTTCGAGCCGCTCGCCGGCGGCGAGGCCAAGCACCTCTCCGGTGAAGCGCTTCCGCGACGGCCCGCACAGGAGCAGATGCGGCCGAAGACGTTCGCGGATCTCGCCGGTCGCCGCGAGGAGCGCAAGGCTCTCCTCGGCGGTCTTGCCGAAGCCGAGCCCGGGATCGACGACGATCCGATCGCGCGCCACCCCGGCGCGTAGCGCGACATCCCTGGCCCGAGCGAGCTCCTCGCAGACGGTCTCGACGATGCCGTCATGCACGGCCTTCGGGCGGGTCCAGCCGTTGTCCATGACCACCAGCCACGCACCATGACGGGCAGCGGTCTCAGCAAGGCGTGGATCGCGGAGGCCCGAGACGTCGTTCACGATGCGGGCTCCGGCGCGCAGCGCAGCCTCGGCCACGGCGGGCTTGGATGTGTCGATCGAGATCGGCACGTCGATCGTCCGCGCGAGCCGCTCGACGACCGGCAGGACCCGCGCGAGCTCCTCGTCGTCGGAGACCGGGGTCGCACCGGGGCGCGTCGACTCGCCACCGACATCGATGACCGCCGCGCCCTCGGCGTGCTGCTCGCGGCCACGCGCGAGGAGCCCGTCGAGGTCGTCGGCGAGCCCATCGCCCGCGAAGGAATCCGGCGTAGCGTTCAGGATGCCCATGATCGCCGGACGCTCACCCCAGGAAGGGAACACCGCGGCCAGCCTCGCACGCGAGCGGGACGCGCTCAACTGGCTGTTCTCGTTCGCCGACATGGAGCGGGGCGTCGGCTGGAATCCCGCCGCGGCGCCGGGCGAGCAGTGGAAGCTCGGCCGTACGCGCGCGCTCCTCGACCTCGCGGGCGCGCCGGACCGGCGAGTGCGCTGCGTGCTCATCGCCGGAACGAAGGGAAAGGGATCGACGGCGGCGTTCCTCGCGGCGCTGCTGTGCGCGGGTGGAGTCCGCGCCGGCCTGTACACGCAGCCCCACCTGCAGGTCTACCGGGAGCGGATCCGGGTCGATGGCGTGATGGTCGGACCGACGGACTTCGCGGCGGCCGTGGACCACTGGCGCCCCCACGTCGCGCGACTGTTGGAGCGCCACCCTGAGGCCGGGGAACCGACGACGTTCGAGATCACGACCGCGCTCGCCATCAAGCTGTTCGCGGAGTCCGGATGCTCCGTCGCGGTGCTGGAGGTCGGGCTCGGCGGCCGGCTCGACGCGACGAACGCGGTGGGACCGGAGATCTCGATCCTGACCACGATCGATCGGGGACACACCGACATCCTCGGAACGCGGCTCGACCAGATCGCTCGGGAGAAGGCGGGGATCCTGCGCCGCGACCGCGTCGCGATCATCGCGCAGCAGCGCCCTTCGGTCAGGCGCACGCTGCTGAGGGCGTGCCGCGAGGTCGGGGCGCGATGCACGTGGGTCGATCCGCTCCCGGCGTCGACGATCCTCGGGCTGGCGGGCGCTCACCAGCGCCAGAACGCGGCGCTCGCGGTCGCGGCCGCGACCGCGCTCGGCGTGCGCGACGGCATGGACGCGCTCGAGCGGCTGCGATGGCCGGGCCGGTCGGAGACGATCGGGGATGGTCCGCGGATCGTCCTCGACGGAGCGCACGATCCGGTCTCCGCGCGAGCGCTCGCCGACGAGCTGCGGTCACGCGGCGACCAGGCGATCCAGCTGATCATCGGCATGTATCGGGACAAGGAGGCGGCTCGCATCCTGCGGCCGCTGCTTCCGCTCGCCGAGCGCGTGTTCGTGACGCGACCGCGAGGGGCGCGCGCCCTCCCCGCGGCGGATCTCGCGCGGATGTGCCGGGCGCTGACACGGATCCCGATCGAGACGCACGAGGACCTCGGCCACGCGCTCGCGGCCGCTCGCCTCGGCGCACGCGGTCGCACCGTGTGCGTGACGGGTTCTCTCGCGCTCGTCGGCGAGGCGCGCGATCAGCTGGGACTCGCGCCGGCCGAGCGACTGTGGGCGGGACTGCGCTGCTCGGGACCCACCGAAGCCGTGCCTACCATCGCGACGTGAGCGAGGCCATCGCCCTCGAGAGCGTGACCGCGGGCTACGGGCGCCAGCCCGTTCTCGACCTCGTCTCGCTGACGGTGGCGCCTGGCGAGTTCGTCGCCGTCGCCGGACGCAGCGGCAGCGGGAAGACCACGCTGCTGCGCGTCATCGCGGGTCTCATCCCACCCTCCACCGGCGCGGTCCGCGTGCTCGGCCGCAGCCCCGCGGACGCGCGACGCGCGAAGCTCCTCGGTCTCGTCGCTCAGGACGCGCGGCTGCACCCATGGCTGACCGTGCTCGGGAACGTGCGGCTGCCGCTGCAGGTGAACGGCGGCGTCGAGCGCGACACCGGCCTCGGTCCGAGCGAGTGGCTGGACCGGGTCGGGCTCGCGGGCCATCTCGACCGCTACCCGCACGAGCTCTCCGGTGGGATGCGCCAGCGGGTCGCGCTCGTCCGCGCGCTCGTGACGGCGCCCGACGTCCTGCTCCTGGACGAGCCGCTGGCCGCGCTCGACGCGATCACGCGCGAGGACCTTCGCGCGGAGCTGATGGATCTCTGGTCCGCGTCCGGCTGCTCCGTGATCCACGTGACCCACGACCTCGAGGAGGCGGTGCTCTTGGCCGACCGGGTCGTGGTCATCGGCGGCCCGACGGCGCGTGTCATCGGCGAGATCACGGTCGATGCCGGCCGGCCTCGGCCTCGTCGCATCACGCAGCGACCCGAGCTCATCGCGGCCGTCGAGTCGGTCCGCGCGCTGCTGCCGCCATGAGGGGCGAGCGGCGGGCCCTCGCGGACGTGGTCGCGGCGACCATCGCGGTCACCGCGCTGGGCGTGGTGCTCGAGATCTGGACCACTGCCATGCGCGTCCCGGGCTATCTCTTCCCCGCACCCTCCGCGATCGCGGCCCGGCTCGCCCGTGATCCGCAGTTCTTCGCGTCGGAGACGATCACGACGCTCGGGGAGGCCGCATTCGGATTCGCTCTCG
Source organism: Chloroflexota bacterium (assembly GCA_016183435.1). Classification (GTDB taxonomy): domain Bacteria; phylum Chloroflexota; class Limnocylindria; order P2-11E; family P2-11E; genus JACPOT01. Next base: position 8,990 of record JACPEQ010000159.1, read on the forward strand.
GCGCGGCGGTCGCGTTCGCGGCCGCGAGCGCGATGACGTTCTCGCGCGCCCTGGAGCGCAGCATCTTCCCGCTCGCGATCCTCGTGAAGCTGACGCCGATCGTCGCGGTGGCTCCGCTCTTCACGCTGTGGTTCGGATTCGGACCCGCGCCGAAGATCGCGATCGCCGCTCTCATTACCTTCTTCCCGATGCTGGTGAACGCGTTCGTCGGCCTGCGCTCCGTCGACCCGCAGGAGCTGGCGTTCCTCGAGACGCTCGGGGCCTCTCGGCAGGAGATCTTCGTGCGTCTGCGCGCCCCGAGCGCGCTGCCGTACCTGTTCTCCGCGGCCCGGGTGTCGGCGAATCTGGCCCTGATCGGCGCCGTCGTCGCGGAGTGGACCGGCGCCGAGCGCGGGCTCGGCCGCGTGATCTTCGTCGCGAACGCGAACCTGGACCTCACGAGCCTGTTCGGCGCCGTGCTGATCCTGGCCGCGGCGGGGATCGGAGTGAACGCCCTCGTCGGCGCGGCGGAGCGCCGCGTCCTGCACTGGCATCCGATAACGTTGACGACCTAGCCATGTCCGCTCGCAAGACCGTCGTCGCCGTCGTCCTTCTCATCTCCGCGAGCGGCTGTGCCGCTCCCGGGGCGGGCGCCGGACCGCGGCCGTCGCCGAGCGCATCGCCATCACCGATCCGAGTGGAGCAGGTCGTCTTCATGGCGGGCTTCAAGCCGCAGGCGAATCTGCCCTTCGTCGGCGTGTACATCGCGAATGCGCGGGGGTACTTCCGCGAGGAGGGCCTCGAGGTCGACATCCGGCACTCCACCGGTTCGAGCGAGCACATCCAGCTGCTCGCCACCGGCCGCGTCCAGTTCTCGACGGGCTCCGCGCCCGACGTTCTGAAGCGCATCGCCACCGCCGACGTTCCGATCGTCGCCGTCGCGCAGGTCGGCCAGCGCGGTGAGCAGGCGTTCGCGGTCCGCGCCGACTCGCCGATCCGCGGTCCGAAGGACTGGGAGGGCAAGCTCGTCGGCTACAAGGGCACCGTCAGCGCCGACTACCTCGCCATCCTCAAGGCGTCCGGGGTCGATCGCTCGAAGGTGCGCGAGGTATCCGTCGGATTCGATCCTCGGGTCCTCATCGAGGGCAAGGTCGACGTCTATCCGGTGTTCGAGTCGAACGAGCCCGACACCCTCGCGCGGCTCGGCGTCGCCACGCGCCTGTTCCACCCCTCGGACCTCGGGATCCCCTCCCTCGGGCTCGCCTACATCACGACACGCGATCTCGCGCGCACACGGCCCGACCTCGTGCGCCGCTTCCTCGCGGCCGCCCTGCGCGGGATCGACGACGCGGTCCGCGATCCGGGCGCGGCGGTCGAGATCACGATGCGACACGCCGTCGGAGAGGATCCCGCCCACCAGCGCTACATGCTCGACGCCGAGATCGCGGCCGCGCAGAACGAGCTCACCAGGACCCAAGGCATCGGCGCGATCTCGTCCGAGCGCTGGGATGCCCTGTACCGGCTGCTCCTGGACCTCGGGGTGCTCCCGAAGGCGATCGACCTCAAGGCGGTGATCGACGACCGCGCCATCCGTGAGGTGCGCGCCAGGCGCTGACCGCCGTGCAAGGCGGCGTCGTAGACCTCGACATCACACGTCCGGAGGTCACCATGACGCGCCTCGTTCTCGCGACCAGCGCCGAGAGCGCCGACGCCATCCTCGACGGCGCACGCACGACCGATCACCGCACGCGTCCACCGAAGCGCCTGCCGGCCCGCGCCTACCTCGCCGTCCCGAAGATCGGCGTCGTCGGCGAGTGCGAGCTCGGCGAGCCGGAGCGCAGGACCGAGGACGGCTGGGCCCTGCCGGTCTCGAACGTGAAGCGCTACGCGCGTCCGCGATCGCTCGGCCGCTTCGGCCTGGCGAAGACGCCACGGTCGTTCGTGTACCTCGAGTAGCGAGCGGCCGGGGTGGAAGGGCGATCTAATTGGCGGGGCGCCAGTGGAAGGTCACGCGCGTGATGAGCCCGCCCTCCGTCTCGAACGTCCACGTCGTGTAGTTCGCGAACTGGCCGGGCGCGCGCGTGAGGCCCCGCAGCACGACGGTGCCCCCGTCCACGTGCTCCTCGCGAACGAGGCGCACGAATGGCGGCGCCATGCGCATGAGCTGACGAGCCCCGTCCTTGCCGCGGAGCTCGTTCTCGCCACCCGGGAGCTCGATGACGACGTCATCGGCGCATACCGAGGCCGCCTTCTCCGGCTCCTTCGCCTGCAGCGCGGCCATGAACGCCTTCGCTGCCTCGAGCGGCTTCACGACGCGACGAGCTCCGCGCGCAGCGTCGCGATCCCCTGCGTGACCCACTCCTCGCGCATGCGGATGCCCATCACGCCGAGGGCGAGCGCGGCCGCGATGCCGGTCGCGAGCGCGGACCGCTCGATGCCCGGCACCGCATCGATCGTCACGTACGGCTCGTCCCGCACGGTGAAGACCAGCCGTCCGTCACGCTCGTCGATGCGGTGATCGCGGTCGCCGAGGAGCGCCGGAACACCCATGGCCGTCACGCGCTCCTCGACGTGCGACCGCACCTCGCTCGGCAGGACGGAGATCACGACAGGCCGGTCCGGCGGAAGGAGCGAGAGCGCGCGATCCGCGCCCTCCCGGTCCACGCGCCCGACGACGACGAGGTCCGGGTGCGTGACGTGCGCGACGTCGCCGGGCGCGATGTCCGCGTCGACGAGCAGCGCGACGCGCTGGCTCGCCTCGGCGAACGCCGTGAGCGCCAGGATCACGGATCCTTCGCGTCTGGTCAGCTCACCGAGGTCGCGACCCGCGTCCGCGAGCTGGTACCCGGACGCGGCGGTGAGGGTGCCCGCCTGGGCGAGGAGGGCGTCGTCGATCGGGGCACCGTCCACGGTCGTGTCCTCGAGCGAGCGGCCAAGGATGCCGGTCGGCGCTCCTGCCGCGCGCAGGACGGCCGCGGTCACTCGCGCGATGGCCGGGGCGTCCGGACCGAGCACGGAGGCGACGAGATACCGAACGTCGGGCCCGAGCAGGGTCGACAGGCAGAAGCGTACGCGCTCGACCGCTTTTCCATCGGACGAGAGATCGGGTAGCGCTTCGACATAGGCCCGCACGAGCGGCGCATTCACCCCTTGGATGGTGGCACAGCCGGTGCGATGATCCTCTCGCGATGGCGCTCCGCGGGCTCGTGCCGTACGCCGTTGCCGCCGTGCTGATCGCCGTCGGCTCCTCCTTCGCGGTCGTCTCGACGGCACGCCCGATCGCCGGCCTGGCTCCGACCTCGAGCGCCTCCGTTGCGGTCGCCACCGCACGAACGACCCCGGAGCTGTCCAAGACCGCTCGCCTGGCCTACTGGCGTGACAACAAGATGTGGGTGTCGAACCTGGACGGGTCGCTGCGCCGTTCCGTCGCCTCGATCGAGGATCTTCGGCGCGTCTCTCTCACTCGCTGGGCGATCGACGGGAGTGCCGTCGCGTTCGTCGACAGCGGTCTCTCCCTGGCCGTCGTGAGCACCGCAGGCGCGTACGTCGACGTGGACCTGCCGATCGAGCTGCGCAACAGCGGCTATCGCATCGCCGACATCCGGTGGTCACCGGACGCGACCCGGATCGCCGCGACGCTGCTCCGCCCGGGCGACGGCCGCAGCGACGCCTTCCTCGTCGATCTGACCGCGACCCGTGCGGCCTGGTCGCGGCTCACCTCGCTCGAAGACCTCTTCGTGGGCGACTGGATCTCGAACGACGACCTGCTCGCGTCGACCGCCCTCGGCGCGGCCGGCATCCTGAGCGCGCGACGCCCGAACACGATGCGCCTCATCAGCGGGGTTCAGGCCGTCTCGCCGGTCGTCGGCCCGGAAGGGCGCATCCACTTCCTCGTCGGCCGCGTCCCGACCAGCCGGGACCCCTCGCTCGCGTACATCACGGCGAACCGCGCGTCCGTGTGGAGCGCGGCGCTCGACGGCAGCGACGTCCGCCGCGAGACGCAGTGGGAGCTGAACGACATCCGGCTCGACGCGCGCCTCCCCGACGGCAGGTACCTCGCGCACCGCGGATCGAGCGGCTCGCAGGGCGTCGTCGTCGAGGACGTCGAGCTGCTGCCCACGAGCGCGGGCGTCGTCGAGCGGGTCCGCATCGCCCCCGACGGGCGCACCGCGTACGGGTTCACGCCGGAGCGGATCGTCCGCATCGACCTGACCAAGCTGACCGTTACGCCGCCGGCGACCCCGGCGGCCGCGGTGAGCGTGTATCTCGATACCGGCGGCGAGGCCGACGTGTGGTTCCCGACGTCGCTCTCGCTCGCGCGCGGCGATGAGCGCGCGCAGGGCGCGCCGGCGGCACGCTCCGTCTTCGCGCTCGGAAGCCACCTCTGGCAGCTCGACGGCGGCGTCGCCTCGCTCCTGCGATCGGCGCCGGTGCTCCGGCGGACACAGGTCCCCGCACCGCGGTGGTCGCCGAGCGGCGACCACGTGGTGGTCGTGGAGCAGGCCGGCACGCTCTCGTCGTCGACCACGTTCATCGCATACGTGATCGGACGCTCGGGCGACGCGATGCGGATCGCGCCGAGCCAGGCCGCGGCGCGCTCGTTCTCGTGGTCGCCCGACGGGAAGGAGCTGGCCATCGTGGTGGACCGCCGCGGCGTGAGCGGCATCGCGTCGGACGCGGAGCCCGAGGTCCGGTTCCTCGACCCCGCCGGCAAGGTCACGCGTCCGGCGGTGCCGGGCCGCGAGGTCGCATGGACCGCGAAGGGGGTCCTCGTGCTCCGCGACGTGAACGGGGTCCCCTCCCTCCTGCGCATCGAGGACGGGGATCGGACGAAGGCCCTCACGACGCGCGACACGCTCGCTGGGGACCAGCGCGCCAGCACCGCCGGGACGCTCAGCGCCACCGTCTCATCCCTCGACGCATCGCGCGACGGGACGTTCGCGAGCGTGCGCCTGCAGACCCAGGACACCGCCACCAGCCGGACCTGGCTCGTGCTGCTCGACGGCGACGGGAAGGCGCTGCACTACGTGCGTGGTGAGTCCCTCGCGGACCTCGCGTGGTCGCCTTCGAAGCCGTATCTCGGCTACACGTCGGCTACACGCTCGACATCCGCACGCCGAACGAGCGCGCGGTGGTCCAGTCCCCCACCGCGGGGCTCTCCGTCGCGATACAGGACGGCCGCTTCGCGGGATGGTCGCCGGACGGCGGCTGGTACTACGTCTCGCGCGTGACCGGGCTGTTCGCGTATCCGCTCGCGGGCGGGGCCCCGGTCCGACTCGGCCCCGGAGGAGCGCCGCTCAGCGCGGCGCCGTCGCGCTTAGGACCCTAGGAGTCCCGCCGCGGGAGCTTGGTCACGCAGGCGGGCGACGACGGGTACGAGGAGCGAAGCGACTAACCCGCGCGCACCATCCCCGCGAATCGCCGCAGCGCGTCGAGGTGCTCGTCGAGCGATCCGTACTTCGCGTTCATCGTGTTCAGCTCGATGTGCGTCGCCTCCACCCGGCGCCACCACTCGATCTCGCGCGGCCACTCCTCGGGCCCGACGCGGAACGCGTTCACTCGGCCCTCGAGCCCCACCGACCTGGGATCGCGCCCGGCCTCGCGAACGAGCTCCCGCCATCGCGCGATCGCCGCCGCGCCTTCGTCACCCGGCTGCACGTGCGTGAACCAGCCATCGGCGAGCGTCGCGATCCGCCTGAGCGCGGGCTCGACCACGCCCTGTGCGCGCTCGCTCGAGCTCAGGTTGCTCTTGTAGCCACCGCCCATCCAGATCGGGATCGGCCGCTGGACCGGGAGCGGGTTGATCCCCGCGCGCGGGATGCGGTGCCAGCGGCCGGTGAAGTCGACGACCGGCTCGGTCCACAGGCGGCGCAGCAGCGCGATCTGCTCCTCGATGCGGCGGCCGCGCGTGCGCACGTCCTCGCCCAGCCCCTCGTACTCGACCTCGTTCCAGCCCACGCCGACCCCGAGGCGGAAGCGGCCCTTCACAAGGATGTCCACCTCGGCGGCCTGCTTCGCGACGAGCGCGGTCTGGCGCTGCGGGAGGATGATCACCGCGGTGGCGAGCTCCAGCCGGGTGACGATGGCGGCGAGGTAGCCGTACAGGACGAACGGCTCATGGAACAGCGACGCATGCGTGTACGGACCGGTCCATCCGCCCGGGCGATCGGGGTGCGCGCCGAGAACGTGGTCGTACACGACCATGTGGTCGAAGCCCATGCGCTCGAGCTCGCGCGCGTAGCGCGCGAGATCCGCCGGATCGGTGCCGATCTCGAGCTGCGGGAAGACCGCCCCGAGCCTCACGCTGCGACAATAGGGGGCGATGCGTACGCTGGCCGCGCGCATGTCGCGCCTCGGCACCGAGACCGCGTTCGAGGTGCTCGCGAAGGCACGAGCGCTCGAAGCGCAGGGCCGGACCGTCGTCCACCTCGAGATCGGGGAACCGGACTTCGACACGCCGCCTTCGATCGTGGCCGCGGGCGTCGCGGCGCTGGAACGAGGCGAGACGCACTACACACCCTCGGCCGGAGTGGTCGAGCTGCGCGAAGGGATCGCCCGCTGGCTCGGCGAGCATCGCGCGCTGACGGTCGATCCGGGGTGCGTCGTCGTCACACCCGGCGCGAAGCCGATCATGTTCTACGCGCTCCTCGCCCTGCTCGAGGACGGCGACGAGGCGATCTACCCGGACCCGGGCTTCCCGATCTACGCGTCGATGATCGCTTTCGCCGGCGCGCGCGGGGTGCCGCTCCCGCTCCGCGAGCGCAATGCGTTCGACCCCGATCTCGATGAGCTGCGGTCGCTGATCACGCCGCGCACGAAGGCGATCATCGTCAACAGCCCGCACAACCCGACGGGCGGTGTGCTCTCGGCGGCGGCGGTGCGCGAGATCGCGCGCGTCGCGCGCGAACACGACCTGTGGGTCCTCAGCGACGAGATCTACGGCGAGACGCTGTACGAGGGCGAGCACCGCTCGCTCCTGGCCGAAGAGGGCATGCCCGAGCGCACCATCCTCCTCGACGGCTTCAGCAAGACGTACGCGATGACGGGCTGGCGTCTGGGGTTCGGGGTCTTCCCACGCCCGCTGGTGGATCCGGTGACGAAGCTGGTGACGAACTCGGTCTCGTGCACCGCGACGTTCGTGCAGCGGGCCGGCGTCGCGGCCCTCGCGGCCCGCGCGCCCGAGGTGGACGCGATGGTCCGAGCGTTCCGCGAGCGCCGCGACGTGATCGTCGCGGGGCTCAACGCCGTGCCCGGGATCACGTGCCTGGTGCCGAAGGGCGCGTTCTACGTCTTCCCGAACGTCACGCGACTCGGGCTCGGCGACAGCGCGCGCGTCGCGGATCGCTTCCTCTACGAAGCCGGCGTCGCCGTCCTCGCCGGCACCGCGTTCGGCCGGGCGGGCGAGGGATACCTCCGCCTGTCCTACGCGAACTCGCTCGAGAACATCCGGCTCGCGCTCGCGCGCATCACGGAATGGGCGGCGAGCGTGAGCGTCCCCGCCACAACGCGCGCGCGATAGCCTTCTCCGGTGCAGGAGGGGACCTACCAGGAGCGCCGGCTCGTCACCGTGCTCTTCGCCGACTTCGTCGGCTTCACGACGCTGGCCGAGGAGCTCGACCCCGAGGTCCTCCAGGAGACCGTCTCCGCGATCTTCGAGGACCTGGCCGAAGAGGCCCTTGCGTTCGACGGCACCATCGAGAAGTTCATCGGCGACGCCATCTTCGTCGTGTTCGGCGCGCCGGTGGCGCACGAGGACGACCCGCAGCGGGCCCTGCGGTGCGCGCTCGGGATGCAGCGCAAGTTCGCGGACCACGCCGCGCGCGTGAAGCGCGACCGCGACGTCGAGCTCGGCCTGCGGATCGGCATCCACAGCGGGCTCGTCGTCGCGGGACACGTCCGCTCCGTCGCCGAGTACGGCGTGATGGGCGACACCGTGAACACCGCAGCGCGCCTGGAGGCCGCCGCCGCGCCCGGCGAGACCTACGTGACGGACGAGACCTTCCGGCTCACGAACCGCGAATTCGCGTTCCGCGAGGTCGGGCCGATGCAGCTGCGCGGGAAGGAGCGCCCCATCATGGCGTACGCGCTCAGCGGCGAGCGCGGCGACCGCGTCCGCATCGAGGTCAGCGCGCCGCTCGTCGGCCGCTGGATGGAGCTGTCGCGCCTGGACCTCGCGTTCCAGTCGGCGCGCCTCGGACGGAGCGAGGTGGTCGTCATCACCGGTGAGCCCGGCATCGGCAAGAGCCGCCTCGTCTCCGAGTTCCTCGGCCTCGCTGGCTCGCCTGACGCCGGGGGCCCTACCCCGGCAGGCGGCGACGGCGAGACGGCGCGGAGCGCTGACGCGCCGCGAGTCCTGCGCTGGACGTTCTCGCGCGTGAACCAGCGCTCGTACGCCGGATTCATCGAGCCCCTGCTGACGGAGCTCGGGATCGACCCGACCGCAAGCGACGCGATCGACCGGCTCGGCGAACGGCTCCGAGAGCTCGGGTTCGCGGAGCCGGCCCCCGGACGCCTCATGCCGATGCTCGCCACGTTCCTGCACCTGCCCGGCGCGGCCGAGGTCGTCGAGGAGAGCGAGGAGCAGCAACGCTCCATGTACATCTCCGTCTACGACGTCCTCACCGCTCTCGCGCGCTCGCGTCCGATCCTGTACGTGCTCGAGGATCTGCACTACGCCGACTCGGCATCGCTCGATCTCCTCGGGTTCGTGACCGCGCGCGCGACAGGGACGCCGCTGCTGTTCCTGCTCGCGCACCGCCTCGGTCCCGGCGCGCCCGAGCTGCGGCCGGCCCGCGCGAACTTCTCGCAGCTCGTGCTGCAGCCGCTGTCCGACGAGGAGGCCGCGCGCATCGTCGAGACGACCGTGCCGATGCCGGAGGAGCTCCGCGACCGGATCGTCGCGCGCGCCGGCGGGAACCCGTTCTTCATCGAGGAGTCGATCCGGTCGCTCATCGAGTCGGGCGCGGTCGAGAAGGACGACACCTCCGGCGCGTGGCGGCTCTCACGCGTGCCCGCGCTTCGCGCACAGGGGCCCCTACCCCTGGGGCTCGAGGTCCCAGCGACGCTGCACGCCGTGGTGGCCACGCGGCTCGACCGCCTCATGCCGCTCGCGAGGGAGGCGATCCAGCTCGCCTCCGTCGTCGGCGTACGATTCGGGGACCGCGTGATGCGTGAGGCGGGAGGCGACCGCCTCGCGGACGCGGTGGACCACCTCATCGCCGCCGACCTCGTCGTCGATGCCGCCCCCGGCGAGCGCCGCGAAGGCCGCTACCGCTTCAAGCACGCCGTGACCCAGGAGGTCGCCTACAACACGCTCCTGGTCCGGCGCCGCGCGGAGCTGCACCGCAGGGTCGCCGGGGCGATGGAGCGCGTGCTCGGCGAGCAGCTGCGCGAGTTCTACCCAGCGCTGGCCCACCACTACCTCCTCGGCGAGGTGCCCGAGAAGGCCGCC
>JACPEQ010000017.1 GCA_016183435.1 Chloroflexota bacterium
CCGGACCGCCGGTCCCAGGGCATCGATGTACCGGCGCACCGGCTCTTCACCCCGGCGGTCGCGGTAGTAGACGGCCTGCGTGTTCGGCCCCCTCAAGCGCGGAGTGGTATGCGCTGCCGGCGCAGCAGGAGCGCTCCTTCGCGTGCGCACGGGCGCCCGACTCCGCAGCCGTCCTTCACCTCTCCCCATCAGGCTCTCCTCAGTCCTGGCTGCGGACCGTCGGACCAGATCGCACACACGGCGCGAAAGGCTACCGAGTGTTCAGCACTGGCACGTGCGGGCGCGGTGGGCGAGCACCAAGACCTCCACCGCGCCAATGCCTCGGTGGAGATCTCCGTCCACTTGGGCCCCTCGGCCGCATCCATCGCGGTCGTGCGCCCACTACGCGGCGAGAAGGACCCACTCGCCCTCCATCCGGAGCCGGTGAGGTCGTCGCGCGGAGGATCCCGTCTTCCGCTCTGAGGATGCGCGCCGCGCTGAACGAGCGCGACGTTCCCATTTCAGTCCTCCTTCAGGCTCCCCGACGAGAGGGCAGCCATGATCGATGCCTCCGTCGCGTTCCCGCCGCTCACCCAGAGCGCCACGCGCTTGCCGCGCAGCCGGTCGCGCAGCTTCCACGCCGCGGCGGTCGCCGCGGCGCCCGCCCCCTCGGCCACGACGTGGGCATTGAGCAGCAGCGCGTGCATCGCGCGACGCAGCTCGTCGTCGCTGACGAGGACGAAGTCGCTGAGCTTCTCGCGCAGGATCCGCTGGGGCAGCTCGAACGGGGATCGCGTGGCGAGTCCTTCCGCGAAGGTATGGATCGCGTCCCGGGTCACGGTCGTGCGCTCGCGCCAGGAGAGATACGCCGAGGGCGCGCCCTCGGACTGCACGCCGATCACCTCGACGCGGCGCGAGCTCGCGGTCGCGGCGATGCTCGCGCCGGATGCGCCGCTGCCGCCGCCGACCGGGACGACGAGCACGTCGACCTCGGGCCACGCGTCGAGGACCTCGAGCGTCGCCGTCGCCACGCCGGCGATGAGGTACGGCTCGTTCCCCGAGTGCACGTAGCGGCCGCCCGTCCGGGCGGCGCGGCGCTCGCACTCCGCGCGTGCGTCGTCGTAGTCGGTCCCGTGCTCGACGATCGTGGCTCCGAGCGCGCGCATCGAGGCGACCTTGATGGGATTCGCGCCCTCCGGCACGAAGAGCGTGATCGGAACGCCGAACCGCGCCCCCGCCCATGCGAGCGACTGGCCGTGGTTGCCGGTCGACGCGGCCATGATCCCGCCGCGCACCGTCGGATCGCGCCCCACGAGGTTCACGCCGCCGCGCACCTTGAACGCGCTCGTCGGCAGCAGCGACTCGAGCTTGAGGCGGACCTCGACGCCGAGGATCGCCGAGAGCGCATCGGCGCTGACGAGCGGCGTGGGCAGCGGCAGATGAGGCGCGATGAACGCGCGCGCCTCGCGAACGTCCTCGAGCGTCGGCGCGACGAGCTCGCTGACCGTCGCCATCAGTGGCCGGTCCAGATCTCGTCGCGCACCGGGAAGCTCAGGTGCTGCACCGCGGGCCAGCGAGCCACGCGCAGATCATAGGCAGCGCGGCGCTAGCATCGGCGGCCGGTGGCGCTCGACCCCGCCCTCCGCGGCACGATCCAGAGCGCCATCGACGGCAGGCGCTGTGTGTTCGTCGCCGGCCTGCCGGCCTCGGGCAAGAGCCTCCTCGTGCGCGAGATCGCCCGCGTCGCGGCCGACCGAGGGCGGATCGTGCACCTGCTGCATTGGGACGTCGCGCGGCTGCCCTTCGACACGCCGCAGATCCTCGCGCGATACCCGGAGATCGGCGGCGTCACGCACTCCGCGATCCGCCTCGCCGTCGGCCGATGGGCGCGAGGAGCCGTCCTGCGCTGGCATCGCGCGCATCCGGATCCGCGGCGCATCCTCGTCGGCGAGACCCCGCTCGTCGGCGGGCGCCTGATGGAGCTTGCGCGACCCTACGAGGACGAGGCCGAACAGCTCCTTGCCGGCGACGCGACGTGCTTCGTGATCCCCGTGCCGAGCCGCGAGGTGCGGCGCACCATCGAGGACGCCCGCTCGCGCGACATGGCGGAGGCGCGCGACGCGAAGAGCGCTCCGCCCGACCTCGTGCGCGCGCACTGGGACGAGATCGAGCACGTCGCGTCGGCGCTCGGTGCGCCGGCGCGCACGCCCGGCGGATACGATGCCGAGCTCTACGCGGAGGCGTACCGGCGCGTCCTGCGGCACCGGCACGTCCTCATTGCGCCGCTGGCGCAGGTCATGACGGGCGAGACATCCGCGGCCGCGATCGGCGCCGCGCTCCGGCCGTCGCCGGACGAGGTCGCCGAAGCGATGCGTGACGTCGAGCGGCTCTCGCTCGACGAGATCGAGCGCTCGGCGTCCGAGTGGTACCGCACGTGAGCGCCGTATCAGCCGCGCTGCTCGGGGACGGCGCCGGTCCGCGCCCGCAGCATCGTCGCGCCGGATGCTGCGGCCGCCGGTGGTGGAGTCCTACGTGAGGGCAAGAGATGAAGACGATCGGCGAATACCTCGTCGAAGACGGCGTACTCACGCTGGCAGCACGATCGTCAGTGGCGGCGTGATGACGACGGCCCAGCGTGGCGCACCCGCGCCCCAGTCTCTCGGCCCCTGTGGGCGTGCTGAGCCTCGGTCTGTACAGTGAGCCGCATGCTGGTGGGTGGGCGGGCGAGCGAGGTCGCGCAACGGGCCGCGTCGTCGCTGCGCCCGCGCAACCTCGCCGAAAGAGGACGCGACGCGACGATGCCGCAGAAGATCGCCGCGGTCGCCCTCGTCTTCCTGTTCAACCTCATGCTGTTCCTTCTCCCCATCGACTACGCGGCCCTGGGCGGGCTCGCGTACCCGGGAGCGTTCCTGCTGACCTTCGTCGCGAACGCGGCGGTCGTCGTGCCCGTGCCATACGTCCCGATCGTCGCGCACATGGCGACGAGCGCGGAGAGCGTCGCGGTCGTCGTTCTCCTCGCGGCGCTTGGCTCGGCGCTCGGGGAGACCGTCGCGTTCTTCGTGGGACGCGTCGAGAAGGACCTCTTCGCCGGGCACCCCTGGTTCGAGCGCCTGCGCTTCTTCTTCCGCTACGAGTCGCGCGCGGCGATCTTCCTCTTTCTCTTCGCGATCCCCCTGAACCCGGTGTTCGATGCCGGCGGCCTGGGCGCGGGCGCGCTCGGGCTCCCGCTGCGCACGTTCTTCATCCCGGTGCTCCTCGGCCGCATCGTCCGGTTCGCGATCATCGCGGCGATCGCGTTCGGCCTGATCAACGGTTTCTAGGAGGCGCTTCGGAAGCGCGCTGAGCGGCTAGCGCCCTTCGAGGCGAAGACCCCGATCCGCCGACGACGCTACGCCGGTCGCTGCCGGTCGCGCACGGCTCGGCCAGAGCACGAGCGCTTCTCCCGCGGGCTCGAACCCCGCGCGCGCCAGCGCCTCGGCCGCGGCGCTCTTGGCCGCGGGGTCCTCTCCGTACGTGAGGACCTCGAGCCGCTTGCCCCGATAGGGCGCGGGCGCGCGCAGCAGCTGCGGCAGCGTCGAGATCGCCGCGGCGAGCCGATCGCCCACGAGGCCGTTCACCGGGACGAGCCGCTTGCCGCCGGCCTCGATCCGCATCACGGGCGTGCCGCCCTCGAGGACGAGGTACGCGCCGGGGATGCGCGCGAAGCCCTCGGCCGGCGCGGGCAGCGCCGCGCCGTACGGATTGGCCGGGTCCATCGCCGCGACGACGAGCATCCGGCGGTCCTCGCCGCTCTCGCGCAGGCGCTCGACGGCGGCCTTGTGCGCGTACTGCATCGTCTGGAACCCTTCGACGAACGACCCGCGGCGGGCCTCGCCGCGCATCTCGCGCCGCTTCAGCACGTCCGAGAGGACCGCCCATGGCACAGGGACGTCCTCGTGCGCGACGTGCTCGTACGCGAGGACGCCGTAGCGCGCCAGCAGCACCTCCGCCCACGCTTCCGCGCGGTCGATCTCACCGACCGTGCTCGGGTCCTCGGGCCACACGAGCGACCACCGCCCCGTCGAGGCGCGGTCCTCGCGGATCGAGCGCCACTGCGCCGCGCGCCGCGCGTCGCGCGCGGTGTAGCGCCGCGCGAGGTCGCGCAGGCCCTCCTCTTCGGTCGCGGCGTGGATCTCCCGGTCGCCGGGACGGGGCACGTGACGCAGCGGCGCGAACGAGTCGTTGCTCATGAGCCCTGCGAAGACCAGCTCCCACACCGCGTCGAGCGCCTGGCGGTGCCCGATGCCAGCGGCCACCGCGAGCTCGCGCAGGAAGGACGCGCCGCGCCGCCGCAGGGACGCCAGGATCCTGCCCGCCGCCTCGCTCAGCTCCGTCTCCGCGGGCGGCGCGACGAGCAGCGGCAGCATCTCGCGGCGGAAGAACGCCACGCGGGGCCTGGCGGCGTCGCTGGTGCGGCGCGCGAGCCACACGAACTCGCCTGAGGAGCACGCCGTGTCGAGGAGGCCGGTGCCGTATCCGGGCAGCCGTGCGGGCAGCACGTCGCGATCCCACGTCTCGATCGGCAGCCACAGGCCCTGTAGCTGGTCGATCACGTCGGCGATGTCGTGGTCGCGCGCGGTGAGGCCCTGCCAGCGCAGGAGGAAGCGCGCGTACTCGGAGCGGGTGCGTGGCGCGATCTCGCGCCGGAGCTTCGCGAGGCTCGCGCGGTGGATCTCCTCGAGCACGCGCGCGTCGACCCATTCGAGGCCGTGCCGGCCACGGGTGAACTCGCCGGCGACCGCGACGCCGTCGCGCTCGAGCGCCAGGAGCGCGTCACGGACCGGCCACCCGAGGCGCCGCGCGAGCTCGCTCTCGGTCACCGGACCATGCGTGGCGAGGTAGCGGCGCACGACGGAGAGCTGCGCTTCCGCCTCGGTCGCGCTGCGCTCGTGCAGGGCCGCGTCCTCCGTCGCCACCCACCGATCGCCGACGGCGACCGCACGACCCTCGCTCTGAAGCGTGCGCACGAGCGACCCGGCGTCGTTCTCGGTCCGCGCGGCCAGCTCGGCCTCGGTGAGCGGACCGAGCCGGATGAGCAGGTCCTCGACCTCATCGCGGTCGCGCGCGCGGCGGCCGTCGGCGGTGCGCTGCAGGCGCGCCTCGACGTCGGCGATCGCCGCCGGCTCGAGGAGCTCGCGCAGCGACGAGGTGCCGAGGAGCTCGCGCAGGAGACGGCGGTCGAGGGAGAGCGCGATCTCGCGGAATTCCTGCTGCTGGCGGTCGCCCTCCTCGAAGTAGTCGCCGATGAACTGCAGCACGAGGCCGGCCGCGAACGGTGACGGGGCTTCCGTCTCGACGACGGTGATCTCGATCGAGCCTGATGCGATGCCGCCGAGCAGCTCGCGCAGGTGCTCGAGGTCGCTCCAGTCCTCGAGGATCTCGCGCAGCGTCTCGTACACGAGCGGGAAGTCGTCGTGGCGCCGCGCGACCTCGAGCAGGTCCGCAGCGCGGAGGCGCTGCAGCCACAGCGGCGTCCTCCGGCCCGGACCGAGCTTCGGCAGCAGGAGCGCGCGCTGCGCGTTCTCGCGGAAGCGCGCGGCGAACAGCGTGGAGCGCGACAGCGGCGGGAACAGATGCTCCTCGAGGTTGGTCGGATCGACGCGCCGCACGAGGTCGCTCGCGTCGCGCGTGTCCTGCGCGGCGAGGCGGAAGTGGATGCCGTCGTCGGTGACCGAGATGTCGGAGCACTGGCCGTCGCGGCACAGCGCCTCCTGGAGCGCCATCGACCACGGCCGCAGGACCATGCGCCCGAACGGGGCGTGGACGACGATCCGCCGGTCGCCGAGCTCGTCGCGGAACTGCTCGACGACGATGCGCCGCTCGCCCGGGAGCGCGCCGGCCTCCGCCTGCGCGCGGACGTAGCGCACCAGGTTGAACGCGGCACTGTCGTCGAGCGCGTAGTCGGCCTTGAGGCGCTCGACCACCCCGGGGTCGTCGAGGCTCGCGCGTACCTCGCCGAGGAGCCGCGCGACGCGCACGCCGGTCTCGTACTGCCGCCCGAACGCGTCTCCCTTCCAGAACGGCACGGTCGGGATCGTCCCGGTCGCCTCCGTCACGAGCACCTTGCTCTGCGTCATGTCCGTCACGCGCCACGGCCGCGCGCCGAGGACGAACACGTCGCTCGGCCGCAGCTCCAGGGACTGCTCCTCGTCGAGCTCGCCGAGCTTCGCGCCCGTGAGCGCGTGGTTCACGCTGAACTGGCCGCGGTCGGGAATGGTCCCGCCCGAGACGAGCGCGAGCTGCGACGCGCCGGGGCGGCCCCGGATCACCCGGGCGGCCTTGTCCCAGACGATGCGCGGCCGCAGCTCGCCGAACTCCTCGGCCGGGTACTTGCCCGAGAGCATCGCGAGGATCCCGTCGAAGTGATCGCGTGACAGGGAGCGGAACGGATAGGAGCGCCGCACCAGGGCGTACAGGTCGTCGACGGGCCACTCGTCCACGGCGGCCATCGCGACGACCTGCTGGGCGAGCACGTCGAGCGGATCGTGTGGCATCCGCACCGGCTCGACGTCGCCTTCGAGCATGCCCTTCGCGATGGCGGCCGACTCCACGAGGTCGCCGCGGAACTTCGGGATGATCCGGCCCTTCGACGTCTGGCCGACGAGATGGCCCGAGCGCCCGACGCGCTGGAGCCCGCGGGCGATCCCGCGCGGCGACTCGACGCAGACGACGAGGTCGACCGAGCCGATGTCGATGCCGAGCTCGAGCGACCCGGTCGCCACGACGCAGCGGAGCTCGCCGCGCTTCAGGGCGGCCTCGACGTCGAGACGCTCCTCTCGGGACATCGAGCCGTGGTGCGCTCGCGCGATCTCCTGCTCCGCGAGATCGTTGAGGACGCGCGTGAGCCGCTCCCACGAGCTGGAGGAGCCGCGGCTCGATGCTCGTCCACGCGTTGATCTCGCCGCCGAGCGCCTCGAAGTCCTCGACGGGACATTCCACGAGCAGGTCCGTCGGCTTGCGGGAGCCGGCGTCGACCACTTCGACCGGGCGCGAGGCGCCCTCGGCGTCACAGCCTACGAGGAAGCGGCCGACCTCCTCGAGCGGACGCACCGTCGCCGAGAGGCCGATGCGCTGGAACTCGGTGCCGGCCAGGTGGCGCAGGCGCTCGAGCGAGAGCGCGAGGTGCGAGCCACGCTTCGTCCCCGCGACGGCGTGGATCTCGTCGACGATCACGTGCTCGACGGTGCGCAGCATGTCGCGGGCGCGGGGGGAGGTGAGCAGGAGGTACAGCGACTCGGGGGTCGTGATGAGGATGTGCGGCGGCTTGCGCGTCATCCGGTGCCGCTCGTTGGCGACCGTGTCGCCGGTGCGCACGGCGGTCCGGATCTCGGGCACGTCCACGCCGAGCTCGGCGCCGAGGCGCGCGATGCCGGCGAGCGGCTCATCGAGGTTGCGCTGGATGTCGTTGTTCAGCGCCTTCAGCGGCGACACGTAGAGGACGCGGACTCCGGGGGTCTCTCGTGGCTCCCGGTGCAGACGGTCGAGGATCGCCAGGAAGGCCGCGAGGGTCTTGCCCGAGCCGGTGGGCGCGGCGAGCAGGAGGTCGCCCCCGGCGGCGACGACCGGCCAGGCACGCTCCTGTGCCGCCGTCGGCGAGCGGTACGTGCGGTCGAACCACGTCGAGACGGCCGGGTGCCGCAGCGGGCTCACCTCCAAAGCCTATGACGCATCTGGCGTCCGCTAGCGTTGTCACTGATATGGAGTGGCTGTGGTGGGCGCTGCTGCTGTTCGTGATCATCGGCTGGCCGCTCCTGTTCGTCGCCCTGAACGTCATCCGTCGCCGCGTGCTCGGCGCCCCGAGTGAGGAAGACGCGCTCAGGGAGCATGCGGAGCTCATGGCGCTGAAGGACGTCGAGGACATGCGCAACAGCTCGCGCTTCTAGGAGGAGCGAGGGATGTGCCGGAGCATCAAGACGCTGCGCACGCGCGAGGTGGTCGCCTCTGATGAAGAGATCCGCGCGGCAGCGAAGCAGTTCGTACGTAAGATCGCGGGTATGCGCGAGGCGCCGAAGCGGGATCCTGAGCCATTCGAAGCCGCGGTCGACGAGATCGCGGCCGTGTCGCGAAGGATGCTGGAGGGACTAGCGGCCCGCCGCTCGAGCTAGGCGACGCGGCTTGCGCGTGCGTTCAGTCATCCCGAGTTGCTCCCGGCGCCTTGCCGGTACCACGCACCTCCACTGACCCCTACTACTGCCGACTCGTTCGAAGATGAGGCTCGGGCCCAGCTCCCATGGTGCGACCATATGCTCCTCCACACGGGCCGACTTGGTCAGGGGGCGGACGCGAGAGCACGAGGAAGCGTTCGAAGGCGCGGTGAACGAGGTCGCGCTCGCCTCCAAGCGGGTGCTGGATCGCATCAGTAGCGGTCTTGGAGCGAAGGCCTAGTCCCCGCGAACGCCGCGTCCCATCATCGCGGGGGTGAGGAAGGCGGCGCTCCTGGTCTTCGTGCTGGCGTTCACGGTGCCGCTCGGCACGCCCGCGGCCGCGGCGCAGCCGAACGAAGACCCGGTCCCGGCCCCGGGCCTCAAGTGCGTCGAGCGCGTCGCGGTCCCGACGCTCGAGAACGTGATCGACGCGAAGTGGTCGCCCGATGGCTCGACGCTCGCGCTTGTCCGCTTCGTGCGCATCCCGTCCGCGACGAACCCCAGCGGCTACATCGAGGACGAGGTCCTCGAGACGCTCGACATGTGGAGCGGGAAGGTCCGCTCGTACGGATCGATCGAGTACGGCCGCCCGGCGTGGTCCGGGAGCGGCCGCTATCTCGCGTACTGGGGACCGAAGGCGGACTTCCTGCAGATCATGGAGCGCGGGGAGATCGTCGCGCGGCTCACGCCGAGCATGCCAGAGTTCCGCTGGTCGGGCGACGCACTGGTGTACATCGAGCGCAGCACGATCCGCGTGTGGACCGGCGGCCGCGTCCCGGGGACCGTCGTGAAGCTCCTCGACCGCCTGGTGCCGCACTACCCGCGCGACGACTGGAGCTGGAGCGGCGATGCCTCCCGGTTCACGCTCACGCGCTATGTCCCTGACGAGCCCGAGCCCGAGCGGCTCATCGGATGGACGGAGACGGGCGACGTCGCTGAGCTCGACGTGCCCGGCGCGACGCTCACGGAGTGGGCGCCGAGCGGCGCGATCCTCCTCATCCGGTACCCGACGCGACTCGAGCTGCGTGATGAGATCGGTCTCACCGGGGCGTACGTACCGATCGCGCGCAACGCCGTCCACTCCTGGGGCGCCGACGGCCGGACGCTCCTGGTCCGGACCCTGCGGCCATCGGTCGCAGCGGGTGAGGCGTTCGAGGAGGTCAAGGTGGTCTGGCCCGTCTCACGCGCCGCGACGGCGATCCTGCCGAACGTCTTCGGGACACGGGCGTTCAGCCCGAACGGCCGCTACTTCGGCGGAACGGTGCGCACCGACCGCCACGACAGCCGGCTCGAGGTGTTCCGCTGCGTCGAGGTGCCGCGCGGCGACGTCGCCGTCCCCGATCCCGAGGCCGCTGCGAGGCTGGCACAGATCGACGGCGGGACCGGCCGCCTGATCCGTCCCGTGGCCGGGGCCATCTCGCAGTTCGTCCACATCGCACACAGCGGCGTCGACATCGCCGCCCCGTTCGGCTCGCCGGTCGTGGCCGCCGACGCCGGCATCGTGACGAAGATCGCGTTCAAAGAGGAGGGCGGCCTGCAAGTGTGCGTGCAGCACGCCGGCGGTCTCGAGACCTGCTACTACCACGCGAGCGCGTTCCTCGTCGCCGTCGGCGAGCGTGTCGCGCGAGGGCAGGCCATCGCGCTCGTCGGCATGTCCGGACGGGCGACCGGCCCTCATGTCCACTGGGAGGCCAAGCTCGACGGGAAGGTCCTCGACCCCCTCCTGCGGTGATGGCGCGCCTAGCCCGCGCCCAACTCCTCCTCGCCTCGCATCACGAACGTGATGGCGAGCGCCGTCGCGGAGATGCCGCCGAGGATCAGCCAGGCCCATGAGAAGCCCCACGTCTGGATCGCGTATCCCATGACCGGCGCGCCGACGAGCGTGCCAAGGAGACCTCCGAGCGCGGTCAGGCTCTGTGCTGCGCTCGGCGCCGTGGGCAGGGATGCGGCCCCGGTGTTGAACACGGCGGAGTAGGGGAGCCCGCCTCCCAGCCCCATCGCGATCGCGCCGAGCAGGGCCGCGGCGAGCGGGCGGCCGGGCAGCGCGATGAGCATCACTCCGACGAGGATCGTGAGCTGCGCGGCGCGCATGACGACGCGCGTGCCGACGTGCTCGCGTGCGACGAGGAATCCACCGATGGGTCGCGCGACCACGGCCGTGATGAGCAGGAGCGAGCCGAGGAGGCCGCTCGCCTCGAGCGGGAGCGCGAACTCGCGCAAGAGGAACGTCGTGATCCAGGTGGCGGCGGCGAAGACGAGCCCGAAGCCCGCGGCGTGCTGGATCAGCGTCCACCAGCAGTTCAGGCAGCGTGCGGCGTCGGCCATCGTGCCCGGCCGGCGCATCCGCGCCACCGGCGTCACGAACAGCCACGCGACCGTGACGATCGCGATCAGGACGCTGGTCGCGAGGAACGCGCCGCGCCAGCCCCACGCCGTCGCGAGCGCGGGCATGCCCCAGAGGCCGAACACGCTCCCGAGCGGGTAGCCGGCGCCGTAGAAGCCCTGGCCGAAGTGGGGCCGCGCCTCGCTGTAGCGCCGCTGGACGTAGCGGATGCCCGCGAGGAAGCCGAAGCCCGCGCCGACGCCGCCGATCGCCTTCGCGAGGAGCAGCACGGCGTACGACGGCGCGAGGTCGCCGACGATCACGAGGGTGACGGCGGCCGCCAGGAACAGCGCGGTCGCGATGAGCCCGGCCTGGACGTCGCTCAGGCCGAACTCCTCGCTGATGAGCGGCAGGACCGGCCCGTGCGCCGCGTACGTGTAGCCGAGCGCCGTGGCCGTTGCGGTCGCCAGCGCGACGTCGCGGCGCAGCTCACCCAACCGGTGAAGCCTCGCAGGCTACGCCGATATCATTCTTGGATTCTAATTACACTGCAAGTAAGTAATTCCTGGAGGCCGCGATGGCCGAGCGCGAGGAGATCAGGGGCTGGCTGGCCGGGCGCATCCCGGCGGACTGGGGCGTGAGTCTCGAGGGTCTGGACCTGGATGACCACGAGGTGCTGATCACCGTGGGCCTGAACGACGTCGAGAACGTCGAAGGCGACCTGGACGTGGCACGACTGGGCCGGATCCAGCGGTTCCGGGAGGAGACGCGCGAGCCGCGGATCCGGATCGCCCAGGAGGCGCAGCGGAAGTTCGGTCGCGTCTTCTCGTGGGCGGCACAGTGCGGCCAGGTCCGGCAGCTGTTCACGCACCTCGCGCTCCCGGTCATGACGCGGCTGCGTCTCGCCGAGCGTGAGGTGCTCGACGCGCTCGTCGATGCCGGCATCGCGCGCAGCCGCGCGCACGCCCTCGCATGGTGCGTCGCGCTCGTGCGGCAGCACCAGTCGGAATGGTTCAAGGAGCTCAAGCAGGCGATGGAGGGCGTGGCCAAGGTGCGCGCGCAGGGCCCCAAGCTGAACTGACCGGTCCGGAAGTCGCGTTCACCAGGCGCCGGTGGTCATGTCCCCGGCGAGGAAGCAGGCGGCGTGACACGATAGGGGCGATGGGCACGATCACCCGCGAGCGCTTCGAGCAGGGCATGGGGTACGAGGAGTTCAAGGCGTCGATGACCCGCAACCAGGAGCGCTTCATCGCCAACGAGGAGCGGGTCCGGCTCTCCAAGGCCGACGTGGACGTGTTCAGGCGCCGGCCGCTCCGCGTGATGGTCCTCGCCGCGGACTGGTGCGGGGACGTGATCGCCAACCTTCCCGTGCTTGGGATCATCGCGAAGCAGGCTGGCACACCCGACATCCGGGTGTTCGAGCGTGACGCGAACTCCGACCTCATGGACCGGTACCTCAACCAGGGGACGTTCAAGTCCATCCCGGTGTTCGCCTTCTTCGACGACGCGTGGAAGGAGGTCGGGGTATTCATCGAACGACCCGAGACGGTGACCGAGCTTCGCGCCAAGAAGCGCCGGGAGATCTTCGCCTCCCATCCCGAGTTCGGGTCGCCCGATGCGCCCGTCGACCAGCTCGCCGAGGACGTCCGGGCGCGGCTCCAGCACGAGCTCCAGAAGATGCGCGACGACATGGCCGAGTGGGCCAACGCCGAGGTGGTCCGCGAGCTGCGAGCCATCGTGGAAGGGCGGGCGACACGGGGCGGAGCACACCAGACGAAAGAGGGTTGAGGCCGCCGGTCAAGATCCGCATCACGTACTGCGCCGAGTGCGGCTACGAGCCTCAGACGCTCGACCTGGCGGGCGCGCTCATGCACGAATTCGGCGCGCGCCTCTCCTCCATCGAGATCATCCCCTGGGACGAGGGCACCTTCGACGTGCGCGTCGGGGACTCGCTCGTCCACTCGATGGCCCGCGACGGCGGCTTCCCGGCCGTCGATGCGGTGAAGGCTGCCGTCCGGAGGTCCCTCGAGGCCGCGTAGGCGTGCCTCATACTTTCCCTGTAATGGGGGAGGCGAAGAGCTTGCGCGACACGCTCGGACGGCCGCTCCGGGATCTGCGGATCTCGGTGACGGACCGCTGCAACTTCCGTTGCGTGTACTGCATGCCCAAGGAGATCTTCGGGCGCGGCTACCAGTTCCTTCCGAAAGCCGACCTCCTCAGCTATGAGGAGCTCGAGCGCCTGGTGCGCATCTTCGTCGGCCTGGGGGCGGACAAGATCCGACTCACCGGCGGCGAGCCGCTCACGCGTCGCGAGATCGAGACCCTCATCGCGAAGCTCGCGGCCATCGACGACCTGGATCTCACGCTCACCACGAACGGCTCCCTTCTCGAGGAGAAGGCCCAGGCACTGAAGGACGCGGGCCTCCGGCGGATCACGGTGAGCCTCGACTCGCTCGACGACGCGGTGTTCCGCCGCATGAACGACGTCGACTTCCCGGTCGAGCGGGTCATCCGCGCCATGGACCGGGCCCACGACGTCGGCCTGCGGCCCGTGAAGGTGAACATGGTCGTCAAGCGCGGCGCGAACGAGGACAGCATCCTCCCGATGGCCGCGTTCTTCCGCGAGCGCGACTACGTCCTGCGATTCATCGAGTACATGGATGTCGGTCACACGAACGGCTGGCGCATGGACGACGTCGTGCCGGCGCGCGAGATCGTTCGGCGCGTGAGCGAGGCGTTCCCGATCGAGCCGGTGGCCCCGAATTACACCGGCGAGGTCGCCGAGCGGTGGCGCTACACCGACGGCAAGGGCGAGATCGGGATCATCGCCTCGGTGACGCAGGCGTTCTGCAAGGACTGCACGCGCGCGCGGCTCTCGGCCGAGGGAATGCTGTACACGTGCCTCTTCGCGACCGAGGGCACCGACCTTCGGACGCTCCTGCGTGCCGACGCGACCGACGACGCGATCGCCGCGAAGGTCGCGGACGTGTGGAACGCGCGCACCGATCGTTACTCCGAGCTTCGCTCCGGGGAGACGGTGCGACTCCAGAAGATCGAGATGTCCTACATCGGCGGGTAGCGGCGCTGCCGGCGCGTCCGTTCGGCGGACGCCCGAGCGCTATCGACGCTCCGGGTCGAACAGGTCCGCGTCGGCGTGGCGTCCAACGCGGATGAGCGAGGCGACGATCTCGCCGCCGGCGATCGCGTCGCGCTCCAGCACGATCGGCCGCCCGCCCTCGCGTGCGACGGCGTACGCGACGGACAGCCCGGCGATACCTCCTCCGACGATCGCGACATCCGCGCTCGTATCGGACTCGAGGGGCACACGGCGTGCGGGTGCCGGTCCGCCGAGCCAGCCGCTCGCGGGGACTACGCCGGCGATCTCTCCGCCACGCCCTCGAGCGCGTCCCCGAGCTCGCGCGACATCTGCTCCGCGACCGCGCTGATGATCCGCAGTCGCTCGAGCGCCTGTCCCGTCGTCTCTTCGGTGTCCGGCGTCCGCTTGGCCTCGAGGAAGGCCATCGCCTCGGAGGCGAGCGTCCGCGGCGTCAGCTGCGCGACCCCGCGGATCGCGCGCTGCTTGCCGCCGGGGTCCATCGTCGCGATCTTCGCGTCCCAGTGCTCGCGCGCCGCCCGCCAGGCCGGCTCGCGGCCGTGCCCGGTGCCGAGCATCGTGTCGAGCATGAGCCCGCGGTCCTGCTCGCGGATCAGGTCGGTGAAGAGGTCGCGCGCCATCCGGGCCGCGAGCGCGGCATCCCGGAAGTGCGTCAGGCCGTTCCGGAAGCGGCCCTCTTCCTGAGCGTCGGTCTTCTCGCTCTCCTTCATGCGCGCGACGTAGCGGTCATAGAGAGCGGCGTCGCCCTCGATCGCGGCGGCCGCGACGACCGCGCCGGCGATGTCCGGGTCGAGCTTCGGCTCGCCGGAGAGGTGCGCGGCCAGGCGGCGGCGCGCCTCGCGGCGCACGTCGACATCGGCGGCGAGCTGCGCGAGAGCGGAGATGGCGATCGCGCGGCGCTCGCGCTCGTCGGACGTGTCGTCCGCGCGCCGGCCCCACCCGAGCGACACGAGCTCGGGACCGTAGACCGAGGCCACGAACCGCTCGAACGCCGGCCGCGTGGCGTCGGTGACCGCGTGAGTGTCGAGCCATGCCAGGTCCTGGCCCAACGCCGTGAGCACCGCGCGGTCCGTCTCGCCGCGCAGCCCCCCGGCGAGCGCGATGAACTGGCCGATCCCGGCCTTGCGCGCTCGCGCGAGGGCCCACTGATCGTCGAGCATCGAGAGGCGCTCCTCGGGCCGCAGGTCCTGGAGCGCCGGTGCAAGGAGCGCGACCGAGCGGTCGTCGAAGGCGTAGCGGTAGAACCCGGCGGCGCCGCCGTTCGGGAAGTACCAGCGCGCGCCGGGCAGGCGGACCGTCGTCTCGCGGCTATCCAGGAGAACACGCTCCTCGCGGCGCCCGTCCGCGGTCCCGTTCACGATCACCAGCGGGACCGGCCAGACCTGCCCCGTGTCCTTCACCTCGGGATCGGCGAAGAACCGCTCTTGGCGGAGCGTCACGGCCAGGCCGCCCTCGTCCTCCCGCACGGAGCAGCGGACCAGCGGATGCCCCGGCTCGCGGATCCACGCGTTCGCGAGGGAGGTGACGTCCCGCCCGGACGACTCGTCGAGGGCGCGCCAGAAGTCGTCGGCCGTCGCGTTCGCCTCGCGGTGCCGGTTCAGGTAGATCCGCACGCCGCCCCGGAAGGGGATCTCACCCAGGAAGTTCTCGATCATCCGCAGGACGGCCTGCCCCTTGTTGTACGTGATCGCGTCGAACCGCTCGGACGCCTCGTCCGCATTGCGGACCTCCATGGAGATCGGATGCGTCGAGACGAGCGAGTCGAGGTCGAACGCTGCTTTCGAATCTGCCACGATGTCGCGTTTCATCTGCCACTCGGGGTTCAGCGCGTCCGTGCACTTGTCGCCGACGAAGCTCGCGAACGACTCGTTCAGCCAGACGTCGTTCCACCACTTCATCGTCACGAGGTCGCCCCACCACATGTGCGTCAGCTCGTGCGCGGCGACTGCGAAGATCGCCTTGAAGACCGCGATGGACGCGGTCTGCTTGTCGGCCGCCAGGAGCCGCACGCGGTACGTGATGGCGCCGGGGTTCTCCATAGCGCCGGCCTCGAAGTCGGGCAAGCCGATCGCGTCGACCTTGCGGTACTGGTATGGGATCCCGGTGTAGCCCTCGAGCCACTCGACCGAGGCCATGTGCGCGTCGCGCGCGTACTCGCCGCGAACGGCGAGACCCGGCGGGAGCACGACCCGGGTCGGGATGCCCGTCCGCGTCGTGGCGACGGGGGTCGCCTCGTACGGCCCGACGGTGAACGCGACGAGGTACGACGAGATGATCGGCGTCTCCTCGAACGTGGTGCGCGTGCGGCCGCCGCCGAGGTCGGCCTGCGAGGCGATCGGCATGTTGCCGACCGCCATGAGCCCGCTCGGATGCACGAGCTCCAGCGCGAAGCGCGCCTTGAACTCGGGCTCGTCGAAGCACGGGAACGCGCGCCGCGCGTCCGCCGCCTCGAACTGGGTCACGGCGTACCGCTCCTCGCCGCGCACGGAGCGGTACAGGCCGCGCAGCGCCGCGCGGATCTCGCCCTGCCACTCGACGTCGAGGACGTGGCCGCCAGCAGCGATCTCCGACGCGAACTCGAGCGTCGCCGTCTGCGCCTCCTCGTCGTACGAGATGTTGACCGCGGGCTCGCCGTCCAGGCGCGCCGCGGCGATGTCGAGGTCGCACGAGTGCAGGACGATCTCCTTCGCCGCGCGGCCGGTCACGAGCTCGATACGGGCGGTGCCAGCGGAGCACCAGCCGTCGAGGTCGAGGTCGAAGCGGAGTCGGTAGCGCCGTGGACGGACGTCGGTAGGAAGACGGAAGTCGTTCATGGGAGGTCGATCCTACGGTACCGTCTTACGTGGTGCCGCCGTTCATCTTCACGATGCGCGA
The DNA here is from genome assembly GCA_016183435.1 of Chloroflexota bacterium. GTDB lineage: Bacteria > Chloroflexota > Limnocylindria > P2-11E > P2-11E > JACPOT01. The sequence continues at coordinate 16,475 of JACPEQ010000017.1, forward strand.
CCTGCGGAAGGTCGTGCACAGCCCCACCCAGCGCGAGATCCTGCGGGGCATCCACCTGTCCTTCTATCACGGCGCGAAGATCGGCGTCCTGGGCGCGAACGGCGCCGGCAAGAGCAGCCTCCTGCGGATCATGGCGGGCGTCGACACCGAGTTCGTCGGCGAGGCGCGCCTGTCGCCCGGCTACACCGTCGGCTTCCTGCCGCAGGAGCCGGCGCTCGATCCGGCGAAGGACGTGCGCGGGAACGTCGAGGAGGGCGTCGCGTCCTCACGCGCCGTCCTCGACCGGTATCAGGTGCTCTCGGCGAAGTTCGGCGAGAAGCTGTCGGCCGAAGACATGGGTCGCGTCTCCGAGGACTTCCAGAAGGCGCAGGACGAGATCGAGGCCAAGGGGCTGTGGGACCTCGACGCCAAGCTCGACGTCGCGATGGACGCCCTTCGCTTGCCCCCGGCCGATCAGGACGTGACGACGCTGTCGGGTGGCGAGCGCCGCCGCGTGGCGCTGTGCCGCCTCCTGCTCGGCGCGCCCGACCTGCTGCTCCTCGACGAGCCGACGAACCACCTCGACGCGGAGTCGGTCGAGTGGCTCGAGCGCTTCCTCGCGGACTACCGGGGCACGGTCGTGGCCGTCACGCACGACCGCTACTTCCTCGACAACGTCGCCGGCTGGATCCTCGAGCTGGACCGCGGGTACGGCATCCCGTGGGAGGGCAACTACAGCTCATGGCTCGACCAGAAGCGCAAGCGGCTGGCGGACGAGGAGAAGGCCGAGTCCGCGCGGCAGCGCACCCTCGCGAGAGAGCTCGAGTGGGTGAAGATGTCCCCCCGCGCGCGCCAGGCGAAGAGCAAGGCGCGCCTGAACGCGTACGAGCAGCTGCTCGCGGAGCGCCCGGAGGACCGCGAGCGCGACCTCGAGATCTGGATCCCGCCCGGTCCGCGCCTCGGCGACGTCGTCATCGAGTCCAGGCGTCTGCGCAAGGCGTACGGCGACCGGCTCCTCTTCGACGACCTCACGTTCACGCTGCCGCGCGCGGGGATCGTCGGCATCATCGGGCCGAACGGGGCTGGGAAGACGACGCTCTTCCGCATCCTGGCCGGCGAGGAGACGCCCGACGGCGGGTCGCTGCGTGTCGGCGAGCACGTGAAGCTCGCGTACGTGGCGCAGTCGCGCGCGCTCGATGCGGATCGACCGGTGTGGGAGGAGATCGGCGGCGGCGAGGAGACCATCGACGTCGGCGGCCGAGCCCGGCCGGTGCGCGCGTACGCGGCGTCGTTCGGCTTCCGCGGGTCCGACCAGCAGAAGCGCGTCGGTGACCTCTCCGGCGGCGAGCGCAACCGGCTGCACCTCGCGAAGCTGCTGCGGTCGGGCGGGAACGTGCTGCTCCTCGACGAGCCGACGAACGACCTCGACGTCGATACCCTGCGCGCCCTCGAGGACGCGCTCGTCGACTTCGCGGGCTGCGTCCTCGTCATCAGCCACGACCGCTGGTTCATCGACCGCATCGCCACGCACGTCCTGTCGTTCGAAGGTGACAGCGCGGTGCGCTGGTACGAGGGCAACTACTCCGAGTTCGAGGCCTGGAAGAAGAAGGAGCTCGGTGAGGACTCGGTGCGCCCGCACCGCATCCGCTACCGAGGCCTCGTGCGCTCCTAGCACGCTTCCGGAAGCGCGCGTGCGCTCATCGCGCGCTGCGAAGCCAGACCCGGATCCGTGGCCGTACGCCTTGGGCCTATTCCTCTCGTCGGTAGAAGGACGTTCGCCGCCCAGCCGCGATGTTCTGCAGCTCCGTGCCGGATACGCCGAGGCGGCCGAGCGCGTGGCGGATGACCTCGACGCCCGCCTCGAACCCCGGCTGCACGACCTCCGTCGCGCCCGCGTCCCGAAGGCGCACCACGTCCTCCGCGCTCGCCGCGCGCGCCACGATGTCCAGACGCGGCCCGTGCGCGCGAGCGAAGCGCGTGACCGCCTCGGCCGTCGTGCTGTCGCGGACGAGCACCGCCAGGAGGATCGCACTGTCGAGCCCTGCGTGCTCGAGCACTTGTGGGTTCGCGGCGTCGCCGTAGATGGCGCGCGTGCCGCGTGCGCGCAGCTCGCGCACGATCGCGGGGTCGTACTCGACGACCACGTACTGGAAGCGCCGGCGATCGAGGGCGCTGGCGAGCTCCCGCGCGACGCGCCCGAACCCGCAGATGACGACGTGGCGCCGTAGCCCGCCGATCCCTTCGCCGGGGTCGACCGGCGGAGCGAAGGCCCGTCCGACGAGGGGCGCGCGCTCGAGGAAGGGCATCGCCGCTGCGGGCACGCGCATCACGAGGGGAGCGAGGACGATGCTCACGACGGCCGCGGTGAGGACGAGGTCGAAGACCTCGTGTGGCAGCACAGCGCTATCGACGCCGATGCGCGCCAGGACGAAGGAGAACTCGCCCATCTGCGCCACCGCCGCGCCGGCGGCGAGCGCCACGCGGGCGTGCGCGCCGGCAACGACGAGCGCCCCCGCGGCGATGAGCGGCTTGGCAACGAGGACGACGGCGAGGACGACGAAGAGCTCGACGGGCCGTGCGACGACGGCAGCCGGGTCGACGAGCGTGCCGATCGATACGAAGAAGAGCGAGATGAACAGGTCGCGCAGCGGCAGGACCTCAGCAAGCACCTGTGTCCGGTACTCCGACCCGGCCAGGACGAGCCCGGCGACGAACGACGACGCCCACAAGGAAGAGCTCGCGGGCGTGCGGGCCCGCCGCGTGGCCCAGGAGCCAGGGAACGAGGCGCGTGCCGACCCCGTACGCGGCCGCGATCAGCAGGACGGCGAGGCCGATCCGCTGCGCGACCGCCACGTACCCCTCGGCCGCGCCGCCGAGCGTCGGCAGGAGGATGACCATCGGCACCACCGCGAGGTCCTGCGCGATCAGGATCGCGAGCGCGCCGCGTCCGTGGAGCGACTGGGCTTCGCCGCGCGCCATGAGCAGCTTCAGCGCGACGACCGTGCTCGAGAGCGACAGGAGCGCGCCGAGGAAGACGCCCTGCGCGAGGCTCAGCCCGAGGAGTGGCGCGATCGCGGGCCCGAGGAGGAGCACGAGGAGGATCTGCGCCGTGCCGGCGATGGCCGCGGTCCGGCCCAGGTCGCGCAGGTCCGACCGTGAGAGCTCGGCACCGAGCGCGAACATCAGGAAGGCGACGCCGATCTCGGCGAGGCTCCGGATCGCGCTGCCTTCCGCGACCGGCCCTGGCGTGAAGGGGCCGAGCGCGATCCCCGCGACGAGGTAGCCGAGGATGACCGGCAGGCCCAGACGCCGCGCGGCCAAGCCTCCGATGAAGGCCGCGACCACGGCGAGCGCGAGCTCCGGGACCAGGCGGACCTCCACGCGATCCCGATGCTAGGTGCTGGGGTGCTTAACGGACGCCCGCTCCGTAGACCAGGTCAGGCAGCCAGGTCGCCATCCCCGGTTCGAAGTACAGGAGTGCGAGGGCGATGAGCTGCAGGCCGATGAACGGGTACATGCCGATGAATATCTGGTTCAGCGTGACGGTCTTGGGCGCCACGTTCTTCAGGTAGTACGCGGACATCGCGACGGGCGGCGAAAGGAACGCGGTCTGCATGTTCACCGCCGAGAGGACGCCGAACCAGACGAGGTCGATCTTGAGGGCGATGAGGATCGGCAGGAACAGCGGGATGAAGATGATCACGATCTCGGTCCATTCGAGCGGCCAGCCGAGCAGGAAGATGACCGCCTGCACCATGAACACGAACACCGTGGGGTCGAGGCCGAGCCCGAGCAGGAAATCGCCGAGCACGCCCGCGCTTCCGAGCCGGGCGAACACGGCGGCGAAGATGGACGACCCCACCAGGAGCCAGCCGACGATCGACGCCGTGCGGATCGTGAGGAAGACGGCCTCCCGCACCATCGTGACGCTCAGCTTCCGGTGGAACGCGGCCAGCACCAGACCACCGAGCGCTCCCAGCGCGGCACCCTCGGAGGGCGTCGCGAGGCCGAAGAAGATCGCCCCGAGGACGAAGACGATCAGCGAGAAGATCGGCAAAAGCCCACGGACGAAGAGCCGGAACGCCTCGCCCGTCTCCACCTGCATCTCCTCCTTGGGGGTCGGCGGAGCGGCCTTGGGGTCTCGCGCCGCGCGGATGAGGACGTAGGCGGCATACAGCACGGCCAGCAGGAGGCCCGGGATGAACGCGGCCGCATAGAGACGCGGCACGGAGACGCCGGCGATGAAGCCGTAGAGGATGAGCAGCACGCTCGGCGGGATGAGGATGCCGAGCGTCCCGGCGGCGACGATGATGCCGGTGGCGAAGGTCGGGCTGTAGCCGCGCCGCATCATCTGCGGCAGCGACAGCAGCCCGAGCAGCGTCACCGCCGCGCCCACGATGCCCGTGGCGGTCGCGAACAGGGTGCCGGTCACCAGCGTGGCGAGGCCGATGGAGCCGGGGACCCGCCCCATGAGCACGATGATGCTGCGGAACAGGTCGTCGAGGATGCCGGCACGCTCGACGACGTACCCCATGAACAGGAACAGCGGGATGGCGACGAGCACGTCGTTCTGCATGACGAAGAACGTCCGCTGCACGACGAGGTCGAACACGATGAACCCGTTGCCGCCCTGTGCGAGCCCCAAGAAGCCGAAGAACACGCCCAGCGACATCAGCGTGAAGGCCGTGGGGAATCCGATGAGGATCGCCACGACCATGAGCGCGAGCATGAGGAGGCCGAGGACCTCGGGGCTCACAGCTCGGCCTGCTGCGCGAGCATCGTCTCCGTCTCCTCGACGTCCTGCAGGCGCGCGGGCCAGGCGCCCGCGCGCAGCGCCTGCGCGGCGCGGATCGTCTCGGCCACGCCCTGGATCGCCATGAGCACGCCGGCGAGGGGGATCACGGCCTTGAGGGGGTAGATCGGCGGCGCCGCCGCGGTCGTGAAGGACCGCTCTCCGTAGGCCCACGACGCCGCGGCCCATTGAGCGCCGACCGAGACCAGAGCGATGATCCCTGGGAAGAACGCGACGAGATAGAGGACGAGGTCGATGGAGGCCTGTACGCGGACCGGCCACAGCCGGTAGAAGACGTCACCGCGGAGGTGCTGGCCGCGCGAGAGGGCGTACGCGCCGCCGAGCATGAACAGGATCGCGTAGAGGTAGTAGGTCATGTCGTAGGCGTAGTAGTAGGTGAACCAGGCCGCGCGGACGGGCTCGCACAGCAGCGCGAGCGCGGATCCCTGCTCGCAGACGGGCTTGGAGACATAGCGGAAGATCACGTCGTAGCTGATGAGCACCGTCATCAGCAGGACGAGCCAGGCAGCGGCCTTACCCGTCCACGCGCTCAGCCGGTCGATCCCTAGGAGGAACCGCTGCACCCTGTCAACTCCTCACACCGAGCTGGGCATACGGCGGGGTCCTCGGTCGCCCGAGGACCCCGTCACGATATTGCGTACGAGCGCTGGTCCGCTTCCTACTTCGGCCTTGCGGCGAAGGACACCGGGTCCGGCGTCGGGATGTTGATCGCGTCGGCCCAGGGGAAGACCTTCTCGGCCCACGCCTTCTGCGACTTGATGATCGCCGCGTAGTCGGGGTTGTCCTTCGACTCGGCGGCGTTCACGGTGTCCCACACCTTCAACTGCGCGTCGAGCACCGACTGCGGAGTCTTGATGATCTTGACGCCCCGGGCGATGAGCTTGTGGTAGTCATTCGCGTTCTTGTCGATGAACTTCCACTCGCCGTTCGCGGACTCCGCCCACGCCGCGTACTTCATGATCGCCTGCAGGTCTTTGGGCATGGCGTCGTACTTCGTCTTGTTCAGGGTGATCTCGAGGATCTCCGTCGTCTGGTGGTACGACCGGGCCATGAGGATCTTCCGGGCGTCCGGGAGGCCGTAGACGGTGTCGGACGTCGTGTTGTTGAACTCGGCGGCGTCGATCGTGCCGCGGTCGAGGGCGGAGGCGACCTCCGCGCCAGCGACCGACACGACGCTCGCGCCGAGGCCCTGGTAGATGCCCGTCGCGAGACCGACGGTGCGGAACTTCATCCCCTTGAAGTCATCCGGGCCCTTGATCTCGTTCTTGAACCATCCCAGGGGCTGGTTCTGCATGGGCATGTGGAAGAGCGACACGACGTTCAGCTTCAGCTTCTGCTGCACGACCTTCTCGTACAGCGCCTGGCCGCCGCCGTAGTAGTACCAGGCGAGCAGCATCTGGCCGCTCATGCCCATCATCGGGCCGGTGCCCATGAGGCTCACCGCGTGGTCCTTGCCGTAGTAGTACGCCGGCACGTGGTGCGCGCCGTCGAGCGTCCCGGCGTGGACCGCGTCGATGGCACCGGCGATGTTCGTGACCGCGTTCACCGGCAGCGCGTCGATCTTCAACCGGCCGCCGGACATCTCCTCGACCATGTTCTTCCAGTCGATGAAGAGCTCCTGGAAGATGTCGTTCCCGGCCCATCCGGACTGGACCTTCCAGGTGACGGTCTGCTGTGGCTGCTGCGCGGCGACCGTGGGCGCGGGAGCTCCGACCCCCGGGGACGCCGTGGCGGTCGCGGTCGTCGGCGCGTTCTGCGAAAGGCACGCTGTCGCGAGAGATGCGAGGCCGCTCACCGATGCGTACTTGAGAAGGCTGCGTCTATCCAGGCTCGGCAACCCCACGTCCATTCCCTCCTTGGCGCGTTCGACCAATGAGAAGTCCCGTCTTACCGCATGTCAAGTGACGCTTCCCGCCTGGCGAGATGAACCCTGTTCCGACTTCGCTCGGGGCGAAGCCCCTCGCTCAGCCCGGGTGCTCGACCTCATCGCTGCGGCGCCTCGGTCTGCGCGCCCGGGGGACGGTCGCGCTAGGCGTACCTGGGGTCGACTCGCTCGGGGTCGATGCCCTGCTCGCGGATGGCCGCGGCCACGTCGGCAGGCGAGAACTGCTCGCACTGGGCGAGGGTGTGGAGCGCCGCGACGGTGATGTGCTCCGCGTCGACCTCGAAGTGCCGGCGCAGGGCCTCGCGCGTGTCGGAACGACCGAAGCCGTCCGTCCCGAGCGGCAGGTACGGCTGGCCCGCCCAGCGGGCGATCTGGTCCTGGATGACCTTCATGTAGTCGCTGGCCGCCACGATGGGACCCTTGCCGCCGAGCTGCTCGGCCGCGAACGGCCGCCGCGGCCGCTCGTCGGGGTGCAGCCGGTTCCACCGCTCGCACTCCAGGGCCTCGTTCCGAAGCAACTGGTAGCTCGTAACGCTCCAGACGTCGGCGGCGACATCGTAGCGGTCCTGGAGGATCTCCTGGGCGCGCAGCGCCTGCAGCAGGATCGGACCCGACCCGAGGAGCTGCACCCGGCGGCGCCCGTCCGCGCCCCGCTTGAAGAGGTAGAGGCCGCGCAGGATGCCGTCCCGGGAGCCCTCGGGCATCCGCGGCATCGGGTAGTTCTCGTTGTAGAGGGTGATGTAGTAGAAGACGTCCTCGCCGGCCTCGAGCATGCGCCGCAATCCCTCTTCGACGATCACCGCGGTCTCGTAGGCGAAGGCCGGGTCGTACGCGCGGACGTTCGGGATGACCGAGGCGAGCAGGTGGCTGTGCCCGTCCTCGTGCTGCAGCCCTTCGCCATTGAGCGTCGTGCGGCCGGCGGTGGCGCCCATGAGGAAGCCGCGCCCGCGCGCGTCGCCGAAGGCCCAGATCTGGTCCATCGTCCGCTGGAAGCCGAACATCGAGTAGAAGACGTAGAAGGGGACGGTGGCCTCGCCGACGGTCGCGTAGGACGTGCCGGCCGCGGTGAACGTGGCCATCGAGCCCGCCTCGGTGATGCCCTCCTCGATCATCTGGCCGTCGGTGGCCTCGCGGTAGGGAAGGAGTGTCTCGGCGTCGACCGGCGTGTAGCGCTGACCGAGCGGTGAGTAGATGCCGAGCTCCTTGAACAGCGGGTCCATGCCGAATGTGCGCGCCTCGTCCGGGATGATCGGCACGATGCGCTTCCCGATGCCCTTGTCTCGTGTGAGGTTCCGCAGCAGGCGCGTGAAGGCCATCGTCGTCGAGGCCGCGGCCTGCCCGGAGCCCTTCGGGAACTCGGCGAAGGCAGCGGGGTCGGGCAGCGGGAGCTTCGCGGCGCGAACGACGCGCTTCGGCACGGGGCCGCCGAGCGCGGCGCGGCGCTCGAGCATGTAGCGGATCTCAGGCGCGTCCATGCCGGGGTGGTAGTACGGCGGATCCTCGAGGTCGCCGTCCCCGATCGGCAGCTCCAGGCGGTCGCGGAAGATCTTCAGCTCCTCGACCGACATCTTCTTGGCCTGGTGCGTCACGTTGCGCGCCGCGACCGAGGGGCCCGGCGCCCAGCCCTGCACCGTCTGCGCCAGGATCACCGTCGGCGCGCCGGTGTGGCGCGTCGCCGACCAGTAGGCCGCGTAGACCTTGCGGTAGTCGTGGCCGCCGCGGCGAAGCTTGGAGAGCTCGGCGTCGGACAGGTGCTCGACCAGCTTCAGCAGGCGCTGGTCCGTTCCGAAGAATTCGCGGCGGATCGTGGCGCCGTCCGAGATGGCCATGCGCTGCGAGTCGCCGTCGAGCCACTCGTTCATCTTGTTGACGAGCACGCCCTCGACGTCGCGCGCGAGCAGGTCGTCCCACTCGCGGCCCCACAGCACCTTGATGACGTTCCAGCCGGCG
>JACPEQ010000040.1 GCA_016183435.1 Chloroflexota bacterium
GACGGGGTCCGCCACGAACCGATCGCGGCAGTGCGGCCCGCAGAAGGCGTACGTGCGCCCGGCGAAGTCGACCATGAGATCGCGGTCGCGGGCCGTCGCCACGTCCACGTCCAAGCCGCACACCGGATCGACCCTGATCTCCGTCTCCGGCTCGAGGTCGGCGCTGGTGACCGTGTCGTTCGCCATCGCGCCGACCGTACGAGCGCCCCGTCGCGGGCGGTAGGACCGAACGGATCATCGGCCGGGTGACGTCGGAGCCCCTCGGCGTGAGACCACGGGCAGGCCACTTTCAAAGTCGGTAGGGTGGCCGACGACGATGGATCGGGCAGCCCTCGTGGAGCGGGTCCACGCCGACTTCGGCCGCATTCGGTCGGAGCTCGAGGGGCTCGTGCGGATCCCGTCGGTGAGCCACCCGGGGCACGATCCGCAGCACCTGCGGCGCTCAGCCGAGGGAACGGTCCGGATCCTGAAGGCCGCCGGCATGGAGGCGAAGCTCCTCGAGGTGGAGGGCGCGCCGCCGGCCGTCCTCGGCCGGGTGCCCGCGCCGCCAGGGGCGCCCACCGTCCTTCTATATGCGCACCACGACGTGCAGCCCACCGGGCCGCGCGAGCTGTGGCACTCGGAGCCGTTCGAGCCGGTCCAAAGGGGCGAGCGTCTCTTCGGCCGCGGGACCTCCGACGACAAGTGCGGCGTCGTCATCCACGCCGCGGCCGTGCGTGCCTGGGGCGGGAAGCCGCCCGTCGGCGTGGTCGTCTTCGCCGAGGGCGAGGAGGAGTGGGGCTCGCCGAACCTCGGCGCCTTCCTCGAGCGGTACGGAACGGAGCTCGCCGCCGACGCCGTCGTCCTCGCCGACTCCGGCATGTGGCGCGAGGGGCAGCCGGGCCTGACGGTCTCGCTGCGCGGCATCGTCGCGTGCGACGTCGAGGTGCGCACGCTCGACCACGCCGTGCACAGCGGCGAGTTCGGCGGGCCGGTGCCCGATGCGCTCACGGTCCTGGCGAAGACGCTCGCGAAGCTGCACGACGACCGCGGCAGCGTCGCGGTGCCCGGGCTCGTGAGCGGCCCGGCCGACCCGCTCGACCTCACCGAGGACGAGCTGCGGAAGCAGGTCGGGATGCGCGAGAGCGTGCGGCTCATCGGCGACGGCGGCATCACGGAGCGCATGTGGACGAAGGCCTCCGTCAGCATCCTCGGCATCGACGCCCCGCGGATCGAAGGGTCGACGAACCAGCTCGTGCCCTCGGCGAAGGCGCGCGTGAGCATGCGCATCCCGCCGGGCCAGGACGCGGACGCGGCGATGCAGGCCCTCACCGAGCACCTGCGCGCGAGCGTCCCCTGGGGCGCCGAGGTCACGCTGACGCCGCGCGGGAGCGGGAAGCCGTACACCGTCGACGCGAGCGGCCCGGCGTATCCCGCGATGCGGCGCGCGATGCGCGAGGCCTGGGGCCGCGACGCGGTGATGATGGGGATCGGCGGGACGATCCCGTTCGTCTTCGACTTCAAGCGCGCTTTCCCGACGGCCACCATCCTGCTCACGGGCGCCGGCGACCCGACGTCGAACGCGCATTCGGAGGACGAGAGCGTCTCCCTCGGCGACCTCGAGAAGAGCTGTGTGGCCGAAGCGCTCTTCTTTGGGTACCTAGCCGGGAAGTAGCTCCGTCTCGATCAGCTCCGTGAGCCGATCGCGCGCCGCCCGGTACGCGGCCGGACCCTTGCCGACCGGATCCGGGATGCTCCAGTGGATCGTGCGGCCGGCCCCTGGGAAGAGCGGGCAGGCCTCCTTCGCCTCGTCGCACGTCGTGACCACGATGTCGAACTTCCGCCCCTCGTAGACGTCGGCCTTCTTGCTGAACTGCCGCGCGATGTCGATGCCGATCTCGCGCATCGAGTCGATGGTCTCCTGCCGCAGGTGGCTCTCGACGATCCCGGCGCTGTGCACCTCGAAGCGGTCGCCGCCGAGGTGCCGCAGCAGGCCTTCGGCCATCTGTGACCGGCAGCTGTTGCCGACGCACAGGAACAGCACGCTCTTCATCGCGTCTCAGGCCAGCCGCAGCAGACGGGCCAGGGTCGTCGGATCGCCGTGCCAGTGCTCGCGGACGACGTCGCGACCGACCGCGCGCGACACGTACGCGAGGACGAGCGCGGCGACGATCGCGTCGTCGAGCGGTCCGGCGATGGGTACGAACTCCGGGATGAGGTCGATGGGAGACGCGATCCAGACGATGCCCACCAGCAGCACGGCCTTCGCGCGCAAGGGGACCCGAGGGTCGCCGAGCAGGCCCCGGAACAGCCGGACGAGATTCGGGACCAACGTCGCGAGCTCGCGCGCGAGCAGCCGGCGGCCGAAGAGGATGAGCACGGCCACGATGGCGGCGTAGACGAGGACGGCGGCCGCGAGCGTGACGGCCCACCACGGCGGATCAGCGAGAGCGTCCACGCGCGGGGTAGCGTATCGGTGACCCCCAGACGAAAGGCAGGACCGCTGATGCGCGGCATCGATCTCTCCCACATGGACACCTCCGCGCGCCCGTGCGACGACTTCTTCCGCTTCGCCAACGGCACGTGGGTCCAGCGGACCGAGATCCCCGCCGAGGAGCCCGTGTGGGGCGGCTTCAGCGAGATCCGCGACCGCAACCTGGACGTCCTGAAGCGCTGCGCGGAGGAGGCGACGCGCGACCGCGCGGCGCAGGGCTCCGTCGAGCAGAAGGTCGCTGACTACTGGACGACCGGGATGGACGAGGCGGCCATCGAGGCGGCCGGGATCGACGCGATCCGACCCGAGCTCGATCTCGTCGCGGGCCTGACCGACCGCGGCGGCCTGCCCGAGCTGCTCGCGAAGCTGCACCGCGAGCGCCTCTTCCCCGGATTCCTCGTCTTCGTCCGGCAGGACCCGGGCGACAGCACGCGGAACGTCGTCTGGCTCCAGCAGGGCGGGCTGGGCATGCCCGACCGCGACTATTACCTCAAGGACGACGAGCGGTCGCGCGAGATCCGCCTGAAGTACGTCGCGCACGTGGCGCGCATCTCCGGGCTGCTCGGCGACGACGCCGACGCCGCCCGCTACGCGGCGGGGACGGTGCTCACGCTCGAGACGCGGCTGGCGCTCGCGTCCATGACGCGCGTCGATCAGCGCGACCCGTACAAGACGTACAACAAGATGACCGTCGTGCAGCTCGCCGAGCGGGCGCCGGGCCTCGACTGGTCCGGGTACCTCGGGACGCTGCGCGCGCCGGCGGGCGACCTGAACGTGCGCCAGCCCGCGTTCTTCGCGGAGCTCGCGAAGGCCATCGCGGACGTCCCGCTGGAGCAGCTGCGCACCTATCTGCGGTGGCACGTCGTCCGGAGCGCCGCGGCGTCCCTGCCGAAGGCGTTCGAGGCGGAGTCGTTCGACTTCAACTCGCGTGTGCTGCAGGGGGTGCCGCAGCAGAAGCCGCGCTGGAAGCGCGTCCTCGAGTCGATGGACCAGCACATGGGCGAGGAGCTCGGCCAGTTGTACGTGCGCAAGGCGTTCTCGCCGGAGGCGAAGCGGCGCGTCCTGGAGCTCGTGGACGACCTCCGCAGCGCGCTGCGCGACCGGATCGGCGGCCTCGGATGGATGGGCGAGCAGACGAGGGCACAGGCGCTCCGGAAGCTCGACGCCTTCGCCGTGAAGATGGCGTACCCGGACCGGTGGCGCGACCACTCCGCGCTCGCCGTCGACCGCTCGCCGTTCGCGCGCAACGTCCTGCGCGCGAACGAGTGGCACACGGACCGTGACCTCGCGAAGCTCGGGAAGCCGGTCGATCGCACCGAGTGGTTCATGAGCCCGCAGACGGTGAACGCCTACTACAACCCGCTCATGAACGAGATCGTGTTCCCCGCGGGGATCCTGCAGCCGCCCTTCTTCGACGCGGAGGCCGACGACGCCGTGAACTACGGCGCGATCGGCATGGTCATCGGCCACGAGATGAGCCACGGGTTCGACGACGCGGGCAGTCGTTATGACTGGAACGGGGACCTCAAGGAGTGGTGGACGAAGGACGACCGCGCTGCATACGAGACGCGTACGGACCTCATCGTGAAGCAGTACGAGGCGTACGAGCCCCTCCCCGGTCAGCGGATCAACGGGAAGCTCACGCTCGGCGAGAACATCGGCGACATCGGCGGCATCAAGATCGCGTGGGCGGCGTTCCAGCGGATGATCGAGCGCAAGGGCCGCCCCGCACCCGTCGACGGCTTCACGGCCGAGCAGCGCTTCTTCCTCGGGCTCGCGCAGAGCTGGCGGAACAAGATCCGCGACGAGGCGCTGCGCGTCCGCCTGAACATCGACCCGCACTCGCCCGCGACATATCGCGTGCTCGGCCCGCTCTCGAACATGCCCGAGTTCCACGCGGCGTTCGGCTGCGGCGCGGGGAGCGCGATGACCCGACCTCAGGCCGAGCGTCCGACGATCTGGTGATCACCCCAGCCGATCCGACCGAACGCTCGCAGCGCAGGCATCTCAGCGCGTACCGGACGTGGCTCGCGTAGCGGCACCCTGGCGGCCGACGCGCGAGCAGCTCGAGGCGGCCTACGGCAAGCGCGTCCGCGACGTCATCGCGCCGGACCTGCGCGTCCTGTTCTGCGGGATCAACCCCGGCCTCTACACGGCCGCGATCGGCCACCACTTCGGCCGGCCCGGGAACCGCTTCTGGACCGTGCTGCACGCGTCCGGCTTCACCGATCGCGTGCTGTCGCCGTTCGAGGAGCGCGCGCTCCTCGATCTCGGCCTCGGCGTCACGAACGTCGTCAACAAGGCGACGCGCGTTGCCGAGGAGCTGACGCTCGACGAGCTGCGCCGTGGGGCGCGAGCGCTCGAGCGCAGGGTGCTGCTGTATCGCCCGCGGGCGCTCGCGGTGCTCGGCCTCGGGGCATACCGGATCGCATTCGGGCGTCCGAATACCCGCGTCGGCCCACAGCAAGAGACGATCGGATCCACCACGGTCTGGGTGCTGCCGAACCCGAGCGGCCGGACGGCGTCCTATCAGATGGACGCGTTCACGCATCTGTTCGGCGAGCTGCGTCGCGCCACCGCGTCCGCTCCATCGCGGCGACCCTCTCGTCGGTGACCGTGAGGACCCGCTCGATGCCCTGAACGAGGTCGTCCGTGCGGCCCTGTGGGCGCGCTCGCCCGCCGCGGATCAGGACCGGGGCAGGAGCGCATGCAGGGAAGCGGCAGCGGCGAGCGAGAACACGACGATCGCGACGAGGGCGAGCTCGAGGCTGGCGGCCGCGAGCACACCGCCCATCGCCGAGCCGATCGGAAAGCCGATGAAGTTCAGCGACATCGACACCGCGAACGCTCGTCCGAGCCAGGCCGGATCGGTGCGGCGCTGACGCAGCGTGAACATCGGCACGTCGTAGAGGCCGGCGGTCACGCCCCGGACGAGCAGCGCGAGGATCACGAAGGCGAGCTCCAGGCGCGCGAGGAGCGGGAGGACGGCGGCGGCGCTCAGCAGGACCGCGGCGATCATGAACCAGCGTTCACGGCCCTCGGTCGAGATGCGGCCGATGAGCAAGATCGAGATGAACGCCACGACCCCTTCCGCCGCGAAGAGCTGGCCGACCAGCGCCGCCGAGCCGTGCAGGCGCTGCAGCACGATCACCGGGATCGCGATGACGAGGATCCCGCTCGCCAGGTTGCCCACGGACACGCCGACCGCGAGGGCGCGGAGCGTCGGGTGCCGCGCAACGTGCACGACCCCGTCCCACGCGGCGCGGAGGACCGGGCCGTGCTCGACCTCGCGCACGTCGACGTCGGGTGCGCCGGCCGTGACGACCGCGCCCGCCGCGAAGACGAGCGCCGCCGCGACGAGGCCACCCTCGCCGTGGAACGCGGCGACGACCGCGCCGGCCGCGGCCGGTCCGAGGATGGAGCTCACCGCGTAGCCGTTGCTGTCGATCGCGTTCGCGCGCTCCCAGAGCGGCCGCGGCACCACGAGCGGGAACAGCGTCCGCATGCCGACGGTCGAGAGCGGGAAGGTCAGGGACTGGACCGCGACGATGAGCAGGAGCAGCGGGACCGGGAGCGCGTTCGCGAGCGAGAGACCGGCGAGCAGCAGCAGGCCGAGCATGGCGACGAGGTAGTCGAGGACGATGAGGCGGCGGCGGCCGTACCGGTCGAGCAGCGTGCCCGCGATGGGGCTCACGACGAGCCCGGGCGTGAGCGAGAGGAACGTCGCGACGCCGGCGAGCGTGGGCGATCCGTAGCGTTCGAGGATCAAGAGGACGAGGACGAGCGACACCATCTGCGACGCGACGCGCCCCAGGAGCATCCCTCCGACGAGATGCACGAAGCGGTCGAGCCGGAACAGGGCGCGGTAGGTCAGGGCAGGATCGTTCAGGATGTCAGCAGGCTAGCGGGGGATCCGACGCTGTTCAGCCCGCACATCGTCGTGATCCAGGCCGTACGATCGACAAGTGGATCCCACGTCGGCAGACCTCCTGCGTATCCCGCTGACCGCTGAGCAGCTGGCCGACGGGTCCCTCCTGGCGGAGATCGAGCCCGCGATCGCGCGGCTCCTCGAGCGCCATCTCGCCGCCGCGAAGGAGTGGTTCCCGCACGACTACGTCCCGTACAGCCTCGGCCGGGACTACGACAAGGAGCCCTGGACGCCCGACCAGCCGCGGTTGACCGGCGTGGCGCAGACCGCCTTCGAGGTGAACCTGCTGACCGAGGACAACCTGCCCTCGTACCACCGGCTGATCTACCGGATGTTCCATCACGGGGACGGCGCGTGGAAAGAGTGGGTGAACCGGTGGACGGCCGAGGAGGGTCGCCACGCCATCGTCATGCGCGACTACCTCGTGGTGACGCGCAACATCGATCCGGTCGCGCTCGAGCGCGGGCGGATGCAGACGACCCTGCTGGGCTACGAGCACGACGCGGACGTCGTCCGCGGGCTCGCGTACACGTCGTTCCAGGAGCTCGCGACCCGCGTGTCGCACCAGAACACCGGCAAGTACTCGAAGGATCCGGTGGCCGACCGCATCATGACGCGCGTCGCGCTCGACGAGAACCTGCACATGGTGTTCTACCGCGGAGCGCTCGAGGCGGTCTTCGACGTCGACCCGTCCGCGGCGATGAAGGCGATCACCGACGAGGTCCTCACCTTCGCGATGCCCGGGCACGGCATCGCGGGCTTCACGCGGAAGGCGGCGCAGATGGCCGATGCCGGGATCTACGACCTGCGCATCCATCACGACGACATCCTGTGGCCGCTGCTGCGCTACTGGAGGGTGTTCGAGCGGACCGGCCTCGACGCGGAGGGCGAGCAGGCGCGGGAGCGGCTTTCGCATTTCCTCGCGAAGCTCGATGCGTCCGCGAAGCGGTTCGAGGAGCGGCGCGCCGCGAAGCGCGAGCGCGCCGCGGCCTCGGGCGAGGCGAACTGATGCGGCGGAACGACGTCCGGAACATCGCGATCATCGCCCACGTCGACCACGGGAAGACCACGCTCGTGGACGCCATGATCCGGCAGAGCCACATCTTCCGCGACGACCAGCAGATGGCCGAGCGGCTGCTCGACTCGAACGCCCTGGAGCGCGAGCGCGGGATCACGATCATGGCGAAGAACATCGCGGTCACGTACCGCGGGACGAAGATCAACATCGTCGACACGCCGGGGCACGCCGACTTCGGCGGCGAGGTCGAGCGCGTGATGAACATGGTCGACGGCGTGCTGCTCCTGGTCGACGCGGTCGACGGGCCGATGCCGCAGACGAAGTTCGTCCTGCGGCAGGCGTTGCGCCGTGGCCACCGCGCCATCGTCGTCATCAACAAGATCGACCGGCCGCAGGCCCGCCCGAACCACGTGCTGAACGAGACGTTCGACCTGTTCCTCGACCTCGGCGCGACCGAGGAGCAGGCCGAGTTCGAGACCGTGTACACGAACGCGCTCACCGGGGCCGCCGGCACCGACCACCGCCACGTCGGGACGTCGCTCGAGCCGCTGTTCGACGCGATCGTCTCGGAGATCCCGCCGCCCGACGTCGACGCGACCGCTCCGGCGCAGCTGCTCGTGACGACGACCTCGTACGACGACTACAAGGGCCGCATCGCGGTCGGCCGTCTCCACGGCGGGACCCTGCGGCGCGGTCAGTCGGTCGCGCGCATCGACCACAGCGGCGCCATGTCGACGTCGAAGGTGACGCAGCTGTTCACGTTCCAGGGCCTCGGGCGCGCCGAGGTGGAGGAGGCACAGGCCGGCGACATCGTCGCGGTGGCCGGCGTCGCCGACGCGGGGATCGGCGACACGATCGCCGACGCGGCGGACCCGCGGCCGCTCCCGCCGATCCGCGTCGAGGAGCCGACGGTGCGCATGACGTTCGGCGCGAACACGGGCCCCTTCGCCGGCCGCGAGGGCACGCACGTGACCGGACGCAAGATCCGCGAGCGGCTGTACGCCGAGCTCGAGCGCGATGTCGCGCTGCGCGTGGCCGACGGCGACTCGCCCGATTCCTTCGTCGTGAGCGGGCGCGGCGAGCTGCACCTCGCGATCCTCATCGAGACGATGCGGCGTGAGGGGTACGAGCTGCAGGTCTCGCGGCCCGAGGTGATCTTCAAGCACGTCGGCGGCGAGCGCCTCGAGCCGTACGAGCAGCTCGAGGTCGAGGTCTCGCAGGAGGCGCTCGGCAGGGTCGTCGAGCTCGCCGGCCAGCGGCGCGGGATCCTGCAGGACATGAAGTACCGCGAGGACGGGATGGTCCACGCCGTGTACCGCATCCCGACGCGCGGGCTGCTCGGGTTCCGCAAGTCGTTCCTCACCAACACCCGCGGCGAGGGCGTCATGAACACGCTGTTCGCCGAGTACGGCCCGTTCGCCGGGCCGATCGCGGCGCGCACGTTCGGCTCGCTCATCGCCTTCGAGGACGGCGAGACGACGACGTTCGGGCTGACGCAGGCCCAGGAGCGCGGCACGCTGTTCATCGGTCCCGGCACCGAGGTCTACGAGGGCATGGTCGTGGGGGAGCACATCCGCGAGCGCGACCTCGAGGTCAACGTCGCGCGCAAGCGGCATCTGACGAACATGCGCAGCTCGACGTCCGAGATCACCGTCCGCCTCGAGGGCATGCGCGACCTGTCGCTCGACGACGCCATCGAGTTCCTCGCGGACGACGAGCTGCTCGAGGTGACGCCGCTGACCTACCGGATCCGCAAGCGCGTGCTCACGAAGCACGACCGGGACCGCCTCGCGGGTCAGCGGAAGAAGGACAGGGTCGCCGTCGCGGGGTGACCGCCACGGGGTGGGCTCTACCGTACAATCCGGTCCTTCGCGGGTGTGTTGTAGTGGTAGCAAACGAGGTCCCCAACTTCGGAGTACGAGTTCGATTCTCGTCACCCGCTCAGTGAGCGAGCGAACGCCGCGCTGAACGCGCGGCGTTCGTGCTTCTGCGGATATCGTGACCGGATGCCCTCGCTCGAGACGGCCGGTCTCTTCTCGGTCGCGGCGGTCGCGCTCCTGCTGATCCCCGGCCCCGCCGTGACCTACATCGTGACGCGGAGCATCGACCAGGGAGTGCCGCGGGGCTCGTCTCGGTCGCCGGGATCCACGTCGGCACGTCCGTGCACATCATCGCCGCGACGCTCGGCCTCTCGGGTCTCCTGCTGTCCTCAGCCGTCGCCTTCGAGGCGGTCAAGTACCTCGGCGCCGGGTACCTCATCGTCGTCGGCGTGCGGACCCTGCTCTCCCGGTCCGCGGACGGCGCGATGCCGATGCGGCCGCGCCGGCACTTCCGCCGCATCTTCGCCGACGCGGTCGTCGTGAACGCGCTCAATCCCAAGACGGCGCTGTTCTTCCTCGCGTTCCTGCCCCAGTTCGTCGATCCGGCTCGCGGCGCGATCACGCTCCAGATCCTCGCGCTCGGCGCACTCTTCGTGGCGCTCGGACTCCTCACGGACACCGGCTACGCGCTCTCAGCCTCGGCCGCGGCGTACCGGCTGCGTACGAGCTCGCTCTTCGAGCGGATGCGCACGCGCCTTGCGGGTGTCGTCTACATCGTCCTGGGGGCATCCGCGGCGTTCACCGTGCGGTCCGAGGGATGAGCACCCCTCGCTGAGGCGGCACCGCGAGGGACCCTCGGCCATTGCCACCTGGGGCTGCCCGATCTATGGTCACGGGTGCCGGCGATCCGGCGAACGGCCAAGATGCCGAATCCCCGAATGGCCCGGGGAACGGGGGAACCGACCGCACGGGGCGAAGGACGAACGTCCGGGGCAACTCCGGCCCTAGCCCGACAGCTAACCCCGTAGGCGAACGGAGCGAGACATGGCGACCGCGCTCGGCGCCCGCCTGGTACAGGCCTGCGAGGAGCTCTGCGAGGAGCTGCGACGCGGGGTCGGCCTGACCCTCTTCCGCATCGAGCTCGACCGACATCCGACGCCGCTCGTGATCACGCTGCGGCCCGGCGAGGCGCTCTACTCCGATCCGCGGCACGACTGGATGCGACCGTCCGTCCCCGCGACGCTCGAGCGGTCGATCGTCCAGGCCGGGCGCCGCGTCGGCACGGTCCGGATCCAGGACGAGCGTCATTCCGCCTATCCGGATGACGCCGTCGCGTCGGTCGAGGCGATCCTGTCCGAGTACGCGGGGCAGCTCGCGCAGCTGCTCGACGAGGGCCAGCTCTAGCCGGTCAAACCCTCCCTCTCTTCGCGCGCGGCCACGGCCCCGCGGTCGCAGCGGGGCCGTGGCCGGGACCCGCGCGGAGCGTCTTCAGATCGACCACTCGCCCGCGAGCAGGCGCGGGATCAACGGGTCGAGGATGCGATACGTCGCGCCCCACAGCTTGTGTGGCCCGAGGCGAACGAACCGGACGCGACGGGGGCCTCCCGGCAGCTCCCACGTCTCTTCGCCGCGGAGATCGGCGCGCGCGAGGTCGGCGACCGCGACGCTGAGGACCTCGGCGATCTCCCGCTCCTGCCGCCGCCACGCCGGCGGCTCGGCGATCAGGCGCCCGAGGAAGGGCGTGACGAGGTAGCCGGTCGACGTGTTCACCTCGGGCAGCGTCGCGAGCATCTCGACCGCGCCCCGCTCGAGGCCGATCTCCTCCTCGGCCTCGCGCAGGGCGGTCTCACGGAGATCCGCGTCACCCGGCGAGCGGATCCCGCCGGGGAACGCGATCTGCCCGCCGTGACGGCCGTGCTCGCCGCGCACGACCAGCACGACATGGAGCTCGCCCGCGCGGTCGCGGTACACGGGGACGAGCACCGCGGATACGACCACGGACACGCTCGCAGGCTACTTGCTGCGCTCGCCGCACCCGTGTGCGGCCGCGATCAGCGGACCGAGATCGGCATCGTCACGGGCGGCGGGACGTCCTCCTCGGGCTCGGGGTGCTCGGTCGCGCTGATCACGACGCCGAGCGCGAGCGCGATCACCGCGCCGACCGCGGCCGACACGAGCAGGAGCGAGGCCGCGGGCCGGCCGGGCGACAGCGCGAGCGGCGCCCACGTGACGTAGGTCATGTAGAGCACGGCCGCGCCGGCCGAGACGCCGACCGCGGTCGCGAACACGTACAGCGCGAACCAGCGACGCGGCACGAAGGTGTCGAAGAGGCTGCGCAGCAGGCGGGTCACGGTCCAGACCACGAGCGCGGCGACGATCCAGGCGATCACCGTCGCGAGCGCCGCGACGTCGGCCGCGCTGGTGCGCGAGACGACCGTGCCCATCTGCGTGACGATCGTGTCGGGATCGAAGACCTCGCGGAGCGGGCCGAAGCGGTCCTCGACCGCGCCCGGCCGGAGGAGGTAGAGGAATGCGGCCTTCGTCTCGAGGGCGCGCGCCGTGTCGAACAGCGACGTCGGCTCCAGCGCGATGCCTGTCTGCACGAACGCCCCGAGCGTCTGCTTCCCCGCGGAGACCGCGAACAGCACGGTGAGGATCGCGCCCCAGCCCACGCTGACGACGCCGCCGAGACCGTGGATCGCGGCGGACGCGAGCACGAACGCCGGCCCGAGACCGATCGGCCCGATGACCGGCATCGCGAGCGCGATCGCCGTGCGCTCCGGCGGGACGTCACGAAGCCAGATCCACAGGCCCATGAACGCGAACAGCACCGCGAGACCGGGGACGAAGAGGAAGATGCACGCCGTCTCGACGATCCAGGCGATGGAGATCGCGGTACCGAGCTGGCCGGCCCCCCCGACGATGGCGACGAGCGCGGCCAGGGCGAGCGCGGGCACGAGCTCGAAGCCCGCCAGCGTCATGAGCCCGAAGACCGGCGCGCCCGCGAGGACGGCGAAGAACGCGCGGCGGATCGGCGACCCGTACGCCTGCAGGAACGCGACGACGGGGCTGTCCGCGCCGCGCGGGACGATCCCCTGGAGCGGCTCGGTCATGACGGCGACGCGTGTCGTCGCCAGCGCGGAGCCGACGTTCTCGAGCGAGGCGAGGGCCTTCGCGACGTCGCTCGCGCGCACGTACCGCAGTCCCGGGTCCTTGGCGAGGCACTTCATGACGACGGAGTCGAGCTCGCGCGGCAGCGACTGCCGCAGGTGGCTTGGCGGGACGGGCTGGCGCACGACGTGGTCGCGCAGCAGGACGGACGGGTTCGCGCTGGTGAAGGGGGGTCGGCCGACGAGCATCTCGTACAGGACGAGGCCGAGACCGTAGATGTCGCTCTGCGGGGACAGCGGCTTCCCCTCGACGCGCTCCGGCGCGACGTACATGGCCGTCGCGAAGAGCTGCGGCGTCGACGCGTCCTCCTGCGGCATGCGCGCGATCCCGAAGTCGGCGATCTTCGCGCGTCCGTCGTCGGTGAGCAGGATGTTCGATGGCTTCATGTCGGCGTGGACGATCCCCCGCGAGTGCGCGAACGACAGGCCGTTCGCGATCTCCGTCGCCAGGCGTACCGCCTCCGCGACCGACAGCGGCCCGTCGCGCTCGATCCGCTGCTTCAGCGACAGCCCGGGGAGATGCTCCATGACGATGTAGGGCAGCCCGTCGACCTCGCCGACGTCGTGCACGCCGACGACGTTGGGGTGGGAGAGCTTCGCGAGCGCCTGCGCCTCGCGGACGAAGAGCTTGCGCAGCCCCGGATCGCTCGCGGCCTGGGGGTCGAGGACCTTGACGGCGACATCGCGCCGCAGCGACTCGTCGTAGGCCAGATAGACCTGCGACGACCCACCCACTCCGATCGGCTCGACGATGCGGTACCGCTGGTCGAGGACACGGTCCACGGCGAGCTCCACCCTTCCACGAGGGCCGGCGACTGCCCCGTCGGGCGCGCCGAACATAGCACCCAGCGCAGCGCCGATCGAACGGATGAACGGCTCCGCCATGGTCGCTCCCTCCCGCCATGCCTGGTCCGCCGCTGAGTGAACGGCTCTCTGGCTGCGGCCGTTACGGCCATCGCTCGCCTGCTCGCAACGCGGATGCCGGGCCGAGGCCCGGCATCCGCGGAGGGGTAGGGGTCCTGAGGTACTAGGTGGTGGGCTTGCGCTGCTTCGCCGGCGCGGGCTTCCGCTCGTACTTGTGGTCGACGAACCTCGTCACGCGCTCGCTGAGATGCGACTTGACCTCGTCCGCGCGCGCCTGGGTGATCTTGCCATCGGCGACCGCCTTGTCGAGCTGCGCCGTGATCTTGGCCTCGAGGTACGCGATGAGGCCCTCGCGGCTCTTCCCAGGCTGGTCGTTCGCGATCTCGCCGAGGCTCTTGCCGGCCTTCAGCTGTCCCGCGACCGCCTGCTGCGGCAGGCCGACGTACTCGACCGACAGCCGCATCATGTTCCCGAAGACCCGCTTGACGATCTCGGCCGCCTCGCGGCCCCCGTCACGGTCCTTCTTCTTCTCCTGCGCGGCCTCCTTCAGCGCGGCGAGGATCGCGTCCGCCTGCGCCTGCGTGATCGCGCCCTTCTGGACGAGCTTCTCGAGGATCGCCCTGAGGCCGCCGCCATCCTCCCGCTCCGCTTGGAGGCTCGCCGCGACGCCTGTGTCCGTCGCCGAGACGATCGCCGTCTCCGCCGGCGGCTGGAACGCGGCGCGGGCCGCGGCCCCGGTCACCGCCAGGCCGAGAACGACGGCGACCGCCACGGTCGCCAGCTTCGTGATCCCGAACATCTGCTTCGCTCCTTCTTCTTCCGACCCACGCCCGGGGTACGGTGTCTTCGGCAGGCATAACGCCGGGGTCTCGACCCTTGATACGCGCTCGGCCATGCGATCACAGAGCTCTCACAAGTCGGTACGATGCGCGCCGGGGTGAGGATCGTCTTCGCGGCCGCTGAGGTCGCTCCGTATGCCAAGGTGGGCGGCCTCGCGGACGTTGCGGGGTCGTTGCCGCAGGCCCTGGCCGCTCTCGGGCATGACGTCTCCGTGTACCTGCCCTTCCACGGCACCATCGACGCTGCCAAGTACGGGATACCGCCCGACGGAGAGGTGCGTTCCGTCCGGTACGGCCGGTCGCACGTGCGCGTCTCGTACCCGCGCGTGACCCGCGACGGCGTCCGCGTGGTGTTCGTGAAGAGCCTGCGGATCTGCCGCGACAGGGTCTACGGCGCGCGCGACGACGCGAAGCGCTACGCGCTCTTCGCACGCGCGGTCGCGGAGGACCTGGCGGGGTCGCGCATCCGCCCCGACGTGGTGCACGCGCACGACTGGCACGCCGCGCTGCTCGTGCCGATGGTCGCCGGTCCGTACCGCCGCAGGCTGCGGCAAGCGGCCACCGTGTTCACGATCCACAACCTCGCGTACCAGGGTCACAGCGGTGCCGATGTGCTCGATCTCGTCGGCCTGCCGAAGCGCCGTCTGAAGGTGGAGGGGCCGCGGCAGCTGAACCCGATGGCGCGGGCCATCGCATCCGCCGACATCGTCAGCACCGTGAGCGAGCGCTACGCGCAGGAGATCCTCACGGAAGAGTTCGGCGCCGGATTGCAGGACCTCCTCGCGACGCGCCGCGACGACCTGTGGGGGATCGTGAACGGGATCGACGTCGAGGCGTTCGACCCCGCGACGGACAGGCACATCCCCGCGCGCTACTCGATCCGCGACATGCGCGGCAAGGCGCAGGACAAGGCCGCGCTGCAGAAGGAGCTCGGCCTCGCGGTCGGCACAGGCATCCCGCTCTTCGGCGTCATCGGCCGCCTCGTCGAGCAGAAGGGCATCGACATCCTCACGCCGGTCGCGCCGGAGCTCCTCCGCACGGGCGCGCAGATCGCGGTGCTCGGCACTGGGGAGCCGAAGTACGAGGCCATGTGGAAGGAGCTCGCCGA
>JACPEQ010000172.1 GCA_016183435.1 Chloroflexota bacterium
CTCTTCGGCCCGGTCAAGAAGGTCAACTTCACCGTCGAGAACACCCGGGTCGGCCAGGTCACCGACTACGACAAGCTGCTGATCGAGGTCTGGACCGACGGCACGACGCCCCCCGACGAGGCGGTCGCGCAGGGCGCCCAGGTCCTAGTGCAGCAGTTCACGCTGTTCGCCGGGCTCACGCGGTCGCAGGCCGCGCTCGCGCAGCCGGCGCGGCAGGACGGCGAGGCGCTGCCGCCGGCCGTCGCCGACATGCCCATCGAGGACCTCGACCTGCCGCAGCGCGCGTTCAACTCGCTGAAGCGCCACGGCATCACGAAGGTCGGGCAGCTCCTCCAGACCCCCGACGAGGAGCTCCTGCGCATGCGCAACTTCGGCAAGAAGTCGCTCGACGAGATCAAGGAGCGCCTCGCGGCGCGCGGGCTCATCGAGATGCCCGAGCGCACGGGCGAGGAGGACGAGCTCGTCGACATCGGCGAAACGGAGCAGCCGACCGAGCTCGGGGACCTGGGCGACGAGGCCGACGAAGGAAACCGCCCGGGCGACGCCGACGAGCGCGTCGCGACCGGCCGCGGGACGCTCGAGGAAGAGTAGATGCCGCACCAGACCCACGAGCGGAAGTTCGGGCGCACGACGGATCAGCGTGTTGGCATGCTCCGCAACCTCACCGTCTCCGTCCTGCGCTACGAGCGCGTCAAGACGACCGAGGCGAAGGCGAAGGAGATCCGCCGCTTCGTCGACCGGATGATGAATCTGGGCAAGGACGGCTCCCTGGCCGCGCGGCGCAAGGCGATCGCGTGGCTGCCTGAGCCCGAGCTCGTCGAGAAGGTCTTCACGGACTTCCCGCAGCGCTACCCCGGCCGCCGCTCGGGCTACCTGCGCATGACGCGCATCGGCCACCGCGTCGGTGACGCCGCGCCCGTCGTGCAGCTCGAGCTCGTGCCGAGCGTCGACGAGGAGCGCAAGACGAAGGAAGCGGCCGAGGCGGAAGAGAAGCCGCGTCGCCGCCTGCCTTTTGCGCGAGGACGGAAGAAGGCCCAGAGCACAACGGCCGCGAAGGCGGGCAAGGAGCCAGCGAAGACTTCCAAGGAAAAGGGGACACCTGCCTAGCAAGAACTGGAAAGCGCAGGTCGCCTACGACGGGACCCGGTACGCCGGGGCCCAGGTGCAGGCGAACGCGCCGACCGTGCAAGGGGAGCTGGAGCGCGCGCTCGGGACGATCTGCGGCGAGGCCGTCCGGATCGTCCTGGCGGGACGGACCGACGCGGGGGTCCACGCGACGGGACAGGTCATCAGCTTCCGGACCGGCACGCAGCTGGACCGACCGAGCATCCGAAGGGGGGTCAACGCCCTCCTTCCGCAGGACATCGCGATCCGGGACGTCGAGGAGGCGAGCGACGACTTCCACGCGCGGTTCTCGGCGACGGGTCGCGCATACGAGTACCGGATCCGCGCCGGCGCGCATCGCGAGCCGCTCGAGCGGCATCGGGAGCACTGGGTGCCCCAGGCGCTCGACCGAGAGGCGATGGAGCGCGCGGCGCGGATGATGGTCGGACGCCACGACTTCGCGGCGTTCGCGACCGGCGCGCCACAGGGGCGCACCGAGCGCGAGGTGCGGCTGGCGGCGTGGAAGCGCGAGGGGACGCTCCTTCGCTTCGAGATCGAGGCGAACGGGTTCCTCCGCGGGATGGTCCGGGCGATCGTCGGTACCCTTCTGTGGGTCGGGACAGGCCACACTCCGGTGGAACGGATCGCCGGGATCGTGGCCTCGAAGGACCGGTCCCGGGCGGGGCCGAACGCGCCGGCCGCGGGGCTCTGCCTCGTGGCGGTGCGGTACGACGGGCGACCGAGCGAGACGAGCGACGAAGACGATGAATAGCGACAGGTGAGGACATGAGCACGTACACGGTGAAGGCAGGCGAGATCGACAGGCGGTGGTGGGTCGTCGATGCCGATGGCGCGACGCTCGGCCGCCTCGCCACGCGCATCGCGTCCGCGCTCCGCGGCAAGCACAAGACCGCGTTCACCGACCACCTCGACGTCGGCGACGCCGTCATCGTCGTGAACGCCTCGAAGGTCCGCGTGACCGGCAAGAAGCTCCAGCAGAAGCAGTACGCGCGCCACTCCGGCTACCCGGGAGGATTCCGCAGCGAGACGCTCGAGCGTCTCCTGTCGCGGCGGCCGGAAGAGGTGATCCGCCGCGCGGTGCGCGGGATGCTCCCGCAGAACCGCCTCGGCGACCGCATGATCCGCAAGCTCCACGTCTACAGCGGACCGGATCACCCGCACACGGCGCAGCAGCCGCAGAACATGAGCATCGAAGAGGGGGCCACGGCATGAAGACCGCAGCGTATTTCCAGGGGACCGGACGCCGGAAGACGTCCATCGCGCGCGTGCGGCTGGTGCCGGGCGACGGCAACGTCATCGTCAACGGCAAGCCCCTCGCCGACTACTTCGCCAGTGAGGAGATCGCGCAGATCGCGCTCCTCCCGTTCCAGATCACGAACACCGCCCGCCGTTTCAATGCGCAGGTGAAGGTGGTCGGTGGCGGATTCAGCGGGCAGCTCGGCGCGATCTCCCACGGGATCTCGCGCGCGCTGCTGCAGTCCGACGCGGAGCACCGCGCAGCGCTGCGCAAGGCCGGTCTGCTCACGCGCGACCCGCGCGCCAAGGAGCGGAAGAAGCCGGGCCTCAAGCGCGCCCGCAAGGCGCCGCAGTTCACCAAGCGGTAGGGGACACCGCGCCGCGTCCCTAGCCCGCGTGTGCGTCCTGCACCGATGCACGGACGTGGGGCCGTTCGTCCCTACCTGTCGCGCCACGTTGCCCTGACGATGCGTCACGTGGCAGCGCGCGCCTGCATCTGTATGCCCGAGCGGCCCCACGGTGTGGTGGTCGCGGGCAGCTGGTGCGCGGTGAGCGAAGCGCCGTAGCCGCCCAAGCGATCCATCGCCAGTGAGGCCGCGATCCTTTGGGATCGCGGCCTTTGCGTTCCCCGCGAGCAACGAGGAGGAGAAGAGACATGACCGACAGCTCGTACCGCTTCGAGACCCTTCAGGTGCATGCCGGCCAGGAGCCCGCGCCGGGAACGAACGCGCGCGCCGTGCCGATCTACCAGACGACCTCGTACACGTTCAGCGACACCGCGCATGGCGCTCGTCTCTTCGCGCTCCAGGAATTCGGGAACATCTACACGCGGATCATGAATCCGACGACCGACGTCTTCGAGAAGCGCATCGCCGCTCTCGAAGGCGGTGTCGCTGCGCTCGCGACCGCGAGCGGCCAGGCGGCGCAATTCATCGCCATCGCCACGATCGCCGAAGCCGGCGACAACATCGTCTCCACCAGCTACCTGTATGGCGGCACCTACAACCAGTTCAAGGTCACGCTGCCGCGGCTCGGGATCGACGTGAAGTTCGTCGATGGCGACGATCCCGCGGACTTCGGCAAGCTCATCGACGACCGGACCAAGGCCCTCTACGTCGAGACGATCGGCAACCCTCGCTTCAACATCCCCGACTTCGAGGGCCTCGCGCGTCTGGCGCACACGCACGGGATCCCGCTCGTCGTCGACAACACCTTCGGTGCCGGCGGGTACCTCTGCCGTCCGATCGACTTCGGCGCCGACATCATCGTGAACTCGGCCACCAAGTGGATCGGCGGGCACGGGAACTCGATCGGCGGGGTCATCGTGGACTCGGGGCGCTTCGACTGGGGGAACGGGAAGTTCCCCGTGTTCACCGAGCCCGCTCCCGGCTACCACGGACTCCGCTTCTGGGAGGTCTTCGGCCCGTCCGGTCCGTTCGGGAACATCGCCTTCATCATCCGCGCCCGCGTCGAGGGTCTGCGTGACATCGGTCCATGCCTCAGCCCGTTCAACTCGTTCTTGTTCCTCCAGGGGCTCGAGACCCTGTCGCTCCGGGTGCAGCGGCACGCCGACAACGCGCTCGCTCTCGCTCGCTGGCTGGAGAGACACCCGTCGGTCGCGTGGGTGAGCTACCCCGGCCTCGAAGGGCATCCGTATCACGCGGCCGCGCGCAGGTACCTCCGCAACGGCTTCGGCGGCGTGCTGGCGTTCGGCATCGTGGGCGGGCACGAGGCCGGGCGGGCCTTCATCGACAACGTCAAGCTCGCGAGCCATCTGGCCAACGTCGGTGACGCGAAGACGCTCGTGATCCACCCGGCGTCGACCACGCACCAGCAGCTCTCCACCGAGGAGCAGACCAGCACCGGCGTCACGCCCGAGCTGGTCCGCGTATCGGCGGGTCTCGAGCACATCGACGACATCACGGAGGACTTCGCACAGGCATTCGAGAAGACATGCGTCCCCGTGCCGGCGTGAGCGCACTTGCCGCGCGGCCGCTCCCGACCCGGCCGCTCGCCCTCGGTGAAGGCAGGGTCGCGGCCGCCGTCATCGGCGACGTCGTCCTCGAGCGCGGCGGAGTCCTGCGCGACGTCGTCATCGCGTACCGTCACGACGGCGCGCCGCCGCCGGCGCCGCAGGTCGTCGTGGTCCATGCGCTCACCGGATCCGCGGACGCCGCAGGCGACTGGTGGGAGCCGCTCATCGGACGGGGCCGCGCCCTCGATACCGGGCGCATCGGGGTCCTGTGCTCGAACCTGCTCGGCGGCCGGTATGGGAGCACGGGACCGACCTCCATCGACCCGCGGACCGGCCGGCCGCACGCGGAGGCGTTCCCCGCCGTCACCGTGCGCGACCAGGCGCGCGTCATCTGGCGACTGCTGGACGTGCTCGGCATCGCGCGGCTCGATCTCGTGGTCGGCGGATCGCTCGGGGGCATGGTCGCGCTCGAGGTCGCCCTCGAGCGGCCCTCGCGCGTGCGGGCCGCCATGCCGATCGCCGCACCGGCGGCGACGGGAGCGATGGCCATCGCCTGGGACCACGTCCAGCTCGCGCTGATCCGTCGCCTCGGTGTCGAGGGCATGGCGCTGGCGCGCCAGCTGGCGATGATCACGTACCGCAGCGACGCGGACCTCGACGGCCGGTTCGGCCGCACACAGGAGGACGGCGGCCGCTTCGCGGTCTCGAGCTACCTCGACCACCAGGGCCGCAAGCTCGTCGAGCGCTTCGACCCGCAGACGTACGAGGTCCTGGCCGGCACGATGGACACGCACGACGTCGGCCGCGGTCGCGGAGGCACCGGGGCCGCGCTCCGTCGCCTCGCCCTCGCGGGCACCCGGCTCGCCGGGATCGGGATCGAGGGCGACATCCTGTACGGGCCGCCGCAGGTCCGCGAGCTCGTCCGGGTAGCGCGCGCGGCTGGGGTCCGAGCGCGCTACAGGCACATCCGGTCGACCAAGGGGCACGACGCCTTCCTGGTCGAATGGGACCAGCTCGAGCGGATCCTGCGCCAGGCCCTGGGCGGCGGGGCGGGCCCGCGAGGCTGAGCCGGCGTCCGGTCGTGCCTCGGCCGCAGGCGCTTTGGATGCGGACCCGCACGTGCGGGGCGCAC
>JACPEQ010000169.1 GCA_016183435.1 Chloroflexota bacterium
GGGGATCTCGTCCCACGCCAGCGGCGCCGACACGGGCGCCCGCGGCTTGGGCCGGACGCTGTAGGGGCCGGCCGTCGCCTTCCCGCGCATGTTCTGCAGGTAGTCGACGTAGATCCCCTTCCTGCGCTTCTTCGAGAACTCGAGCGTCACGAGCTTCGGCTGCCGCTCGCGCGCCATCGTCCCCACGTGCTCCGCGAAGGCGCGCGTCTCCTCGAAGATGTACGTGCGGGCGACGGGGACGAGCACGTGGATGCCGCGCGATCCCGTCGTCTTCGGGAAGCCCTCGAGCCCCATCTCGTCGAGGATCCCGCGCACCGTCATCGCGACCTCCTTCACCTGATCCCACGTGCTGCCCTCGGCGGGGTCGAGGTCGACCATGACGAAGTCGGGGTGGTCCGGGTCGTCCACGCGCGCGAGGCGCGGATGGATCTCGATCGCGGTGTAGTTCGCCATCCACACGACCGTGGGCAGGTCGTTGCACAGCACGTAGTCGTTCTCCGGCTCGAGCGGGTCCCTCCAGCTCGCGACCCACTTCGGCGTGAAGGACGGCTTGTCCTTTTGATAGAAGCTCGTGCCGTAGATCCCGTCGGGGAACGGCTTGAGGGTGAGCGGCCGGTCCCTCACCCAGGGGACCAGGTACGGCGCGACGTCGGCGTAGTAGCGGATCAGGTCGGCCTTCGTGTAGCCGTCCTCCGGCCACAGGACCTTCTCGAGGTTGGTGAGGCGGATCTCGCGCCCGTCGACCTTCAGGACCGCGGGCACGCGCTTCGCGGCCTTCGTCGGCTTGGCCGGCGCCGCCTTCGCCGCCTTCGCCGCCTCCTTCTGCGCCCGGGACGCAGCGAACATGCGCTCCTCTCCGGTCGCCTCGCGCGGATCGACGTCCGCGCGCAGCCCGAGGTACGCCGGCTGACGGAGGACGCCATCGTCGGTGATGCCCGTGTACCGCACCTCGCAGACCAGCTCGGGCAAGCACCAGTGCGGCACGTCGTTCACGCGCGGCACGCGGGCAAAGGGCGGCGTCGGGCTCTCGCGCACCTTCAGCAGCGCGAGCAGATCCTTGAGCGTCCTCGCGTCGAAGCCGCTGCCGACGTGCCCGACCGGCTCGAGCTTGCCGTCACGAAAGACGCCGATGAGGAGCGCGCCGAGGTCCTTCTCCCGTCCGCCCTTCCCCTCGGTCCAGCCGCCGATCACGCACTCCATCGACCGCTGCGCTTTCACCTTCACCCAGGCCGCGGACCGGCCTTCGACGTACGGCGAGTCCAGCCGCTTCGCCACCACGCCCTCGAGGCCCTGTTCCTGTACCGCCTTGAAGAGCGCCTTCCCCTCGCGAACGAACGGCTCGTGGTGGCGGATCTGCCCCATCGGCGTGATCGCGAGCGCGAGCCGCCTGCGGCGCTCGCGCAGCGGCAGGCGCGTGAGGTCCTGGCCATCGGCCCAGAGGAGGTCGAAGACCTCGTACCAGACGGGAGTGGAGCGGCGCAGCTTGCGGACCTTGCCCTCGTCCTGCACGTGCATGCGCGCCTGCAGCCGCTGGAAGGACGGCACGCCCTTCTCGTCGAGCGCGACGATCTCGCCGTCGACGATGGCCTGGTGCGCGCCCGTGAGCGCCTCGGCGATGCCGTGGGCCTCGGGGTACTGGCTGGTGCAGTCGAGCAGGTTGCGCGTCTGGAGCCGCACGACGCCGCCGTCGACGAACGCGATCGTGCGGACCCCGTCCCACTTCGGCTCGAACGCGAAGTCATCCGAGTCGAAGGGCTGGTCGGCCGCGACCGCGAGCATCGGGGTGATCCTGCGATCGAGCGGGTGATCCTTCGGCGGCGTGCCGTGCAGGATCATGAGCCAGTTACGGCCTTCGTCTGGCCGGTCGCGGCCCTCGCTCTGCCTCGTCTTCACCAGGACGTACTCGCCGGTGAGGCGCGCGCCGTTGAACTTCACCTTGTACTCGGCCTCTTCGCCGCCGCGGTCGCGGCGCTCCTCGACGATCTCGTACGTGCCGGTGTCCCAGATGGTCATCGTCCCGGCGCCGTAGCCGTCGGGGATCACGCCGTGGAACGTGAGGTACTCGATGGGGTGATCCTCGGTGTGCACGGCGAGGCGGCGCTTGCCCGCCTCGAGCGGCGGCCCCTGCGGCACCGCCCACGACGCGAGGATCCCGCGCATCTCGAGGCGCACGTCCCAATGCAGCCGCGTCGCGTGGTGCCGGTGCACCACGTACCGCAGCTTCCCCTCCGCCTTCGGGCGCTCGCCCTTCGGCTCGGGCGTCCGGGCGAAGTCGCGTTTGCGCCGGTATTCGGTCAGGCTCACGCTGTCCCCATTCTCGCGACAGGCTGACGGAGGACGCGATGACGACGGACCGGGGGTGGAAGGGGGCGGAGCCCCCCGCGATGGACAGATCCGCCGACCTTGCGATGTCGTTCCTGAAGGAGGAGTACGAGGACTCGCCCGTACACGCGAGCTCGCTGGGACTGACCGCGTACGACGAGCGGCTCGACGACGTCTCGGCGGCCGCGTTCGAGCGCCGCAAGACGAGCGACCTCGAGTGGCTCATGCGCTTCCGCGCCGTTCCGGACGACGGCCTCGGCGGCGCGACGATCGACCGCGACTTCCTGATCTCGATCCTCCGCGGCCGCGAGATCCTGCACCCGCACGAGATGTGGAAGCGGCAGCCGGCGACCTACCTCAACCCCGGGCTGCAGGGGGTCTTCTCGCTGTTCCTCCACCGGCTCCGGCCCGAGCGTGAGCTCGCCGATGCGGCCCGCTCGCGTCTCGAGCAGGTCCCGGCCGCGATCGAGCACGGCATCGCGAACCTCGACCCCGCCCTCACACCTCCGATCTACGTCGAGCGCGCGATCGCGCAGGCAAGGGCCGCAAGCCGGTACGCCCGCGAGCTCGTGCCGGGCGAGGTGCAGGACGCGTCGTCGCGCGAGAAGCTCGCCGCCGCGGGCGCCTCCGCGGCGAGGGCCTTCGAGAAGTTCGCCACGTACCTGCAGGACCTCCAGAAGAAGGCGTCGGGGAAGTACGCGGTCGGCGAGGCCGTCTACACCGCGCTCCTTCGCGAGAAGGAGCTGCTCCCCTACGACGCGCGCCAGCTGCGCGAGCGCGGACGGGAGCAATACGACCTGCTCGCCGCGGAGCTGCGGAGGCTGGCGAAGGAGATCGCCGGCCACGAGGACTGGGTCGCGCTGCTCCACGAGCTGAACAAGATCCACGCGCCCGACCCGGAGGGCATGCGCCGCGAATACGAGGAGTGGACAGAGAGGGCGCG
This sequence comes from Chloroflexota bacterium, assembly GCA_016183435.1. GTDB lineage: Bacteria > Chloroflexota > Limnocylindria > P2-11E > P2-11E > JACPOT01. Next base: position 3,266 of record JACPEQ010000169.1, read on the forward strand.
CGCCTTCCTCCGCGACACCGGCCTCGTCACCCTGCCGCCCGGCGAGAACTGCCTCGTCGAGCCGTCACCGCACTTCCAGCGCCCCGTCATCGCGGTCGCGTCGTACAACCGGCCGGCGGCGTTCACGGACTCGCTCACCGGGCACTTCTTCGTGCCCTTCCCGCCTGACGGGACACCGAAGGAGGAGATCGACAAGCGCCTCGAGGGCAACTGTACGCATGGCATCCCCACCACCTCGGTGCACGAGGCGTATCCGGGGCATCACTGGCATCTCGTCATGGCGAAGTCGCATCCGTCGCACGTGCGCCGCGCCTTCAGCACGTCGTACTTCTCCGAGGGCTGGGCGCTGTACGCGGAGAGGGCGATGCGCGAGCAGGGGTTCTTCGAGGATCCGCGCCAGGAGCTGTACCAGGTGGAAGCGACGATCTTCCGCGCGGCGCGCATCGTCGTGGACACGTCGCTGCACTTGGGCGAGATGTCGTTCGACGAGGGCGTGAAGTTCATGATGGAGAGGGCGAACCTCACCGCGCCGAACGCGCGCGCCGAGGTCGGCCGCTACTGCTCGTGGCCGACGCAGGCGTCGAGCTACCTCACCGGGATGCTCGAGATCCTCGACATCCGCACGCGCTTCCTCGCCATGAAGGGACGCAGCGACATCAGGGCGCTGCGCGAGTTCCACGACGCCATCACGTCCAGCGGGGCGCTGCCGACGACGCTCGCCGCGAGGTCGATCGGGGCGTAGGCGATCCGGGGCGAGCCATCGAAGCAGCGGCGCGCGCCGCTGCTGTGCCCCGCCGAGGGCCCCCGCGCGCCTGGGGGACCACCCGACCGTAGGCCCACGCACGTTCCGTGCAGGCGCGGTGAATGGTGCGCCGTAGGGAGGGTGGTGGGACCAGGCGCGTTGAGAGGGTTTCGGCGGGGGCGCACCGGCGCGCGCCGCCGCGCGGGCAGCGGTAGTTGACTTGCCGGTGTAGGCTGCGCGCGGCTAGCCGCGCGGACGGAACAGAGACATCGATCGGGGAGGCAGCACGTGCCGAGATCCATTTGGCGTGGAGTGCTCAGCTTTGGGATGGTCGCCATCCCGGTGCGGATGTACCTGGCGACCGAGAGCAGCTCGAAGGTCTCCTTCAACCTGCTGTGCCCTGAGCACCGGACGCGCATCAAGAACAAGCGCTGGTGCCCCGAGGGCGAGCACGAGGTCGCGTGGGGCGACGTCGTGCGCGGGTACGAGTACGAGAAGGGCAGCTACGTCGTCATGGACGACGAC
>JACPEQ010000170.1 GCA_016183435.1 Chloroflexota bacterium
CGGGGTCGCGGCCGACGCGAGCATCAACACGCTCAAGGACTTCGAGGCCAACTGGATCCTCGAGGGATACCCCGGTCCGGACATCTGCACCGTCTCGACGACCTCCTTCCTCCCGTGCGCGGAGGTCGCGGTCATCAACGGCGCCAGCGCCGGCATCTTCATCGACCCGATCGGGGAGCGCTTCCAGATCGGCGACAAGCTGCTGGCCCAGCTCTACGACGGCACCGTGAAGACCATCCCGAACTTCACCATCAACTTCCCGACGCTCGTCGTCGCCAGCGGCACCGTGCCGGACCTCGCGAACCAGAGCGTCTCGTTCACGTACTCGAGCCAGTTCGCGGCGTCGTCCTCGCAGGTCACGACGACCTTCTACGCCGACGACGGCACGATCACCAAGGGCGCGGCCTGCGCCTCGTGCGGCGACACGCTGAACCCATGGCATCCGAACACCACCTGCGGCTGCACCGCCTCGTCGGGCACCTTCAGCTCGAACCCCACGCCGAACGACACCGCGACGAGCTACACCCAGACCTGGGCCGACATCTCGCTGAACGGCGCGCCGCAGGGCATCTACGTCGTGTTCCTCTATGGCGTCGCGAGCGCCCCGTATGCCGGGACGGAGCAGACGAACATCACGACCGTGAACATCAGCGACCAGAAGAAGCAGTTCTACATCGACACCTCCGACACCTACGTCAGCACCACGGCCGGCACGAACGCCACCTACTCGATCAAGGTCACCGACGGCAACGGCCAGAACGCCTGGAACGGGGGGACGAACTCGATCACGCTGGCCATCGACCAGTGCCCGAAGTCGAGCACGACGACGCTCACCTGCTACTTCGGGGCGACCTCCCCCGGTTCGCAGACGCTCACCACGAGCGTGGGCGTCAACTCGACGCTGACGGTGGAGGTGCCGAGCACCACCGCAGGGCAAACGGTCTACGGCGGCTGGATCCGCGCGTCCGGGTCCGACTCGACCGGGAAGAAGGTCACGCGCGTCCTGCGGATCCGCACCGCCGTCAGCGTGACCCTCGGCGGCACCACGGACTACGTCGACGTGCTCGGGTTCGCCGTCTTCGAGGTCACGTACCTCGACAGCAACGACGTGAAGGGCAAGGCCATCACCGGCTGGTTCCTGAACGCCAACGACCCCAGTCTCGCGATCGGCAAGAAGTACGGCCTCGTGCCCTGGGAAACGAGCTAGAGCCTAGTCGGGCAGCCCGACCTCGATGGCGAGGAGCTTCGGCGGCAGCGATCCCGCCGACAGCAGCGTGTCGTGGAACTGCCGCATCCCGAACCCGCGCCGGCGCGCGCGCTGGCGCAGCTCGAGGATCGTCGCGCGGCCGAGCGCGTACGACGACGGCTGCAGCGGATCGTACGTGTAGCGGCGCACCTCGGCGATGGCGTTGGGCCGCTCGGGCTTGGGCGCGTCGGTCATGAAGCTCACGGCCTGCTCGAACGTCATCGACCCCGTCGACAGGCCGACGTCCACGATCAAGCGGGCCGCCCGCCACAGCACGTCCTTCAGGCGGAGGAGCCGCGTCTCCGGTGAGCCGAGGTACCCGAGCTCTGTCATCAGCTCTTCGATGTAGAGACCCCAGCCCTCGACGAAGAGGTTCGAGCGCACCGCCTTGCGCGCGATCGACGGATGGTCGGCCGCGAGCGAGAGCTGCATGTGGTGACCCGGATAGCCCTCGTGGCACGCGATGACCGGGATGCCCGCGCGCGGGTGGCCCTCGAGGCGCTCGGTGCGCACGTTCGCCGGATCGGCAGACGGTGGCAGGGAGACCCAGAAGCGCCCGCGGCGATGCGCCTCGAACGCGCCGGCGCCGACGTACAGCGCGTACGGCGCCGTCGGGCGCGCAAAGTCCGGCATCGCCTCCACGACGAGCTCCTCGCGCTCGGGGAACGTCGCGATCTCGGCGCGGCGCGTGGCCTCGCGCGACCGCTCCATCTCGTGGCGGTACGTGGCGACGAGCTCGTCCTCGCTCGGATGGTCCGCCCGGATGCGCACCACGCTGTCGCGCCAGTCGGTGTCGCCGAGCGCCCTCGCGGCCTCGGTGATCTGGAGGTTCGTCTCGCGGTACAGCTCCCCGCCGAAGCGTTGCAGGCTCTCGCGGTCGTGGTCGGTGAGGTCGCGCTCCTTGAGCAGCCGCTCGAAGACGTCCACGCCGACGGCCCACGTGCCGCGCGCGCGGCGCATGAGGTCGTCGCGCAGCCACGCCGCGTATGCGTCGAGCGCGTCGCCCGCGCGCTTGCCCGCCGCGAGGAGGTCGCGCTTGACGTCCGAGCCTTCGGGCGCGACCGATGGGAGCACGGCGCGCACGAACGTGGCGCCCGCGCTGGCCTGCTCCCCCGCCACGACGACCCACACCGGCGGCGTGCGGTCGGGGTCGATGTTCTCGCGCGCCGCGGCGAGGACGTCGCCGGCATGCGCGAGGCGCTCCACGAGACGCGCGAGGCGCTCGTCATTCCGACCCTCACTCGGGGGGACCCCTCGCTCGGGCCCGGGTGCTCGATCTCGTCGCTGCGGCGCCTCGATCTGCGCGCCCGGGGACGAGCCATCCCGGATCAGCGCGTAGTAGGCGCCACGGATGACCGCGTTCGAGTACAGCCCCGGATCACGGCGCCAGCGCGCGAAGTCGCGGACCGCCTGCTGGCCGCGCAGGTCCGCGAGCAGGAGCGCCCGGTCGGTGCGCTCCAGCGGACCGAGGTCCTGCGGCGGGATGGTCTCGAGCTCGGCGATCCAGCGGTCGACGAACGCGTCGCGGTCGCCGAAGCCGGGGCCGGTGAGGTCGGGCATGCGGTGGTCGTGGTCGTGGACGCCCGCGGCCGTCGCCGCGACCGGATCGAGCGCGTAGCGCTCGGCGACGAAGCGCGCGGCGAGCGCGGCGAACGCCTCGGGTGTCGTGGGCCGCGCCATCACCGGCCCTCGCGCGCGGCGGCGAGCTCCTCGGGCGTGTTCACGTTGGTGAAGCTGCGCAAGCCCGGGTCGAGCGGCCGCAGATCGTGCTCGTCGAGGGCGCGGACCCGCACGTCGTCGAAGAACGAGATGACGCGCATCTTCCCCGCCGCGAGCGCGCGCTCGATCGGCGGGAGGCACGCCTTCGTGTACAGCGCGTGCAGCGCCTCGTGCTCGCCGCCGATCCGCGGGACCACCGCGTCGACGCCGTCGGACCGCTCGACGAGGTAGCGCAGGACCGGCGCGCGGAGGAACAGCATGTCGCACGCGACGACGAGCACGCGGTCGCACGTCGCCGCGCCGACGGCGGTGCCGATGCCACCGAGCGCGCCGCCGTCGGGCCAGCGGTCCGGGACGACGCGCGGCCCGAGCGCGGCATAGCGCTCGTCGTTGGCGACGATGAGTACGTCGTCCGCGACCTCGCGCAGCACGTCGACCACACGCTGGACGATGGGGCGGCCGTCGCCGACGTCGAGCCATGCCTTGTCGACGCCCATGCGCCGGCTCTTCCCGCCGGCCATGACCGCCGCCGAGACCTTCATCGCTGGGGGCTGTTCTCGCGGGGCCTGCTCGGCCCCGCGACCCGGGGCGCCCTTCCAACCCCGAGGAGCGCGCTCTCTCGGCCGAGGACCTTCGTCCAGATCAGTTCCGCAGCGCCCGCGTGATCGTCGATCGAAAAGTGAGCGACGTCGCGTCGCGGCGGTGCGAAGTCGGACACGACGGCCAGGAGCAGAGGGTCGTCGCCGCTCACGAGCGCGCCTTTGGACACGGCCATGCGCGCGACCTCGATCTTCGGCAGTGGCTCGCGCTTGAACCCTTCGACGACGACCAGGTCGAGGTCGTCGCGCACGTAGCGCTCGAGGACGTCGGAGATCGTCGGTTCGCCCGCGTCGTCGATGACGGCGGTCTGGCCGCCGCCGGTGACGATCGTCTGGACGACGCCCGTGCGACGGGCGCGATAGCTGTCCTTGTCGGGCTGGTCGATCTCGAATCCGGCGTGCGCGTGCTTGAGGTAGCCGATGCGCAGGCCGCGGGCGACGAGGATCGGCAGGAGGGCGAGCAGGAACGTCGTCTTGCCGCTGTTGTGCCGGCCGACGACGCTGACCGTGCGGAGGGCGGCGGCCCTCACCGGGAGAGCCCTAGCTCTGCTTCGTCGTGTCGGTCGTGGTGGTCGCCGCGGGCTTGTCCGGGGCGGCCGCTTCCTCGCGGAAGGTCTTCACGCCCTTGCCGAGCTGGCCGAGCACGTCAGGGAGCTTGCCCGCTCCGAAGACGATGAGCACGATGACGAGAACGAAGACGAGTTCGCCACCGCCGAGATTGAAGGGCACTGCTCACTTCCCCCGCGCGGCATGCCGCGCAATGTGGTCCGCCAGAAGTGTATTAGGCGAGCAGTCCCTCCAGGAGGCCGATGAAGAGCGGTATCACGATGAGCAGCACGAGGGCCGGCAGGTAGCACAGGACGAGGATGAGCATGAGCTTCCCCTCCACTTGGGCTGCGGCTTCCAGGCTGCGCGTGCGCTCGGCCGCGCGGAGCGACGTGCGGCGCTCGCGGATCACACCGATCGATCCGGTGCCAAGGTCCCGTGCGCGTTCCAGATCCTCGGCGAGGGCCGCACAGGTGGTGAGCCCCTCTTCACGCGCGTGCGCCGCGAGCGTGCGGAAGAGCGGAGCACCGAGCGTGTACGCCTCCGTCGTCCGGCGGAGGACGTGATCGAGCAGGTCGGCCCCGGTAGGTCGTCGGATCAGCAGGGCGAGGCCCGTCTCCGGCGGCCGGCCGGCGAGGACCAGGGCCTCGAGCCGCTCCACGAGCACCGCGACCTCACGCTCCGCCGCGGCACGCCTTGCGGCGGCACGCCGGTCGACGACCAGCGACGGCGCGATGAACCCAGCGTACGCGCCGAGCACCACGAGCGCCGGGCCGATGGGGACCGCGAGCGAGGCCAGCGAGACGACGAGCGCGGCGGCGAGCCCCGACGCGATCTTCAGTCCGAGGAAGCGATCGGCGTCGATCCGGAGGCCCGAATGCCGCAGCGTGGTCCCGTGGATGGCCCGCCACCGTGATGTGCGACCGGCACGCGGCGGTGCGACCACGTCCAGGCGTCTCGCCACGCTGCTCGCACGGCGCGACCCGAGCACCAGCAACGCGACCGCGATGGCCGCGAGCGTGGCGCCCAAGGCGGTCATCGCAGTGCGCCACGGACCACGCGGCGTCCGAGGATGACGCCGGCGGCCTCGAGCGCGACGGCGCCGGGGATGAGCACGAACCGTCCGAGATCCGATCCGAGCGTCACCGCGAGGGTCGGCATCGTGACCGCGAGATATGTCGCCAGGGCGGGCACCAGCAGCGCGAGGAGGCGCTGCTGCTGGCGCACCCCCGCGGCCTTCGCGCGTACCTCGTCCTCGAGGCGCTCCTCGAACGCGACACGGTCGGCGATGGCGGCCATCAGGTCGGCGAGCCGCTCCCGAGGCAGACGCTCCGCGATGCCGATGGCGAGGGACATGATCGCGACCCGGGCACGCTCGTCGCGACAAGAGCGGGCGGCCCCGAGGAGGGACGAGTCGAGGCCGGCTCCGAGGTCGAAGGCCCGCAGGGCGTCCACCAGCGGGCGCGACGCGAGGCCGTCGGCGGCCACGTCCGACCCCCGCCGGAGCGCATCCGGCAGCGAGAGCCCCGAGCGCAGCGCCGACTCGGTGCCGGCGAGCACCCGCCCGAACGCGCGGCGTGCTCCATCCCGCGCCGTCTCCGCACGCAGACGGATCCAGATCGACGGCGCGATGGCGGCGAGCAGCACGAGCCCCACGGGGATGCCGAGAGCGAACGCCGCCGTGAGCACGCTGAGAACGATGCCCGCGCGCAGTGCCTCCCACCGCCGCAGCCCGCGATCCCAGCCGGCATCGCGCAGAGCGGACGCATCCGGATGCGGCAAGGCCACGTCGGGCGCTTCGCCGCGTAGCGATAGGACCAGGACGAGCGCGATCGCGGCCGTCGCCGCCGACAACGCGCCGACGTGCTGGATGTTCACGCGAGCGCGTTCCGCAGCCGTTCCGGCAGCGCCGCGTGCCCGTCCATCCCCGCTCGCCAGAGCGGCCGAGCGCCGTCCTCGTCGACCGCGGCGATCTCGACAGCTCCCCCGCGCGTGCGAGCAGCAGCTCGAGGCGAGCGATCGCATCCGAGGCGGAGCCCGCATGGATCGACGTCAGCGCGCCCTCGTGCCCGGTGCTGAGCGCCTCGAGCAGGGCCGACGCCTCACGGGGCGTGCGGACCTCACCGACGATGATCCGGTCGGGCCGCATCCGCAGCGCGTTCGCGACGAGGTCGGCGACGCCCACCGACGCGCCGCCACGGCCGGGCACGCACTCGAGATGGACAACATGCGGGTGCGGGAGGACGAGCTCGTTGGTGTCCTCGATGACGATGAGGCGCTCTTCCTGCGGGACCGCCGCCGCGAGCGAGCGCAGCAGCGTGCTCTTGCCGCTGCCCGTCGCGCCGCTCACGAGGACGTCGACGCGGCCTCGGACGCAGCGCTCGAGGAGCTCCGCGCACTCGTCGGGCAGCGCCGCATCGGCGGACCACGACGGGCTGGGCCCGCGCAGCGGGATCGCGAGCGACCGGAACTTGCGGATCGAGAGCGTCGGTCCACCCACGGGTGCCACGACGGCGTTCGCGCGGCTGCCGTCGCGCATGCGGGCGTCGACGAATGGGCGCTCGATCGTCAGCTCGCGTCCGACGCTCGCGGCGATCCGATACACGAGGTCGGCCAGCTCCTGTTCGTCCCGGAAACGGGCGCCCGTGCGCTCCAGCCTGCCGCGTCGCTCCACGAATACCGACTCGGGGCCGTTCACCAGGATGTCGGTGACGTCGGCGTCGTCGAGCAGCTCCTGTATGGGACCGGATCCGAAGAGGTCGGCGCACAGAGCGTCGGCGCTGCGCTCGTCGAGCGCCGCGCCCGCCGCGGCTCGCACACGCTCGCGGAGGAGGCGGCGCCGCGCCGGGTCCTGATATGAGCGGAGCAGCTCGTCGGGCGGGATGCCCGACGCGACCTCTTGCCGCAGGCGTGAGACCAGCGTGCGGTCGATCACGCGCACGCGCGGATCAGACGGTCGATCGCGGCCATCGTCGGAGCCCGTGCGCCGAGGTCGTCGGCAGCGAGGTAGGGGTCCGGCGGGATGGCGGCGAGATGCGGCCACGGCAGTCGCGACGCGATGCGCTCCGCGTCGGATCCGACCGCCGCGACCGTGACAAGCCCGACCACGCACGGCACCTCGCGGAGGAGCGGTACCGAGCAGAACGCCGCCTGCAGCTGCGAGGTGCGCGGTCCGGCCACGACGCAGAGCCGGTCGACGGACGCGAGCAGGGCCGCATCCAGGGCGTCGGCTCCGCAGCCGAGGTCGATGACGACCGGCGCCTCTCCCGCGATGCGCGCGAGCATCTCAGCCACGCGCTCCCCGTCGAAGATCGCGTGCAGGCCCGGCGCGCTCGGAAGGAAGGGCACATCGGACCAGCGCGAGAGGCATTCGCGTTCGCGGCCAGGACGGAGCAGCGCGTCCGCGACGGTCGCCGCCTGCATCCCGGCCCGGAGCCCGAGGGTCGGCGCCCAGCGATCGAGATCGGCCAGGATCGGCGCTCGGCCCGCTCCGGCGGACCGGTGCGCGACGAGGGCCGCGACCGTGCTCGCGCCGACGCCGCCGGCGAGCGACCAGAACGCCACCCGCGCACGTGCCGGCAGTGCCGCCGACCGCGCCGGGCGCAACGGCTCGAGCGGATCGGATCGGCCCGTCGCGTCCCGCATGAGCTCGAGCGCGAGCGCGGCGAGCGGCGTCGCATCGAGCCAGCTCCGAAGCGTCCTCACGCGAACAGCCAGCGGCCGATGGCCTCATCCCTGGACGAGGTCCGCCCGAGGAGCTCACGCCGCGCGACCGCGTCGCGGTCGAAGACGATCGGCCGCAGTGTGGTCCGTGCCGGCGCGCAGCGCAGCGCCGATCGCGATGCCCAGGCATGGCGCGCCCACGCGAACAGGACGATCTCGCCGCGTAGCAGCGCGTGACAGCGCGCTCGCGCGGCGGCACCGGCCGGGAGCAGACCTGCGCAGCGCCGTCGGAGCGCCTCGCGCGTCGCTGGCCCCAGGTGGATGCGCTGGATCCGAACGAGATCGAGCGCGACGAGCCCGGACGGTAGAGGCGAGAGGTCCATCCCGCGGGCGACGAGAAGCCCCGGCGGCGGCGCGAGCTCGGCATCGCACGGTTCCGCAGAGATCCCGGCGTACGCGAGCGCGCGGGTCAGCTGCCAGACGGCGGCCACCGGGACGTCCGCATAGGCCCCGTCGCCGTGTCGGACGAGGACCGCATCGGTCACGGCGGCGAGGGCGGGACCGATCAGAGCCCCTGCGCTCGGGCGAAGCCGCAGGACGGTCACGGCCGGTCGGCCACGAGCGCGAGGACGAACGTGCTCGTCGCGATCCGGTCGGCGATCCACATCTGGGCCACGGGACCGACGGCGATCACAACGCTGCCGAGCCGGTCGCGGATGGCCGTGGCGGGTCGCGGCGCCGTCGGGAGACGCTCGAACGGCCCACCCTGCTCGCCACGCACGTCGACGACGAGGGCGGCCTGCGCGATGAGCTCCGTCCCCCGTCCGGCCGGAGCCCGTCCCTGGACCGGGACCGAGATGACGTCCACGCGCGAGCCGGGGATGAGCGCGCCGCCGACGGCATGCGCGGCGCTGACCGGGATGGCGACGGCGCGGTATCCGGTCGGGAGCTCGATGCCCGACTGGAACGCGGCGGGTGAGGTGGAGATGGCCGCGGCCAGCAGGAGCTGGCCCTTCCAGATCGGCGTCCGCGCGAAGCGCCCGATCGCCGCCGACGGATCGGTGACCGCTCCCGACGGAAGCGCGTCGGGCGGCATGGCGCGGATCTCGAGGTCCGCCGCCGCGATGGGATGGCCTGGCGCGAGGTCGCTCGCCGCGACCACCACCCCGATCCGCTGCGCGCCGGCGTAGTAGAGGACGCCGGCGACCAGCCCGGCCGCGACGGCGAGGATCATCAGCGCGCGCTGCGACGTCAATCGACGAGCGCCGGCGCGCGGACGGTCACATCGATGGCGGCGTCGACCGCGCGGGGCCCCTCACCCGGTATGTCGACGGTCGCGCGCACACGGACGGTGAACGTCATCCCCGGTGCGGTGATCGAGCGCCACGTGGCGACGAGCGGCTCGTCGCCGCTGCCGCTGACGGGACCGAGGGCGATGAGGTCGCCCGACGAGAGCTGCCAGCTGACCACGCGTGCCGGGATCCCGTCGATCGTCGCGCGCACCCAGAGCGGCACCGGTCGTCCACGGAGCACCTCGACGCGCCCCAGCGGGTCGGCCTGCGGCGCGAGCGCGATCCCCGCGCGGACCTCGCGCGGCACGGGCCGTGAGGTCTCGTTCGGCGGAGGCGAGCTGACCGGCGTCGATGGCACGTCACCGGTGAGCGGCGCGACGAAGGCAGGTGGCGGGGTCACAGGGATCGGCGCGGTCACCGCGGGCGGAGCCGGGACGGACGGCGGCGGGTCAGGGGGAAGCACGCTGGTCGGGATCGGCTCCGCGGGGATCTGGCCCAGACGAGCGATCTCGAGGTCGTCCTGGAAGAACACATATCTGTCCAGCACCCAGTCGAACCCCGTCCAGACGTAGTTCGCGTACACGTCGCCTTTGACGAGGCGCCCGTCGGACAGCGCCATGCGGCCGCCGTAGAGAAGGGGGTCGTAGCCGCTGTTCTCACCGGTGCCGACTCTCGCGACGAGGCGGGCCGCGGTACCGGTCTCCAATGCGACGCTGCTCGTCGTGAACGTCGTCACGGGCCCCTCTGTTGTGACCAAATGTCCGGTCCACGCGTCGGCGACCCAATGCAGACCGAGCGTGATCCGCTCAGCCTCCGGATCCAGCGTCACCGCGACCGGTGTCGGCGCGGGCTCGGGCATCGGAGGCTCCCGCGTGTCGAGCAGGTCGGATCCCGGAGCCGACCAGACGACCGGGTCCGACCACTCGCGTGCGACGGCGGCCGGCTCCTCACGGGTCGGGAGGTCGTAGACGGGGGACGGCTCGCGGATCGGCGGGGGCTCGAATGCGGGCGTCGGCTCGACGAAGGCCTCATGAACGGGCTCAGGCACGTAGACAGGGATCGGCTCGTAGATCGGGTCGTAGACCGGCTCGTAGATCGGTCCGACCTCAGGCTCGTCCCACCACTGGGTCGGCGGCTCCTGATACGCGGGTAGGTCCCAGTACTCGTCGTATCGCTCGTATCCGCACCAGTCCCAGTCCGGGCTGCATGCGTTCACGGGTCGAGCCGACGCGACAAGGAGCCCGAGCACCACCGCCGCGATCCACCTCACCGTGCGGAGCTCGCGGACAGGAGCTGGATCACGGTGATCGGACGCGCGAGGAGCGCGGCGAAGAACGGGGTGCTCACCGGAAGCTCCGCGGCGAGGCGCACCGTCGGGCCCGAGTATGTGCGGCCGGTCCGCTCATCGATCGCACCGCTCTGCCCGTACACCGCGACATCGGCCGCGGCCGCGATCGCCTCGGGGGTCGCCGCGAGCGATCGGCTGAGCGGCACGAGATTGAGCGCGAAGTGGTGGCGAGCGACACGGTCGGCGTCCGCGGACGGTCGCAGCGATCCGGTCCGCGCGAGCTCGCCCTCGTCCTGGTCGTTCACGGCCGTCACGGTCGCGAGATCCGCGGCGATGCGCCCGCGCTCGGCCACGATGCGCACAGCACCGAGCTCGAGGACGCCCAAGAGGACGACGAGGATCAGCGGAAGGAGAAGCACGGTCAGGAGCGCGATAGCCCCGCTCTCGTCGACGTGGGATCCCCTCATCGCGCCACCTCTCCGCGAGCGACAGCGCTGGAGCGCAGCGGCAGCACGGTGGTCAGCGCGAACGGGATCGCGATGACGAGATCCGTTCGCACGGAGACCGTGATCGGCTCGCGCCAGCCGACCTGGGCGGGCACGATCTCTACCTGCGCGCGCTGCGGGTCGATGCCCGCGTCCCGAAGGGCGTCGCTCAGCAGCGACCGCACCTCCGGCATGTCGCCGCCGAGCTCGGCCGCATGGCGCGCGGCATGGGCGGTGGCGGCGTCCTGAGCGAGCCAGCGGTGGAATGCGTCGCCGAACTGGAGGATCGCGAAGAGGACCGGCAGGAGGACGACGATCATCAGCGTCGTCTCCAGCGTCGCGGTCCCGCGCTGTGAGGCGGCCCGCCTCACCGGACGGACTGCATCTGGGTAACGAGCGCCTCGAGGCGCGTCACCAGGCCGTTGTTCCATGACGTGATGCCGATCACGAGGGTCCCGAGGATCACCGCCGCGCCGACGATGTACTCGACCGTCGCGAGTCCGGCGTTCTCGGTGAGGAAGCGTGGACGATCCATGGGCGCGACCTCCCTGTCGTGGGTGGTGACAGGGTCGGCCGCTACTTGCTAGGTGACGATGCGCCCCGCGTCATGGAAGATCCGCATCTGGTCGCGACGGACGTATCCACAGACCGCCACGTTCGCCTCCTGCGCGAGCGACACGGCGAGCTCGGTCGGGCTCGTGCGTGAGGCGGCGATGCCGACGCCGAGCCGGGACGACTTCACCAGCATGTCGCTGGAGATGCGGCCGGACGTGAGGATCGCCTTCCCCGCCGTGGGGACGTCGGCGAGGATCGCCTCGCCGGCGATGCGGTCGATGGTGTTGTGGCGGCCGATGTCCTCGACGTAGATCTCGAGGCCGTCCCGGCCGAACAGGCCGGAGGTGTGCGTGCCGCCGTGCTCCTTGTAGCCCTCGGCGCGGTCGAGCAGCTCCTCCATCCAGGCCATGAGCTGCTCGGGCCGCACGGTCATGCCGCCTTCGACCGGCACGACGTCGAGCGAGAACGTCACGCCGCGCCCGCAGCCGGAGGTGAGGATGCGCTTGCGCTCGTGCGGGACGCGCCGCGCGGTCTTGGCGAGGCGGATCTTCACGACCGTCTCCTCGTCGCAGACCTCCATGAGCTCGACGTCCTCGGCCGTCTGGATGATGTCCTCGACGCGCAGGAACCCCAGCGCCAGGGCGAGGACACGGTGTGGTGAGCACGCGACGGTCGCGAGCTCCTCGCCGTCGACGATGAGCGTGATCGCCCGCTCGGGCGGCGGAAGGCGGTCGAGCTGGGTGAGCTGGCCGGCCCGGTAGAGCTTCGGCGGCGCCGGCCGCGCGGTGCGGCGGGGTGCTGTCTCGGCTGTCACTTGATGGAGTCCAGCCCCCGCAGGAGCTTCTCCTGGTCCATCTCACCGATCCGCACATGACGGATGGTGCCACCCGTGTCCACGAAGAAGGTCGAAGGCAGGCTGAGCACGGTGTAGCGCTTCGTCGTGACGAGGTCGACGTCCAGGAGCGGTTCGAGGCGCCGGAGACCGATCTTGTCAAAGAACGTGCGGATGCGGTCGCCGTCCTCATCGAGGTCGACCGCGAGGAAGACGATGTCGGGGTTCTCCGCGGCGGCGCGGTCGAGGAGCGGCATCTCCCGGGTGCAGGGCTCGCACCACGTCGCCCAGAAGTTCACGACGACGCCCTTCGGGCGCAGCGATCCGAGCGAGACGCGCGAGCCGTCCGGCGCGACCCACTCGAAGTCGGGCGCGGGCGCGCCCTCGCGCCCCGCGGCGCCGGCGCTCTCGATCTGCCGCGTGATGACGCCGACCTTCGTCGGCCCGAGCACGATGCGGCGGCCTTCGTTGAACGGGAGCGCGGGCCAGAACAGTGCGAGGAGCGTGGCGGCCGCGATCGCGCCGACGATGAGGTAGACGACGGGCCGCGGGAGGCGGGCGCGGTCGTCGAGGACGCTCGTCACGCGGGCCTCATTGGATCAGCGGCAGGAAGTTGAAGTACGACGACAGGCGCGCGAACTGGCCCGAGACGAGCACGAGGCCCATGAGGATCACGAGGATCCCGCCGATCGCGTTCACCGTCCGGATGTTCCGCGCGAGCGCGCGCACCGCAGCACCCGTGGATCCGAGGCCCGCGGCGATCACGAGGAACGGCACGCCCATCCCGAGCGCGTAGGCGAGGAGCAGCACCGCGCCGGATGCGAGCTCGAGCCCGAGCAGCATCGTGAGGATGGTCGCGAGGTACGGGCCGACGCACGGTGTCATCCCTACCCCGAACGCGGTCCCGATGAGGAACGAGCGCGGCAGGCCGCTCGTGCGCCCCTCGAGGCGCACGTCGATGCCGCGCTCGAGCAGCGGGATGTCGATCAGCCCGATCATGTGCATCCCGAGGACGACGAGGAGCACGCCGCCGACTTGCTGCAGCCGGTAGACGAGCTCGCCCGCGAGCGCGCCGACGAGCGCGATCGCTACCCAGAGCAACGTGAAGACGGCGCTGAAGCCGAGCACGAAGGCGAGCGCGTGCACGACGGTCCGCGCGCGGTCCCGTCCGGCGAGCGCGGCCTCACCCGCCATGTTCACCAGGAACGCCGGCACCAGCGGGAGCACGCACGGGGACAGGAATGAGAGGACCCCGGCGCCGAACGCGATCGCGATGTTCACACCAGCCAGCCTACCCGCCCGACCGTTCGCCGACCGTGACCCGCGGCACGTGCCTACCTAGATACTTCTCGACCGTCCCGCCGTGGGCCGTCACGATCGCCGAGATCTCGCCGAAGGCGACGCCGAGCTCGCGCTTCACTGCGCGTCCATGACGGCCGTCCGCGAGGAGCGCCGCCTCGTGACGTGCATGTTCGTCGACGTCGTCGGCTCGACCGAGCTGACGACGCGGCTCGGGGCCGAGCGCCTGTGTCAGCGGCCGGTCGCGAGTTTCTCGAGCAATGGGACTTCGAGCAGTACAAGGCGCTTTTTCCGAAGTGGCGGAATACGTCCAAGTCGGCGCGAGTTGACCACGTCGGCAATGACGGCGCGCGCGCCGGTGTAGGAGGCACGTGGCCCATCACGGACTACGAGACAACCTCAGGCTCGGGACTTGTCTCCGTAAAACTCTATCAACCCGAGGAGCAGGAAAGATCTGGTCATGAGCGCGAAGAAACCTGTATAGGAGAGCAGCAAGATGAAATCGCCGATCAGTCCTCGTGGGTCTCCACGATAGATCTCCAGGGGCAGGTAGAAGAGAGGCAAGAGCGCAAAGTACGCTCCGAGGTATAGGAACAACGACAGGAGACCTAGAACGAAAGTAGCCGACGCGGTGTGCTGGACTGCACGCCTGTCCCTTTTGGCCTTCACGCGGTTCCGCCCACCGAAGGTCACCAGCAGAACGAAGAACGTAACGAGCGCAGCAACAGTCGTGATCAACGTGGGGGAGAAGTTGTGGATCGGACCTATCGGGTCGTCATAGGTCGTCCGCAAGGGAAGGATCTGAGTGAAGACGTTTGAAAGCGGGAAGACAGCGGATATTCCAGTCAGAATGCCCCAAACACTCTTCAGGAAAGCGGTGAAGTCTCGGAGTTCCTGGAGGAACGAAGTCCCTCTGCCAGAAGTGCTCATAGCCGTACCTTCCCCGTCGGCTGCGCGCCAAGTCTGCAGCAAGCAAGCCAACGAGGAACTCTAAGCTGTCACAACCCAGGCCTCGCTCATGTTCCTAGACGCACGGTGGCCCATCGGCCATGGCGGACGCACCCAGTCGTCGAGCGACTCGATGCCGGCCGAGAGGCGGATGGGTACGGCGAGAGGTCTGAGCGGCGTCCTCTTCACCGACCCGCCTGGGAGTGCTATCGTCGCGCGCTTCGGCCGACAAGAGCGCTTGAACGGCACGGAAGTCTGGGGCTCACGTTCGTTCGTGGCCGACGAACCGGTCGGAGGTGTCCCGTGACAGCGTCAAAGCGCGCCGCAGGTGAGACCTCGTCCAAGATCCCGTGGTACGGCTGGGTCGGCCTCGTGGTCTTCGTCGTCGTCGGTCTCGTTGTCGTCTACCTCACGCACAAGCCGATCGTCTCCGCCGAAGTGCGTTGGGCGGTGACGATCGCCTGGATCGTCATCACGGTCGCTCTCGGCATCTACGACTTCATGGGCGTCGCCCACGCTCCGGCAGGGAGCATCGACGTCCGTCCGGTCGATCGGTGGACCATCCCGCACGCCGGTGCCGGTCTCGTGTTCGGTGTCTGGTTCCTGCCGTTCGTCGTGGTCCTCCCGCTCGTCGCGCTGTGGGAGGTCTTCGAGTGGCTGCCGACCGGCTTCGGACAGACGGAGATCATCCAGAACCGGCTCGTCGACATCGGCGTGGCTCTCGTCGGATGGTTCCTGGTCACCTTGGTGGCCTCGATCGTCACCGGCACGCAGATGCCGTGGGTCATCTGACCGGGGGAGCCGAGCCTAGGGCCTAGGCGGCCACGGTCGCGAGCGGGTCAGCGAAGACGGTGTACGCGAGCCACGTCGGGTCGCCGGGCGTGCGGATCTTCGACCTCGCGTCGCGGACCGCCTCGCCGATCGCCTTGCCGGCGAGCAACTGCGCGTAGAGCTCCTTGGAGAACTTGGACGCGGGCTCGTCATACACCGACCAGTACGCCCCGATGAACGCGGCCGCTCCGGCTCCGATGAACCGGCGCGCCCAGCCCCCGATGCCGGTCAGCGCCATTCCCGAACGGCCGACCTGGCACGCGTTGATGAACACGAGCGGCCGCGGGATGCCCACGTTCGTCGCCTGTCCGCTCAGGTCCTCGGGCGTGAAGCGCTCATCCGCTGCGAGGACGATCGCCGAGCGGTCGGGGTTCGCGTCACGTGCGACACCGTGTCCGGTGAAGTGCCACCCGTCGTACGTCCCGGCGATGAACGCATCCTGGAGATCGGCGAAGGTCGCACTGATCGCGGTCACCTTCCGCTTTGGGCCGGCGAGCGACAGCACCTGGTCCCGCTCCTCGTTGGCCAGCGGCAGCCCGGAGTCCGGCGGTACCACGAGCGCGATGTTCTGAAGGCGGATCGGGCGCTTGAACCCGATCCCGGGCGACCAGCGCGTGATCGCGTACGCCTCGCTCAGGAACGGACCCTCGACGAGACGGTCTCCGTCCTTCCCGGACAGCTTGCAGAGCTCCCATGGGATCCACGGCTCCTCCGATTGCACGATCACCGACCGGATGCGGTCGCGGACCTCCCAGAGTTTGTCGCGCAGCGGCGGCGGGAACAGCGCCTCCGCGAGGTAGGCCCCTTTCGCCGCGAGGCGGCGCTCGGCGACGTCGCGCTGGGCGGGGGTGTCGAGCGGGAGCTCCTCGATCTCGTGGAAGAAGTCGGCGAAGAACTTCCCGGGATCGAGCGTCAGCCGGAACGGCCCAAAGGGTCTGAGGTTCAGATCGAGGGCGGGATCGGTGGCCGTCAGGCGGATGAGGTACTCGACGTTGCCGCCCGCCTCGCGCTGCTCGATGAACATCGTGAGGTCGGGGACCTGCGGGCTCGCGGGCGTCAGCGGCTGGGTCTTGCGTGCTCCGGCGGCGGTCCGGCCCCGGACGGCCGGACGCGCGACCGCTTCGACGACGGGCGCGAGCTCGATCATCCCCAGGGACTCGCCGCTGTGGAACGCGAGGACGCGGATCAGCCCCTGGCCCGCGTCGAGCGCCCGCAGCTTGAACTGGAGCGGCATGCTGTCGCCCTCGGTGGGGACGGCGATGGTGCCGCGGTCGGGGCCCTCGACCGCGAAGCCCTTGCGCGGCTGGACGAGCACGTCGAGCTGCTCGCCGGCGGGGAGATCGAGCGCCAGCCCCCGTGCGCTCGGTGCGCCGGCGGCGATGTGGACGAGGAGCCACTCGACGGATCCGGCGGCCACCTGCTCCGGGAACTCGGCCTCGAGCGAGCGCTGCGGCGGTGCCTGCCTTAACGGGCCGCCGTAACCGGGAGCTGTCGGAACGCGGAGGCCACCGCGCACGACCCGCTCGGGCGGAGCGGCGACCGCCGGCGCAGCGCCGCGATCCACGAAGCCGACCAGGAT
>JACPEQ010000171.1 GCA_016183435.1 Chloroflexota bacterium
GGCCGCACCGCGCCGAACCCGATGGTCGGCGCGCTCGTGGTCAAGGACGGCCAGGTCGCCGGCGAGGGCTTCCACCAGCAGGCGGGCGCGCCGCACGGCGAGGCCGTTGCGATCGCGCGCGCGGGCGAGAAGGCGCGCGGGGCCACGCTGTACCTGAACCTCGAGCCCTGCGCCCACCAGGGACAGACCCCGCCGTGTGTTGACGCGGTCATCGCCTCGGGCATCGCCCGGGTCGTCGCGGCGATGCGGGACCCGGATCCGCGCGTGGACGGCAAGGGCTTCCGCGCTCTGCGCGCCGCGGGCGTCGAGGTCGAGTCCGGAGTGCTCGAGGCGGAGGCGCGCCGCCTCAACGAGGGCTTCATCAGCCGCGTCACGAGAGGCCGCCCGTTCGTCCTCCTGAAGCTCGCGACCACCATCGACGGCCGTGTCACGGTCGCGGGCCGCCGGTATCTGAGCGGGAAGAGCGCGCTGAAGGAAGTGCATCGCATCCGCGACCGGGTCGACGCGGTGATGGTGGGAGTGGGCACGGTCCTCGCCGACGACCCCGAGCTCACCGTCCGGGAGGTCCGGGGCCGCGATCCGCTGCGCGTCGTCCTCGATGCCGAGGCGCGCACGCCGCCGACGGCGAAGGTCGTGCGGGCCGCGGACCCGCAGCGCACGCTCGTCTTCGTCGCGCGCGATGCCGACCAGCGCCGGACGAAGCGCCTGCGCGACACGGGCGTGCTCGTGGCCACGCTCCCCCGCTCCGAGCCGGACGGGCTGGACGCGGGC
Source organism: Chloroflexota bacterium (assembly GCA_016183435.1). Taxonomy (GTDB): domain Bacteria; phylum Chloroflexota; class Limnocylindria; order P2-11E; family P2-11E; genus JACPOT01. The sequence continues at coordinate 772 of JACPEQ010000171.1, forward strand.
GCGTGCCTGCGATGGCTCGCGGAGCACGGGGTGAATACGGTGCTCTCGGAGGGCGGGCCGCACGTCGCGGCGTCGCTGCTGCGCGACAAGCTCGTCGATCGGATCCTCTTCATCGTCGCTCCGGTCGTCGGCGGGGATGGCCCGCTGGCGATCGATGGCCTGGCCGCGCCGATCGAGCTCGGCGCGTTGCGCGCGAGGCGCCTGCGCGACGACATCCTCCTCGAGGCGGATCTGACCTGATGTTCACCGGGATCGTCGAGGAGATCGGGACCGTGCGGCACGTCGAGGACACGCCGTCCGGCCGCCGCCTCGAGATCGGCGCCGAAGCCGTCCTCGAGCGGCTCGCCGTCGACGACTCGATCGACGTCGCGGGCGTCTGCCTCACCGTGGTCGCGCGCGACGATCGATCGTTCACGGTCGACGTGGTGCCCGAGACGCTCTCGCGCACGACGCTCGGGCGGCTCGCGCGCGGCAGCCACGTCGACCTCGAGCGCGCGGCGACCCCGACGACCGCGCTCGGCGGCCACATCGTCCAAGGACACGTCGACGCGACGACCGCGCTGGTCTCGCGCCATGCCGAGGGCGACGGCGCCCGGCTGCGCTTCGCCCTCCCGAAGGGCCTCGCGCGCTACGTCGTCGAGAAGGGGTTCATCACGCTGGACGGCGTCAGCCTGACGGTCGCGGCGCTCGCGAAGGCCACGTTCGACGTCGCGCTCATCCCGCACTCCGCGCGGCGCACGACGCTCGGATCGCTCCGTGCGGGCGATCTCGTGAACGTCGAGGTCGATATCATCGGGAAGTACGTCGAGCGTCTGCTCCAGCGAAGCGGCTAGCCGCGAGCGAGCGAAGCGAGCCGACGGCTATTGAGCAGGCGACAAGGGAGCGTGAGCGACATCAGTAGCGAGACGCGAAGGACGGTGCGGCGCCCGAAGCTCGTCTCCCCGCGATCGCCCTTCACCACCATCGAGGACGCGATCGAGGAGATCAAGCGCGGGCGGATGGTGGTCGTCCTCGACGACGAGGAGCGCGAGAACGAGGGCGACCTCGTCATGGCCGCCGAGCTCTGCCGGCCCGAGCACGTCGCCTTCATCCGCAAGCACGCCAGCGGCGTCGTGTGCGTCCCGATGTCGCCGCAGCGCGTGGAGGAGCTGGACCTCCCGCAGATGGTCGCGCGCAACGAGGCGCGGCTCGGCACGGCGTTCACCGTCAGCGTCGACGCGCGCGATGGCATCACCACCGGCATCAGCGCGGCCGATCGCGCGCGCACGATCCAGGTGCTCGCGGATCCGCGCACCCGGCCGCACGACCTCGTGAAGCCAGGACATGTCTTCCCGCTTCGCTCGCGCGAGGGTGGCGTGCTCGTGCGCGCGGGCCAGACCGAGGCCTCCGTCGACCTCTGCGCGATGGCCGGACTGAACCCCGTCGCCGTCATCTGCGAGATCACCAACCCCGACGGGTCCATGGCGCGTCTGCCGGAGCTCACGAAGTTCGCCAGGTACCACCGGCTGAAGATGATCACGGTCCGCGATCTGATCTCGTACCGGATGGCGCGCGAGAAGCTCGTGGAGCGCGTCGCGAGCGCACGGTTCCCCACGCGGTACGGCGATCTCCGCATCCACGGGTACCGCGCCCGGTACGCCAACGTCGAGGCCGACCACGTCGCCCTCACGATGGGCGACGTCGCCGACGCTGCCCCGGTGCTCGTGCGCGTGCACTCGGAATGCCTCAGCGGCGATGCGCTCGGCTCCCTGCGATGCGATTGCGGCGAGCAGATGGACGCGGCGATGAAGCGCATCGCGGAGGAGGGCCGTGGCGTGCTCCTCTACCTGCGCCAGGAGGGCCGCGGCATCGGGTTGATGAACCACCTTCGCGCGTACGAGCTGCAAGACCAGGGTCTCGACACCGTCGAAGCGAATGAGCGGCTCGGCTTCAAGGCCGACCAGCGTGAGTACGGGATCGGCGTTCAGATCCTGCTGGATCTCGGCGTGCGAAAGGTGCGGATCATCACGAACAACCCGGCGAAGGTGCGCGACATCGGTGCCCGGCCGTTCTCGGCCGAGGGCCAACACTCCGTCTCGCTCTATGGGCTCGAGGTCGTTGAGCGCGTTCCGCTCGAGGTGCCGGCGCGCCCGACGACGCGCGCCTACCTGGCGACGAAGCGCGCGAAGATGGGCCACCTGCTCTCCGTCATCCCCGACGACGAACAGGGAGCGGGCCCCAGCTAGTTGGCCAAGACAGCGGCGGCGCGCGGCGCGCGACCATCGCGCGGAGCACGTGTTGCGATCGTGACCGCGCGCTGGAACGCGAAGATCACGGACCGCCTCTCCTCCGCGGCCGTTGCGGCGGCGCGCGCGGCGAGCGCGAGCGTGGACTCGTTCACGGTCTCGGGCTCCTTCGAGCTCCCGGCCGCGGTCGGCATCCTCGCGGAGACGGGCCGCTATGACGCGGTCGTGCCGATCGGCTGCCTCATCCGCGGCGAGACGCCCCACTTCGAGGTGCTCGCCAACGCGGTCGCGTCCGGGCTCATGGAGCTCTCGCTCAGGTACGGGGCGGCGATCCCCTTCGGCGTGCTCACGTGCGACACCGAGGCACAGGCCAAAGCGCGCGCGGGCGGGCGGCTGGGGAACAAGGGCGCCGAGTGGATGGATGCCGCGCTCGGGATGGTCGCCCTGCGTCAGAGCGTCGCGAGCCAGCGGCGCAGCGCGCGCAAGGTCTCGAGGGCAGCGTCGCGGTCGACCTCGTAGAAGGAGAGCATCTCGCCCGGCACCGCCTGCGCAACGCGCCCGATGTCCGCCGCGATCACCGTCGCGACCACCGGATACCCGCCGGTCGTCTGACCGTCCGCGAGCAGGACGATCGGCTCCCCGCCGTGCGGGACCTGCACCGCGCCCGGCAGCACGCCGATGGAGAGGATCTCGGCGCCTCCGGCATCCAGCGGCGGTCCCTCGAGGCGTACGCCCATGCGGTCGCTGTGCTCGCTGACGCGATACGGACGGCGGCCGAGGAAGGCCTCGGCACCGCGGATGCGGTCGGCGTGCGGACCGCGGGTCACGAGGATGTCCGGACCATCCGATCGTACGGCGGCCCGGCCCGCGTCCTCCGCGCCGCGGCGCGCGGGCCCCAGCGGCAGCTCGTCGCCCGCGGCGAGCGGACGCGGCAACGGACCGATCGCCGCCGGGAGATACGTCGCGCGCGAGCCGAGCACCGGCGGGAGCGCGATCCCGCCGGAGACGGCGAGATACGCGAAGCGCGTGCGGTCGCTCCCCTCGACGACGACCTCCTCTCCCGCGCGGGCGAAGACGGCGGTCCACCCGGCGACGGGCCGGCGCGTGCGGATGCGGACGTCACGCCCGGTCACGGCGACGAGGCGAGGCGCGTCGAGCGCGAAGCGGAACGGCGTCCCCACGATCTCGATCGCCGCGTCGCTCGGGTCGTTCCCGACGAGGCGCTGCGCCGCCTCGAACGCGAGCGGGTCGGCCGGACCCGCCCGGGGGATCGCGCTCCGCAGGTGCGCGGTCCGGCCGCCGTCCTGGACCGTCGACCGCAGGCCGGCGGCGAGGATCCGGATCGTCATCGCCGCACGAACCGGACGCGGTCGCCGGGAGCGATCAGCGACGGCGGCTCGCGCCGGGCGTCGAACACCGCGACGTCGGTCGTGCCGATGAGCCGCCAGCCGCCGGGGGAAGCGACCGGGTAGACCGCGGTCTGCCCCTCCGCCACGGCGACGGAGCCCGCGGGGACGCGCATCCGCGGCGACGGCAGTCGTGGCGCGACGATCCGCGGATCGAGCCCGCCGCAGTACGCGAAGCCGGGCATGAACCCGAGGAAGTACGCGGTGTGGTCGCGTGAGGTGTGCGCCTCGATCAGCTCGGGCACGCCCAGGCCGGACAGGCGGGCCACCTCCTCGAGGTCCGGTCCGTCGTACCGGGTCGGGATCTCGATGACGCCCGCGCGCACGTGAGCGCCCGGCGCGTCCGCGACGCGGGCCGCGGCCGCCTCCGCGTCGCGCGCGTCGAGGGCCAGCGGGTCGTATCGCAGCAGGACGGAGGCGTACGTCGGCACCGCGGGACCGTGCCCGAGCGCCTCCCAGCGGTCGGCGATCGCCCTCGCGCGCGCGGCGATGTCGGGGTCGATGCGCTGCTCGAGCTCGACGAGGAGCGCGCCTTCGCCGAACGGGACGATGCGCGCGGGCATGCTAGCGGCGAGCGAGCGCGCGGACCTCGACGCCCGCGCCCGCGAGCGCCGCGCGCACGGCGCGCGCGATCGCGGGCGCTCCTGGCGTGTCGCCGTGGATGCAGATCGTGTCGACCTCGAGCGGGAGCCATCCGCCGTCCGACGTGCGCACCCGCCGGTCGCGCGCGATCGAGACCGCCTGCTCGGCCGCGACGGCTGGGTCGGCGTGGACGGAGGCAGGCAGGCGCCTCGAGCGCAGGGTCCCGTCCGGCTCGTACGCCCGGTCCGCGAAGCCCTCGCGGGCGACGCGGATCCCCGACCTCACGGCCGCGCCCGCCATCGCGGAGCCGGGCGGCGCGAAGAGCGTGAGGCCGTCGTCGAACGAGCGGACCGCCTCGGCGATCGTCGAGGCGATCGTGTCGTCCCGCTCGCCGCGGTTGTACAGCGCACCGTGCGCCTTGACGTGCCCGAGCGTCACGCCCGCCTCGTGCGCGATGCGCCGCAGCAGCTCGAGCTGGATCCTCAGGTCGTCGAGGAGCGCACCCGGCGCGAGGTCGAGCGCGACGCGTCCGAAGTTGGCGGGATCGCGGTAGCCGGGATGCGCCCCGATGGCGACGCCGTGCCGCTTGGCGAGATCCACCGTGCGCGCCATCGTGGACTCGTCACCCGCATGCGCGCCGCACGCGACGTTCGCCGAGGTCACGTGCGGCATCAGCTCGCCGTCCGTCCCGGCGCCCTCGCCGAGATCGCTGTTCAGGTCGATGGCTACCGAGCTGGCTCCACCTTCGGACGTGGCCGGACGTAGCTGGTGCGGCGTGCGGCCTCCGGCAGCGGCAGGTGCCGGTAGTCGTGCTCTCGGACCTCGTGCTCGGAGCGCGCCGCGCTGCCCGCGGTGAGCGCGGCCATCGACGTCTGGTCCTCCACCTGGAATGTCCGCTCGCAGCCCGCGTATCGGCACGGGAACCCGCTCGATCGCATGGCATCCCTTCTTCCAGCGCCGCTGCGGCGCGTGCCTCTTCGCCCCAGACTACCGTCCCCCGGGCGCGCAGACCGAGGCGCGCACGCCGAGGTCGAGCACCCGGGCCGCGCGAGGGGCTTCGCCCCGAGCGCGGTCGGACTAGATGAACAGAGGTGCGAGGACCAATGTAATGGTCGAGAGCAACTTCACGAGGACGTGGAGGCTCGGCCCCGCCGTGTCCTTGAACGGATCGCCGACGGTGTCGCCGACCACGGCCGCCGCGTGGGCGGGCGTGCCCTTGCCGATCGACGCCCCGGCAGCATCCTTCAGCTTGCCGAGCTCGATGTACTTCTTGGCGTTGTCCCACGCGCCGCCGCCGTTGTTCAGGACGGTCGCGAGGATGACGCCGGCCATCGTGCCGACCATGAGCATCGCCGCCTCGGCCTCCGCCTTGAGCACGATGCCGACGACGATCGGCGCGCCCACGGCGAGGAGGCCGGGAGCGATCATGTTCCGCAGCGCCGACGCGGTCGTGATGTCGACCACGCGCGCGTAGTCCGGCTTCTCGGTGCCGGCCATGATCCCCGGGTGCTCGCGGAACTGACGCCGGACCTCTTCGATGATCGCGCCGCCGGCGACGCCGACCGCGCGGATCGCGAGCGAGCTGAAGACGTACACGAGCATCGCGCCCAGCAGGCCGCCGATGAAGACCTCGACCTTCGCGAGGTTCACGGTGTCGAATGGCCTGCCGGTGAGGGCCGCGACGCGGTCCAGGTACGCCGAGAAGAGCAGGAACGCCGCGAGGGCGGCGGACGCGACCGCGTATCCCTTGGTGAGCGCCTTCGTGGTGTTGCCGGCCGCGTCGAGGCGGTCGAGGCGGTCGCGCACGTCGTGCGGCGCGCGCGCCATCGTGGCGACGCCGGCGGCGTTGTCCGTGATCGGGCCGAAGGTGTCCATCGCGAGGATGAACGCGGCGCTCATGAGCATGCCCATGGTCGCGACGGCGGTGCCGTAGATGCCGCCGTGCGGCAGGCCGGTCTGGGCGCCCCACTGGGTGCCGAAGAAGTACGACAGGAACAGCGCGACCGAGATCGCGATGACCGACGGCCCGGTGGTCTCGTACCCGACCGCCGTGCCGGAGATGATCGTCGTCGCGGGGCCCGTGCGGGCCGCGTTGGCGATCTCCTTCACCGGCCGTGAGTTCCCCGAGGTGTAGTAGCGCGTGATGTACACGAAGACCTGGCTCGTGAGGATCCCGACGGCGCCGGCGTAGAAGAACCAGTGGCCGCCGCCCTTCTCGTTGAGCATCTGGTTCGTCGTGAACCA
>JACPEQ010000174.1 GCA_016183435.1 Chloroflexota bacterium
CCTTCGCACTGGGCGTCGCGTTCGGCTTCAGCGGGGTCCTGGCGCTGGCGATCGGGTTCGGGGTCCCGGTCGGGCCGGACGCGGAGGCCGCCAGCACACCGCCGCAGCTCGCCGCGCCGGTGCTCGCCGCGCCGGCCACGGCGGCGCCGAGCATCTACTACTTCGTGCCCGCCGAGCGATCCGCCGAGGGGTCGGTGCCCTTCGGCCGGCTGCAGGCCGACGGCACCTACTGCGCCGTCAACTGCCCTGACGAGGGCTACGAGTAGTCCGAACGCCGGGACGCAGCGCAGCCGGCGCGGTCGAGTCACCCCCCGATCGCGCCGGCGTCGCCGCTGCGGGCGCGTCCTGGACTTCAGCGCGCTCCTGGGGGTGTGGAGCGGTCGGCGGCGCGTCGATCGAGACCGCGACGCCCCGTCGGCAGAGGAAGGGCGACCATGGCGTTCGGTGACCCCTCCGCGCTGACCGCGATGAGGCGCCGCAGCTTCCTGCGCCGGCGGGCAGCCGTGCGCGTTCCGCTCGCCGTGGCGAGTCCCACAGAGGTCGTTAGGTGAGACGCCGCAGCCTGCTGCTCAGCCAGTGAAGTGGATCGATTGAACACGGGCGGCGGCATCAGTCGGCGGACCTTCGTTCGCCGGACCGGGCAGCTCGGGGCCCTCCTGCTTCTCGCCGGCTGCGGATCCGCACGCAGGGCGGTCGCTTGGAGTGGAGGCCATCCTGTCCGTTGGGATGACACGGATCGACGAGCTCGAAACCGCTCTGGCTGCGATCGAGCGTGAGCGTCCGGACGCGTTGATGCCCGTGCAGAGCTTTCGCTTCTTCAGCGGCGCAGGTCCCGGCAGCCTTTCGAGGCTGCTCGAGTTCGCGACCGAGCATCGATCGCCCCAGATGTACGAAGACGGGAACTACGTCAGAGCCGGCGGGCTCATGTCGTTGGGGACCAACGATGCCGAACGATGGCGGATCGTCGCCCGACAGATCGACAAGATCCTCCGTGGTGCGTACCCCGGTGACCTTCCGGTCGAGTTCAACTCGATGTACGAGATCGTGCTGAATCTCCCCGCGGCGCGGAAGATCGGGCCGCCGTGAGCTGACCCGGATCTCGGAGTGGACGTGGGCGCCGTCGCCTATAGTGAATATCGCTATCGGTGTCGGAGGTGCGTGATGGGGCGCGGCGACCGGGCACACAAGGCTCCGCCGGTCAGCGTGGCGCTCACGGAGCCGGAGCGCTCGACATTCGAGGCAGAGGCCAAGCGACGAGGTCTGGGCCTCTCGACCACCATCCGCGCTCTTGCCCATGAGCGTGCGAGCCAGGTACGCGAGGAGCGTCAGCGGGAGCGCGCTCGGCGCTGGCAGACCGAGCGACTTCGGGAGCTCATCGCCCGCATCGAGCGCGACGGTTTCCAGGAAGCGTCGCAGGCGCAGATCGACGCTGTCTTCACCCAGGCCGAGAGGCAGCCGCGGGGGGCGTCCGCAGCCGCGCGGCGTTGATCTTGGCGCGGGCCATCCGCTACCACGACCAGTTCAGGCAAGACCTCGACGGTCGCGTCCGCTGGCTCGTCCGCAACCGACCCCCAGAGCAGCGCGTGAGCCTGCAGCGTGAGCTGCGCTCATTCATCAGACGGGTCGCGGCGTTCCCTGGTCTCGGCGAGGAGGTCGAGAGGCGCGGCACCATCTCGTACCGCGTCGGGCTGCTCGGCGAGCCGCTCCCGTACCTCGTCTGGTACTCCTACGACGACGGCGACCCCGACGGCGCCGTCTCGCTGCTCATGCTCCTGCACGAAGCGCAGGATCGCCTGCGCTTCGACCCCCGCGACTTGGACGATCAGGCGTGACTCCGAGTCGGTGGCGTCAAGCCGACGCCGTTATACTTCGGGTATGAAGACCGCCGTTTCGCTGCCCGATGCCGTGTTCAAGGACGCGGAGCGGCTCGCGCGTCGCCAACGGAAGTCCCGAAGCCGGCTGTACTCCGACGCCATCGGCGAGTACGTCGCTCGGCACGACCCGGACTGGGTCACGCACAAGCTGAACGAGGTCGCGGCCTCGGTCGATACGTCGCTCCCTGCGGACATCGCTGCGGCCTCGTACGAGGTGCTCCGGCGCAACAGGTAGTCGTCACCCAGGGCGACGTCTGGCGTGCGAAGCTGCCCCGGCCCGCGGGGTCGGAGCCCGGCTTCGAGCGTCCAGTCGTGGTCGTACAGGGGAACGCGTTCAACCGCAGCGACATCCGGACCGTGGTCGTCGTTCCGGTCACTCGCACTGTGCGACTCGGCTCCGCCCCCGGGAACGTCGTGCTCCCAGCGGGCTCAGCGGGTCTTCCGCATGACTCGGTCGCGAACGTGTCGCAGGTGGTGACCCTGGATCGCCGCACGCTGCGCCGGCGGATCGGCCAGCTTTCGGCGGTACGGCTTGCGGCGGTGCTCAGCGGCATCGACGTGGTCCTGGGTCGGTGAGCGGACCTAACATCGACCGCGACGCGCATGCAGACAGGTAACAGCGATCCGGCAGGAGGAATAGGAAGGGGACCGCCGCTGCGTACCCGGAGTGCGTTCGTCCTCGTATGCCTTCTCGCGTTCGTCGCGGGATGCACGGCGTCGACGCCGCCACCGGGCGGCCTGGAGATCGCAAGCGCGGCACCGGCTGCTACGACCGCGGCAGCGACCGGTGCGGGCCAGCCGCTGGCCGCGAACAAGCTCCTGATCCTTCACACCAACGACCTGCACGGCCGGCTCGACGCCGCGACCGTCGTCACTGGCGGCAAGCCGTTCGAGCAGGGCGGGCTCCCGATGATCGGCGGGATGATCGCGCGCGAGCGGGCGCGCGCTCCGGACCGCACGCTCGTCCTGGACGCCGGTGACGCCTGGGTCGGCCAGCTCATCTCCGGCATCGACCGCGGGAGATCGATGGTGAAGGCAATGTCGCTCATCGGCTACGACGCGCAGGCGCTCGGGAACCACGACTTCGACTGGGGCCAGGACGAGCTCGCCGCGCGCGCGAAGGAGGCCTCGTTCCCGTTCCTGACCGCGAACGTCGTCGAGGAGGCGACCGGGAGGACTCCCGCGTTCGCGAGGCCGTTCATCGTGAAGGACCTGAAGATCGCGAAGGTCGCGATCATCGGGCTGACGTACCCGAGCTCGACGATCATCCGCGCGGCGAGCGTGAAGGGCCTGCGGTTCGAGCCAGCCATCGACAGCGTGAAGAAGTACCTGCCCGAGATGAAGGCGCAGGCCGACGTGATCGTCGCGCTCAGCCATCTCGGGATCGAGGGCGGCTCGGCGCGCCTGGGCGGTGGCGACAGCGCGCTCGCCCTAGCCGTCCCCGACATCGACCTGATCATCGGCGGCCACGATCACCTCGCGTTCCGCACGGCGCGCTCATCCGGCAAGACCCGCATCTACCAGGCGGGGTCGAACGGCGACAACGTGGGACGCGTCGAGGTGACCGTCGACCCGGCGACGAAGAAGATGTCCGCCGTCCAGGGCGCCGACGTCCTCCTTCCGGTCTCGACCGGAGCCGCGACGCCGCAGCCCGAGGTCGCGAAGGTCGTCGCGGAGCGCAAGGCCGAGGCCGAGAAGATCGGCTCGAAGGTCATCGGCAAGGCGACCGGCCTCTTCGCGCAAGACCGGGAGATGAACAACCCGCTCGGCAACGTGGTCGCGGACGCGCTGCTCGACTACGGCGTCAAGCAGGGATGGAAGACGGACATCGCCTTCTACAACTCCGCAGGCACGCGCGCCGCGGTGGGGGAGGGCGACATCACCTACTTCAAGCTCGCCGAGGTGCTCCCGTTCCAGAACAGCGTCGTGAGCGTCGACCTCACCGGCGAGCAGCTCAAAGAAGTGCTCGAGGGCATGGCCGGCAACGCCGGGCGGCTGTTCATGTCGGGCGGGACGATGACGTACCGCTTCTCGAACGCATCGAGCAGCCGGGTCCTGAAGGCCGCCGTCGCGGGCCAGCCGCTCGATCTCAAGCGCGTGTACCACGTCGCGACGATCGACTACCTCCTCGGCGGCGGCGACGGACACACCGGGTTCGCGAAGGGCACGAACGTCCTCTACGGCGAGCTGGACGTCGACGTCGTCGCCGCGTACGTGCAGTCGAAGGGCACGCTCTCGCCCGTCAGTCCGGGTCGCGTCACGCAGGAGTGACCAGCGGCTGCGCCTAGAGGCGGCGCCGCGGGCGACCGCCGAGAAGAACAGCCGGCGGACGCCGCGCTCCGCACCGCGATCGAGGCCGCCCAGCGGGCCGGCCACGAGCTCCTGCGGCGCTGGGCGATGCCGATCAGCGGCCGCGCGTTCAAGAGCAGCACCACCGACGAGGTGAGCGACGCGGATCACGCCTCCGAGCGGATCGTCGTCGACGCGATCCGCCGCGCTCATCCCGACGACGAGATCGTGTCGGAGGAAGGGGGAGGCGTCAGCGGGCGATCCGCGCGCCGCTGGCTCGTCGATCCGCTCGACGGGACCATCAACTACCTCTACCGGATCCCGCAGTGGTGCGTGAGCATCGCGTGCGTCGACGCGGACGGACCCCTCGCCGGCGTCGTGCACGATCCCGTGAAGCGCGAGCTCTTTTTCGCGACGCGCGGTGGCGGCGCGTGGCTGCGCGCCGGCACTCCGGAGGCGACGCCGGCGCAGGACCGGCGCCTGGCCGTCACGCAGCTCGCGGACCTGCGCCTCGCGCTCGTCGCCGACGGGTTCTCGTATTCCGCCGACGAGCGGCGCGAGCAGGGCAGACGAGAAGCGGCGATGCTGCCGCACATTCGCGACGTCCGGCGGACCGGCTCCGCCGCGCTCGATCTGGCCTATGTCGCGATGGGCAGGCTCGACGCGTACGCAGAGGCCGGCGGCAACCCATGGGACTGGGCAGCGGGACGGCTGCTCGTCCGCGAGGCGGGTGGCAGACTCAGCGAAGCTCCGGGTGTGCGACCCGATGGACCGGCCTTGATCGCGAGCGGACCCGGCATCCACGACGACCTCGTGGCCCTCGTTCATCACGTGCAAAGGGCCTAGGAACACCTAGACTTCACATCGGAATGGCCGTCGATCAGAAGCCAAAGCGCGGGCCGCAGGCCGCGCGCGACATGAGGCCGAGCCCGATCCACTTCGAGATCGCGGACGCGCTCGCGAAGCGCCCAACGACGACGCAGACGGGTCTCGGTACCCCGGATCAGGTCGCGCCGACGCCTGGGATCCTCGCCAACGAGGACAACATCGTGTTCTCGACGGTGAAGGACCTCGTGAGCTGGGCGCGCTCGCGAAGCCCCTGGCCGCTCGGCTACGGCCTCGCCTGCTGCGCGATCGAGATGATGGCCTCGGCGGCGTCGCATCACGACCTCGCGCGGTTCGGCGCCGAGGTGTTCCGCGCGAGCCCGCGCCAGGCCGACGTGATGATCGTCGCCGGTACGGTCACCCACAAGATGGCGCCGCGTCTGCGCCGTCTGTACGAGCAGATGCCCGAGCCGAAGTGGGTCATCGCGATGGGCAACTGCGCGTCGTCGGGCGGCGAGTTCTGGGACAGCTACGCGACGCTGCAGGGCGTGGACACTGTCGTCCCCGTCGACGTCTACGTGCCGGGCTGCCCGCCGCGCCCCGAGGCGCTCACCGAAGGCGTTCTCCGACTTCGCGAGAAGATCGCCAGGGGAGGCTGATCATCGCCACCGAGACGGAGAGCCGCGGGCCGGAGGCACCGGAGCTCCAGTCCGAGGAGCTGATCCTCAACCTCGGACCGCAGCACCCCTCGACGCACGGGGTCCTGCGACTCGTCCTGAAGCTGCACGGCGAGCGCGTGGCGGAGTGCGTCCCGGTCGTCGGGTACCTGCACCGCGGCCTCGAGAAGCTCTTCGAGTGGCGGACCTACCACCAGGGTCCGCGGTACGCGGACCAGTCCGACTACACGGCGGCGATGCCGAATGAGCACGCGTACTGCGGCGCCGTCGAGGCGATCGCCGGCATCGAGGTCCCGCGGCGCGCCGAGTTCATCCGCGTGATCGTCGACGAGCTCTCGCGCAGTGCCGGTCATC
>JACPEQ010000173.1 GCA_016183435.1 Chloroflexota bacterium
CAGCGAAGATGTCCATGCGTTCTCTGGGAGACTTCACGGTGGCGTCCTCCGGTCCGGTCGTGGTGCGCGGTGACAGCGACACCATCGCCGACCGGGGGACGTCCCGCGTTCAGCTGATTAGCCCAACTTCCGCGGTCAGGGAGCCCAAAGCGCCCGTTCCGCGTCGTCAAGTGCGAGATATGGCCTGATCTGAGAGAAGGCGACCAGGGACGCCGAAATAGTCACTAAGTTGGCTCGTGCCTATGGCTTCATATCCTGGCTATGCGGCTTATGATAGGCACGAGTTGTTCATCAAACGAACGACCACCCGGATCGGCGGGAAGACCTATGTCAACCACCTGCTGGTCGAATCGGTGGCCACGCCCAAGGGGCCGCGGCACCGCGTCATCTGCTCCCTCGGCAAGCTCGCCCCGGCACCGCCCCAGGAGTGGCTGGGGCTGGCGAGGAAGATCGAGGCCGCGCTCGCGGGCCAAGCCACGCTGGTCCCGGAGGCCACGGTCGAGGTGCTCGCCGCGCGAGCTCGTGACCGGCGTGCCCCGTCCGCGGGCGCGGCCGAGGCGGGCGATCTGCTCGCCATCCAGGGCGATCGCATCTCGCTCGAGGAGGCCCGCGAGGCCGGACCGGTCCACGTCGGCCACCAGATGTGGCGCCGGCTGGGGGTGGACGCGGTGCTGGCGCAGGCGGGCCTCTCGGCGCGGACGCGTCAGCTGACCGAGGTGATGACCCTGGGCCGTTTGGTGAGCCCTGGCTCCGAGCACGCCACGCCCGACTGGCTGCGCCGCACGGCGCTACCCGACCTGCTCGGAGGGGGCGTGGCCCGCATCGGCGACGACGCGCTGTACCGCAACCTCGACCGCCTGCATCCCAAGCGTGCCGCGATCGAGCAGGGCCTGGCCGAGCGGGAGCGCACGCTCTTCAACCTCGACGAGAGCATCTACCTCTACGACCTGACCTCCACGTACTTCGAGGGCCGGGCCCTCGCGAACTCGCAGGCTCAGCGCGGCTACTCGCGCGATGGCCGTCCCGACTGCAAGCAGGTGGTGGTGGGGCTGGTGCTCGACCGCGATGGCTTCCCCAAGGCCCACGAGGTGTTCGACGGCAACAAGACCGATGGGACCACCCTCGAGGGGATGCTGGCGATCCTCCAGGCGCGCACCGGCGGAGCGGGGGGTGCGACCGTGGTCGTCGATCGCGGCATGGCCTTCGCCGCCAACCTCGAGCAGATCCGGCAGGCGCACCACCATTACATCGTGGCCAGCCGCCCGGGCGAGCGGGGCGAGCACCTGGGCGAGTTCGAGGACGAGACCGGCTGGCGAGAGATCGCTCGCCCGACCTCGCCCCGCAACCCCTCGCAGCACAAGACGCGCGTCGAGCTCAAGCGCCTGCGCGCGGGCGACGAGGTGCGCATCCTGTGCCGCAGCGACGGACGCGAGCAGAAGGACCGCGCCATCCGCGAGGCGCACGAGTCGCGCTTCCTTCGGGACGTACAGAAGCTGGGCGAGCGGGTCGCCCGCGGGCGGCTGCGCGACGCGGGCAAGATCCAGCAGGCCATCGGGCGTCTGCGGGAGCGCTACCCGCGGGTCGCGCGCTACTACGAGATCGCCTTCGACGCCGCGGGGCCGGCTGTGCGCTGGAGCGAGCGCGCCGACCGAGCGGGGTCGGCCCGGCGGCTCGACGGCAGCTACATCCTCAAGACCGACCGAGCGGATCTGAGCGACGAGGAGATCTGGCGGACCTACATGCTGCTGACCCGCGTGGAAGCGGCGTTCCGATCGATGAAGAGCCCGCTGGCGGAACGGCCGATCTTCCACCAGCTCAAAGACCGCGTGCGAACGCACATCTTCTTGTGCGTGCTCGCGTATCACCTGCTGGTCGCGATCGAGCAGACCTGCCGCGAGGCCGGCCTGCACACCTCCTGGGAGACACTGCGAGCGCAGCTGAGCACGCACCAGGTGGTGACGGTGGCACTGCCGACGAGCCGCGGCGCCATCTTGAAGATCCGCAAGGGCTCGACGCCGGAGCCCGTCCACAAGGAGATCTACCGGACCTTGGGGATCCCGGAGGAGGTGATGAAGCCGGTGCGGACGCGCCAGGCTCCATAGTCACTGAAAACTTGAGCGCACCGCGAAAACAAAGGGGATCCTCGCTACGAACGCGGAAGTTGGGCTAGCGGCCGGACCGAGATGACCGGCACCGCGCGCATCGTGCTGGTCGAGGACGATCCGGCGGTCGCGGAGCTCGTGACGCTGTACCTGCGGAACGCCGGATCCGCGATCACGCACGCTCCGACCGCCGCGAAGGCGCGCGAGCTCTTCGCCGAGATGCGTCCCGGGCTCGTCATCCTCGATCTCGGGCTGCCGGACGCGGACGGGAACGCAGCTGCGCGACAAGCTCGAGGGCACCACGGCGCGCATCGAGACGGTCTGGGGCGTGGGATACAAGCTCGTGGGCGCTAGCGTTCAGCGCCGTGCTCGGAGGGGTGGTCCGCCGGAGGCTCACGGGCTATGTCCAGATCGGCCTCTACAAGGGATACGCGTACCGGTCGGGCCACTGGCTCGACGACTGGACGGGCGAGGTCTTCCCTGAGCGGGTGTTCACACGCCCATAGCGTCCTGATACGCTCAGCGGGCCCGAAGAGGGCGGCGCCGAGAGCGTTCCACGCGATCACTCGAGTGAGGCATTCCTCCCGAGACCGAGCGGAGCTCAAGTGCCAAAACGAAAAGGGAGGAAGCTTCACAAGTGAGCTTCACCGACAAGACCCTGACCTGTAAGGACTGCGGCCAGGAATTCATCTGGACCAGCGGGGAACAGGAGTTCTACCAGTCCCGCGGTCTCGTGAACGAGCCCGGCCGCTGCCCGACGTGCCGTGCGGCGCGTCGTGCATCCGGAGGCGGGGCCGGCTACGGCGGCGGCCGTGGCATGGGCGGACCGCGCGAGTTCTACACCGCCACCTGCAGCAACTGCGGTGGCGAGGCTCGCGTGCCGTTCCAGCCGCGCGGCGACAAGCCCGTCTACTGCAGCTCCTGCTTCGAGCAGGTCCGTCCGTCGGCATCGCGCGGAACTCGGTACTAGGCCCGGACACCGAAGCGGATCCATCGAGGCCCCGCCGGCCGACGGCGGGGCCTCTTCATTTCCGCTGACGAGGGCTAGACTCGCCCGCTCCGATGGAATTCGGGTTCACCCTCAAGCCGGACGTGTCCATCGAGCGGCTCGTGTCGCTCACGAAGCTCGCGGAGCGGATGGGCTTCAGGTACGGCTGGATCTTCGACAGCCACGTGCTCTGGAAGGAGCCATACCCCCTCCTGACGATCATGGCGCAGAACACCGAGCGCATGCGCCTGGGCACCTGCGTCACGAATCCCGCCACCCGCGACCCCACCGTGACCGCGAGCGTGCTCGCCGTCCTGCAGACCATCTCGGGCGGCCGCATGGACCTCGGCATCGGCCGCGGGGACAGCGCGCGGCGCGTCATGGGCAAGAAGCCGACGACGCTCGAGGAGCTCGAGCGGGCCACCGTGCTCATCCGCGACCTCTGCGAAGGCAAGGAGGTCGACCACGACGGCACGCGGATCCGGCTCGACTGGGCGCCGCCGCACGACCTGCCGGCCTGGATCGCCGGCTACGGTCCGAAGGCGCTCGAGGTCACCGGCCGCGTCGCGGACGGCGCGATCATCCAGCTCGCCGACCCGAGCCTCGTTGGCTGGTGCGTCGGCCTCGCGCGCGCGGGCGCGACGAAGGCCGGCCGCAACGGCGACCTGCGGGTCATGTCGGCCGCGCCCGCGCACGTCGGCAAGCGCGAGCAGGTGCGCGACCGCGTGCGCTGGTTCCCGGCGCTGGTGAGCAACCACGTCATCGACCTCGTGCGCCGGTACGGCGAGGGCTCCCTCCCGGCGGACCTCACGGCGTACGTCCGCGACAGACCCGGCTACGACTACCGCCACCACGCGGAGTCGGGGTCGTCCAACGCGGCGTTCGTGGACGACGAGTCCGTCGACCGCTTCTGCGTCATCGGCGAGGTCGAGGACCACGTCGCCAAGCTGCGCGCGCTCGCCGCGACGGGCGTGACCCAGTTCAACATCTACCTCATGAGCGGCGAGGAGGAGTCGGTCCTCGAGGCCTACGGCCGCGAGGTCATCCCGGCCCTGAAGGAAGTGACAGCAGCCGCGATCGCCTGACCGCTACCCGGGGACCGTGCGCTCG
>JACPEQ010000179.1 GCA_016183435.1 Chloroflexota bacterium
CTTCATGACGGTGAGACGAGCGCGCAGCTTCGGGATGCGGATCGTCGGTGCGATGACCTCTTCGGCTTGCCGGCCGCCCATAACGGCCGTAGGCGCCTCGGATGAGGCCGCCGGAGCTTCGGGAGGCGGCGGCGCCGACGGGGGAGGTGGCACTGTCGCGCGGACGTCCACGACGGTCGCTCCGGACCTCGGCGCCGCCGGCCGCCGGCCCATCGGGCCCACCATGGTCGCGTCCGAGACCGGCGGGGGCGTCGCGCCGATCCCGACGAACGTGCGGTCCTCGCTGTACGACGTCATGGGACGGTACGCGCGGCGCGCCCTGCGGCGACGCATCACGAGGAAGGCGCCGGCTGCGACCGCCGCGACGGCGACGGCCGCGATGACGATGACGAGCGTGGTCGTGTCCATCTACTTCTTCCTCTTGAGGCCAGATAGCGCGAGGAGCTCGGCATCGGCCTCGGCGATGGCCGCGGTGCACTCCTCACAGTGCTCGCCCCCCCGCGTGGGCCGCCCGCAGCGGAAGCACGCCGACGCCTTCCCGACCGAGATGGTCATCGTCTCGTTGCGCAGGTTCGCGCCGCACGAGGCGCAGATGGCCATGTCGGCGGTGACGGGCTCCTGGCACTGCGGGCAGCGCAGGCCGGCCGCGGCTGCGCCGAGCCCCTGGATCCGCAGCACGACGTCGCCGAACGTGACGACGTCGCCTTCCGAGAGCGGGTAGTCGCGCTGCGGCTCGAGCGGCTGGCCGTTGACGAACGTCCGGTTCGCGGAGCCGAGGTCGCGCACCAGGACGCTCCCCGGCGCGACGCGCAGCTCGGCGTGCCGGCGCGAGGACTTGCGGTTGCGATCGATGGACGTGAGGTCGATCGTCGGGGACCACCCGCTCGCGTGGTCGGGCCGCCCGACGCTCACCGTCCCCGTACCAAGATCGAACGTGACGCCACCGTCACCGACCAGTCGCGCTGGGCTCGCCATCGCCTTCCTCCTCGTTCCCCGGTTCAGTCCGCCCCGCCGCAGGATCCGTCCGACGCGGGCCGCAGAGTGACCGTCGCGCGATATCGATAGCTCACCGTCGACGACCCGATCCGCCACGTGACGGAGCTGTCGGATGACACCGTCCGGGCGCTGTCGCTGAGGCGGATGCTCTCGCGCCTCACCGTCTGGTCGTCGAGCGCGTACTGACGGAGCGCTTGTCCCGGGCTGGCGACGATCTCGATGAACACGTCGGTGTCCGTCGTACCGCGGATCCGCGCGGACGGGCTCCCGTTCGCGCTCGCCGAGACGTCGATCGGGTTGCCGAAGGTCTCGACGGCGCGGACGACCTCGTAGCAGCGCGCCCGCTCAGGTGCCGGCGCCGTCGCCTCGATGAGCGAGATCGCTTCTCCCGTGAGCGGCACGTGCGTCGGGAAGCCGAACCGCGCCAGCCCGCCCACCGGGAGCGGATAGTCGTAGCGGATCGTCGCGCGCACGAGCTCGCCGACGGCCCCGCGGTCCGCCGCGCTGACCCGGCGCTCGTTGCGCACCGACCGCGTCCCGCGCTCGATGCAGCTCAGCCCGCGCCGACGGAGGCACACCGAGATCCGCGACTCGCCGATGACGGCATAGTCGATCGTCGCGGTGGGCGCGACGAGCCGCGGACGGAGCGGGCCCGCCGCGGTCACGGCCTCGCTGCTGGCCTCGGCACGGCTCAGCGTGCGCGCGTAGGCGTCGGCCGCGACGCGCGCGGCGTTCTCCACCGTCTGCCGCGCGTTCAGGATGAGCCCGACCTGCAGGATCCCGAGCAGGAGGAGGAGCACGACCGGCAGGACGAGCGAGAACTCGACGAGCGCCTGCCCTTGCTCATCGCGGCTCGCACGGGGGATCATCCCGTCAGCACCGAGACCCGCCGCCCCTGCGTGAGGTAGAGGCGTCCTGCCAACGGATCGAACGCCAGCTTCCCGGCCGCGCCGGACACCTGATAGGTGCCGAGCGTCCGTCCCGTCGCGATGTCGGCGGCCACGATCGTGCTCGCTTCCGAGTGCGTACGGGTCGACGGGTCGTAGCGTCGCGCGGTGATCGCCGACGCGTACAGCCGTCCGGTCGAAGCGTCGATGGCGAGGCCCGTCGCAGGGCCCAGCATCCCGAGCTGGATGGTCCCGACCGTGCGGCCGCTGGTGCCTTCGATCACGGTGACGAAGCGCCCAGACCCGTCCAGCGCGTAGAGCCGGTCGCGGGTCTCGTCGAGTGCGACCGCGCCGGCGCGATCCGGGAGCTGGACGCGCCGCAGGACCGTGTTCGCCGCCGTGTCGATGAGGCTGATGCTCCCGTCGAAGATCTCGTGGGCGTACGCGCGCTTCCGCGCGCCGTCTACGAGGATCTCATCGGGGCGCCGATCGAGCTTCACTGTCGACAGGCGCGCGCCGCTCGCCGCGTCGAACACGAGCACGGCGTAGTCGCTGCAGGCCGCCACCGAGTCGCAGAACCCCGTGACGTAGACCTTCCCGGCGTCGCGGTCCAGCTCTACTTTCTGGCCCCGGTATCCCGTGAGCGGTACCTCGGTGATGACCTTGAGGGTCACCGTGTCGACGATCGTGAGCTTGGGCGGGTAGACGTGCGCGAGGTAGGCGCGCTTGCGGACGGGGTCAACGGCGACGCCGCGCGGGTACGCGCCGACCTGGAGCGAACTGGGTGCGCCGCGCAGGGCGCTATCGAGGGTAACGAGCTGCCCGGGCCCGGTGCCCGAGCCGGGACCCGCGAGCGCGGCGTAGACCGAGCCGCCGCGGACCGTGATGTCGTTCGGCGCGTTCGCGAGGTCGCGCATGGCCAGGACGATCGGCGCCCACGGTGTCGGCGTCGGGACGATGGTCGTCGGCGAGATGGCCGGCGCGATCGCGCTCGTCGGACGCGGGAGCGGCGCGGGCGTGGGTGCTGCCGAAGCGGGCGCGCGCGTCGGCGTGGGTGCGCCCGCCGCCACGAAACCGGCCGCGATGGGAACGCCGATCCGTCCGAAGATCGCCTCGAGCCGCTTCTCGACACGCACATCGACGCGCCGCTTTGGGCGGTCGACGACGATCGTCGAGCGGACCGCCTCGCCCGGCAGGTTGCGGGCGACGGCGTCGGACGCGACGCTCCGGACCTCCACGTCGGTGAGCGGCCTGTTCCCCTGCCCAAGCTCGTCGAACGCGGCGACGCCCGCCTGAGCGGACAGCCGCGCGGCGGCGAGGAGCCGCTCGCGCTCGACGTAGAGGCGGCCGCCGTCGATGACCAGGAGGAGCAGCGCGAGGAACAGCGGCATCGAGATGGCGAGCAGCACGACGGTCTGGCCGCCATCGTCGCGGAGCGCGCGAGCGCACGTGCGTGTCATCGGTCCCGCTCCTTGTCCTTCGGGACCTCGACCCGCGCGACGGCGCGCGTCGTGAGCGGGAAGGTCGCCGGGAGCTGGAAGAACGTCGGGCGGATCGGGTTCGGGAAGAGGTAGGTGACCGACACGGCGACCCACTGGCCGCGCTGGTCATTCCGCGGAGCGGCCGCCGCCCGCAGGGACGCGAGCCGGCCGGACACCTCGAGCGACGTCGTCTCGGTCGTGATGGTGCGGGTCGTCGTCTCGTAGACGGTGGTGCAGCGCGGGAAGAAGCTGAACTTGCTCACCGGCGTGCAGCTCGTCCGCGGGGACTGCTCGACGACCGTGCGCTGCTGGGGGCGCGACACGATGAGCGACACCGTCGAGCGCTCGCTGAACCGTTCCAGCGGCTCACCCGCGATGCGCAGGACGTCGATCGCGCGCTGCGCGTCGGCGGTGATCGCGTACGCGCGCGCCGCCTGCGCCGCGACGCCCTCCAGCCGCTGCTTCGTGTTCAGCATCAGGCCGAGCTGCGCCATCCCAAGGAGCACGAGGAGGAGGATCGGGAGCGAGAGCGCGAGCTCGACGACGGCCTGGCCGCCCTCGTCCTCCGCGCCCCAGCGTGCCAGGCGCCGCACCTCAGCGCGCTCCGAGGAGGCTCAGGGCCGCGGGTCCGATGAACACCACGAGCAGCGCCGGGAGGAAGAAGAGGACGAGCGGGATCATCATCTTCAGCGGGGCCTGCTGCGCCTCTTCGCTTGCGCGCAAGCGCCGCGTCGTCCGCAGCTCGCCCGCCCGCTCGCGCAGCGCGCCGCTCAGCCCCGTGCCGAGCCGGCGGCTTTGCTGCATGAGCGACACGAGCTCCGCCTGCTCCTGCGACCGCGAGCGCGCCTGAAGCCGCTCCAGCGACTGCGTGAGCGAGTAGCCGGCCGCGAGCTCGGCGAGCACCTGGTCCCATTCCTCGCGGAGCGCGCCGCGCAGCCGCGGGACGAGCCGCCGCAGCGCCGCTTCGAGGTCCATGCCCGCGTCGAGGGCGAGGACGAGGGAGTCGACCATGTCCGGGAGCCCGCGCTCGATCTCCTTCGACACCGCGCTCGCCCGGCCGGAGATCCACATGTCGGGCAGCCGGTAGCCGGCGGCGGCCGCGGCGATGCCGATGAGCGCGACGACGATGGGGCTCGAGTCGACGAACACGAGGACGGCCAGGACCGCGACGAGGGCCGCGACGAGCGTGCGCAGCCGGACGAACTCGGTCGCGCTGAGGCTGTACGGCCGCCCTGCGTTCGCGAGGCGCACGTCGATCGCGGCGAGGTCCGCGCGCGCGAGCAGGATCCCCGGCGCGGGCGGCAGAAGATGGCGCAGCAGCGACCCGCTCTTGCGCTCGACGGCCGCGCCCGTCGTCGTGTCGCGAAGCAGCGCCGCGGCGGTGCGCTCGGCCGGGGCGGTGCGGAAGAAGCCGATGCCCACGACGAGGAGGAAGGCAGCGAGCCCAGCGAGCGCGAGCGACACGTACGCCGGCACTACACCTCCACGCGCGCGGCGCGGCGCGCCACGAAGAAGCCGAGCGCGACGAGCGCGGCGACGACGCCGAGCAAGAGGCGGCCCGGGCCGGTCTGGAACATCAAGCGGCCCCACTCCGGGTTGAGCGCGCTCACGGCGAAGAGGCCGACGGGGGCGAGCGCGGTGACGAACCACACCGAGGCACGTCCCTGAGCGGTGAGTGCGCCGACCTCACGCGAGAGCCGGTCGCGGTCGCGGATCGTCTGCGCGATGTCCGACAGCATCTTCGCGAGGTCGCCACCCACGCGGTGCGAGAGCGCGATCGCGTCGACGGCGAGCTCCAGGTCGGGATCGGGAAGCCGCTCGTGCAGGGAGGCCGTCACCGACTCGACCGTCGCGCCGAGCTCGAGCTCACGCGTGAGGCGCTCGAACTCCTCCTTCGCCGAGCCGGTCATCTCGGTCGCGACGAGGCGGAAGGCCTGCACCTCCGTCTGTCCCGCGCGCAGCCCGTTCGCGATGAGGTCGAGCGCGGCCGGGAGCTGCCGCTTGAACTCGCGCGCGTGCATGCCCGCCCGCCGGCGCACGTTGACGTACGGGACGAGCGCCACGACGACCGCGGCCGGCGCTCCGAGGTCGCCGACGAACCCGGGGAGGAGGACGTAGCCGATGACGAGCAGGCCGACCGAGAGGAAGAGCAGCGAGCTCGGGCGCGTCGTCATCCCCGCGGCCTCGGCGTCGCGCGCGATGCGGCGGCCAGGCGGCGACGCGTCGAGCGCCGCCGCGATATCGAAGCGTCGCGGCCTCGGGCGTGCGTCCGTCAGGAACTGGGCCGCTCCGCGCTCCGCCGGCGCGGCGAGATACAGGAGCGCCCCGACGGCCACGACGAACCCGGCGGCCGCGGAGAGCGCGATCGTGGCCAGGCCGAGGCTCATGCCGGCGCGAAGATCCGCTCGTCGAGCGCGATCTCCATGACCTTCATCTTCTGGAGCGCTGCGGGACGGTGGCCGGTGAAGACGAAGTCGCCGACGACCTTCCCCTGCGCGTCGAGGCCGCGCTGCTCGAAGCGGAAGATGTCGTGGATGGCGATGTCGCCGTCCTCCTCGGCGACCTCGCTGACGTGCGTGATCTTGCGCGAGCCGTCGAGGAGGCGGCTCTGCTGGACGATGAGGTCGAGGGCCGCGGAGATCTGCCGCCGCACCGCCGGGAGCGGCAGCTCGACGCCGCTCATCAGCACCATCGTCTCGACGCGCGCGATCGCGTCGCTCGGGCTGTTCGCGTGGGCCGTCGTGAGCGAGCCCTCGTGGCCGGTGTTCATGGCCTGGAGCATGTCGAGCGCCTCGCCGCCACGACACTCGCCGACGACGATGCGGTCGGGGCGCATGCGCAGCGCGTTCTTCACGAGGTCGCGGATGGTGTAGCCCCCGCGCCCCTCGACGTTCGGCGGCTTCGTCTCGAGATTGACCATGTTCGGGTGCTTCAGCTGGAGCTCGGCCGAGTCCTCGACCGTGACGATGCGCTCGTGGAGCGGGATCTCGTACGAGAGCGCGTTGAGCGTCGTGGTCTTGCCCGAGCCGGTGCCGCCGGAGATGAGGATGTTCTGCTTCGCCTGCACCGCGGCGCGCAAGAACGCGGCCATCGCGTCGGTGAGCGTTCCGCGAGCCACGAGATCCTCGACGCGGTACGACGTGCGCGCGAACTTGCGGATCGAGACCGACGGCCCCGACACCGCGAGCGGGCGGATGACCGCGTTCACGCGCGACCCGTCGGGCAGCCGCGCGTCCACCAGCGGCGAGCTCTCGTCGATGCGCCGGCCGATGGGGCCGACGATGCGGTCGATGATCGTGCGGATGTGGTCCTCGTCGCGGAACGAGACGTTCGCCTTCTCGACCCTCCCGGCGCGCTCGATGAAGACGCGCTCCGGTCCGTTCACCATGATCTCGGTCACGCTCTCGTCCCGCAGGAGCGGCTCGAGCGGCCCGAACCCGAGCACCGTGTCCGCGATCCCTGCGATGAGGTCGTTCTGCGCGGCCGGCGAGAGGATCCGCCTCGACTCGCGGATCATCCGCCGCAGCTCCTCCTCGAGCACGCGGCGCTTCTCGGCGGGATCCGTCTTCCCGCGCAGGACCTCGCTGAGCTCCTTCAGGACGCGCTCGTGCAGCTGGTCTTGGAAGGTCTGGAGATCGGGGCTGCGGAGGCTCACTTGGGCTTGGCGAGGCGCTTCATCGGGTGGAGCTTCAGCGCCGTGAGGTAGAGCGCCTTCCCGAGCGGGCCCGCGAGGTCGAGAACGGGGATCTGGCGGCGGTCGTGGTACCGCCGAGCCTCGTCGAGCGCGACGGGGAGGAGCGACCACGCCTCCTCGCCGAGGAACTCCTCGATCTGGCCGAGCGACAGCTCCTTCGATCCGTTCGCCTGGTTCAGCGCGACGCGCACGCCCGCCGCGCCGTCGGCCTTCGCCTCGCGCAGCCGCTGCGCGAGCGCCTTCGTGCGCTTGAGCGTGGGCACGTCCGGTGTCGCGACGACGACGACGCGGTCGGCGGCGTCGAGCGCCGAGAATGCGGAGGGATCGAACGACGACGGCACGTCGAGGATGAGGACGTCCGCCCGCGCGGCCATCCCGGCGAGCAGCTGCGCGACGGCGTCCTCAGGGATGGTCGCCGCGTCCGCCGTCCGCGACGCGACGAGGACCTTGAGCCCGGAGAGGTGCGCGACCTCGGCCTGGTCGAGGACGTCCGCGCCCGGGGCCTCGCCGGCGAGCTCGCCGAGGACGGGGAGAAGGTCGACGACCGTGCCGCCGCTGTCGGGCGGGAGATCGAGGAGCTGGTCGGTGATGGTGCGGCCGACGTTCAGGTCGAGGAGGAGAGTCCGCGCACGCGAGTAGTGGGCCAGCGCGACGCCCACGTTCGTCGCGACGGTCGTCGTGCCCGTGCCTCCGCGCGCGCTGACGAAGGCGACGGTCTTCGCCCGCGCCTCGGTCGGCATCGCCCTACCGGCGCGAGGAGCGCACGGTGGCGATCATCTGC
The DNA here is from genome assembly GCA_016183435.1 of Chloroflexota bacterium. GTDB lineage: Bacteria > Chloroflexota > Limnocylindria > P2-11E > P2-11E > JACPOT01. The sequence goes on from JACPEQ010000179.1 coordinate 7,840, forward strand.
GCACCCGCATTCGACGTCGTGACGAACTGCTCGAGCTGCTGCCGCGTCACGGCGATGACGACGCCCTCCGCGGCGCCGCGCGTGCCGACGAAGCCGATCACCTCGACGTCCGAGAGGACCTGCGTGAGCGAGCGCGAGAGGCCGGCGGCCGTGGCCTCCTGCGCCCACAGGTCGATGTGGTCGCCCTCGCGGAAGGCCGGGGGCGGAGCGACCAGCCGGCCGAGCGGGATGTTCAGCGCGCCGACGACGGGCTGAGACGACCCGCCGACGGTGATCGTGAGCGGCACGACCGGCGCGATCGACTCGGCGAGCTCCGGCGGGAGCACCGCGCCCGCCACGAGCGGCTCGCCCTTGCGGAGCGCGATCGGCACGACGCCGACCGGCGGCCGCCCCGGGTCCGCCGCGAGCAGGTAGAAGCCGGCCATCTCGTTCGTGACGGGGAAGCGGGCGACGGCGAGGTCATCCCGCGTGAGCAGGGTCCCCGCGGGGATGTCGCGCGCCGCGACCCATGCATCCCGCTGCGGGGCGGCGACCTTCTCCGCTTCGCCCGCGAGATACGAGCTCGCCGAGACCGCCGCGAGCACGGCCAGGATCAGCCCGATGACGATGATGAAGAGCGCACCACGCCGCCCGAGCGCCGGGCGCTGCGTCATGGCGACCGCTGCCACACCCCTACCTCATTCCCGGCCATTGGTGGCGCCCACCAGCGGACCGCTGGCATTCTGCCATCCGTCTGGACTCCCGCCCAGGTGCCGAACAGGCTGCCAGGCGGACGATCCGCGCCTATGGTCCGCCAGCGCCCGCGCGCCCGTCCTGACGCGTCGCTGACGGACCGCTGACATCGGTATCCGGCAGGGGACAATGTCGCGCCATGAGCGACCGCTTGGTCGAGATCCGTGGGGCGCGTCCGGGCACCGGCCACGCCCTCGGCAACACGCCCCTCGTGATCGGCCGCGGCAGCGACTGCCAGATCGTCGTCGGCAGCGAGCACGCGTCGCGGCATCACGCTTAGATCCAGATGCGCGACGGTACGTACATGCTCCGCGATCTCGGCAGCAAGAACGGCACCTCGGTGAACGGCCAACGCGTCGACGAGGTCGCGCTTCACGAGGGTGATGAGATCGAGGTGCCCGGCGGCACATGGGTCTATAGGCGCACCGACGAAACCCTCACGTTGCAGATGCCGAAGCGCGCGCGGATCAGCGTCGACGCGAAGCACGCCGAGGTCCGCGTCGATGGCCGCGAGATCGCCGTCACCGCGCGTGAGCTCCTCGCGCTCGCCGCCCTCGCCGAGGATCCGGGTGCGCTCGTGACGAAGGACGACCTGGCGCGCAAGGTGCGGCCCGAGACAGGCGGCGTCGTCAGCGACGACAGCATCGAGCAGCTCATCTCGCGCCTGCGGCGCAAGCTCGGCGACGACGCGCGCGAGCCGCGCTACCTGCTCACGGTGCGCGGGCTCGGATATCGTCTCTTCTCCACGCGCGACGCAGCGCGCCGCTGAGCCCTTGCGCCACACATCGCGCTGCCGGGACACGTCCACGCGGCGCGGTCAGCGGCTATGGCCCCAGGCGCGCGTTGATCCCGCTCACGTTCGCGTCCTGCATGACGACGATGGTCGCGGCTCGTGTGTCCGTGACACCGTTCCACCACTGCTCGGGGGGTCCCAGGGCCGCGGTCCGCTTGAACCCGATCCGGTACACGCCCTTCGTCACCGAGAGCGAATACGTGCCTGACGCATCGGTGGTGTTTCCGACGACGTAGCCGCCGGTATCGCTTTGCACCGCGATCGCCACCGCATCCTTGATCCCCGCTCCGGTGGCGCCGGTGACCCGCCCGGTGATGTCGTGGCCGGGCAGCAGCGCGGCGTCGATGCCGCGCACGATGCCGCTCACGGTGACGTCCGAGGCGGTCTCGAAGGTCAAGGCGATCTGACCCGGGGCCGCATGCCACCAGTGCGACCCGAGGCCGGAACTCCGCGGGGGCCGGAAGCTGACGCGGTACGTACCGGCCGGGACACTGACGCCGTAGCTCCCCGACGCGTTCGTTGTCGCCGTCGCGAACAGAGTGCAGCAGGGCGCTGCACCGGGATACACGACGATGACCGCGTTCGCCAGGGGGCGCCCGACGGGCCCGTTCGTGACTGTGCCGAAGATCCCGGGGGCCGCGGCCAGCGGGGTCGGCTGGGGGGTCGGCGTTGGCGACGGCTGCGCCGCCAGGGCAGCGGCGGCGGTCGGCGTCGCGGCCGGGATGCTGGGCTGCGGCCCCGTCGCGCTCGTGGCAGGCTGCGGCCGGCCGTAGACGCCGATGACCGCGCCGGCACCGAGCAGGAGCAGGAGGCCCGCCGTACCCGCGGCGAGCAGCAACGACCGCGAGAGAGGCGGCGGGCGAAGAAGAGGGGGTGCCGTCACCGCCGGCGTCGGCTCGCGCGGCGCTGGCGCCCGCCGCCGGACCGCCACGGTCGCCGCCGTCTCGCGTGCGTCGTCGGCGATGGCGCGCTCGAGCGCCGTGGCCAGCTCCGGCGCCGCGCCGTACCGGTCCTCCGGCCGCTTCGCGAGGGCGCGGAGGAGCACGCGTTCGGTGGCCGGCCCCACGCCGGAGTCTCGGGTCGAGGGCAGGGGCAGCGGGTCACGGAGCTGCTTCAGCGCGGTCGCAAGCGGCGTATCGGCGGTGAACGGAACGGCGCCGGTGAGGAGCTCGTAGGCGAGGATCCCGAGCGAGTAGATGTCCGACCGGTGGTCGACCGTCAGGCCCTGGCACTGCTCCGGGCTCATGTACTCGGGCGTGCCGATCCCGACGCCGGTCTGGGTGTACTGCGTCGCCGCGAGGATCTTCGCGATCCCGAAGTCCGTGACGACGGTCCGGCCGTCGCCGGTGAGCATGACGTTCGACGGCTTGATGTCCCGATGTACCACCCCGGAGACATGCGCGAAATGGAGGGCATCGGCCACCTCCGAAACGATGCGCGCGATCTCACGCTGTGGCAGGCGCTGACCTGCCGCGGCGAGCTCGGTGAGCTTCGCCTTGAGCGTGCCGCCTCCCAGGTGCTCCATGGCGAGGAAATAGCGACCGCCGTCCTCGTCGAAGTCGAAGACGTCGACGATGTGCGGGTGGCGCAGCCGGGCGATGGCCTTGGCCTCGCGCCGGAAGCGCGCGACGAACTCGGCGTCGGACGCGAGCTCGGCGCGCATCACCTTCAGCGCGACGACGCGGTCGAGCGCGGGCTGGAAGGCGCGGTACACCGTGGCCATCCCACCCCCGCCGAGCGGCTCGAGGATCTGATAGCGGCCGATGGTCGCCCCGGGCGCGAAGCTCACCGTTCCCCCTGCGGGTCAGTATCCGCACGGCTGCAAGGTGCTCGGGAACGGATCGAGCGGCCTACGTCTTCCCGCAGCTCATTTCGCGCCTGCGGCGCAAGCTCGGTGACGACGCGCGCCAGCCGCGCTACCTGCTCACCGTGCGCGGCCTCGGCTACCGGCTGTTCGCGTCCGACGAGCGTCCGCGCCCCTGACCCGCGCGGATCTCGCTCGGCGATAGCGCCGCGCGCGCTCGCTGAGCCTCCTTTCGACGTGGTCGATCAGGTCCGAATAGACCGTAGCCCGGCGGCCCACCGCGCGGACCACGACGACGCGCCCCTCCTGGCGGTACACGATCCGCCAGGATCCGAGCGCGACCTTCCGAAAGCCGGCCAGCTCCTGCTGGAGCGGCTCGCCGATCGTCGGATCCTCCGCGATCGCGTCGATCGCCGCGCGGACCTTCCGCTTCGTCTGGGGATGAAGCTCCGCGATCGTGCGTCGGACGTGCTCCAGAAGGCGGATGCGAGGCGTGGCCGACGCCCGCTACGGCTCGCCGAACAGCTCGTCCAGCTCGTCCAGCGTGTAGTCCTTGTAGCGACCCGCCGCGAAGTCGCGTTCGCTCTGCCTGATCTGCGCCATCATGTTCGGGTCCGACAGGATGTCGAGCGTCGCGATCAAGCTGTTGAGCCTCTCCGGGTTGATCAGGATCGCGGCCGGCTTCCCATTGCGGGTGATCATGACCCGCTCGTCGCGATCGGCGACCGCATCGATGACGCGACTGAACCGGTTCTTCGCCTCGGTCAGCGGGAGCGTCTTCATGCACGCAGTGTAGCGCGGCTGGCCCGAATTCAGGCCCGCAGCGATGCTCCCCGGATCCTCACAGTGCGTGGCCTCGGCTACCGCCTGTTCGCGGAGGGAAAAGCGAACGGCTGACCGCTACCCGAGCGTGCCGCCGAACGCGATGAACACCTGCGCGCTGAACGACAGGAAGAACAGGACGATGAAGACGTACTCGAGCGCGTGGCCGCGCTCGGGGATGGTCACGCCGCTCAATGACGAGAAGTACGCGCTCAGGGCCCGCTGACCCGTCCCGACGATATACGCGTACGCGGCGCCGACGACGACGAGCGACAGCGGCTGGAGGCTGAACGCCGCCCGCCCGCTCGACGCCGCGGCGGCGGACAGCAGGAGGCCCCCGTACAGGACGCCGAGCACGAGGAAGAACACAAGGGTGAGCAGTCCGGCGCCCGCGCGGACGGGGACGCGCGCGGCCGCGTTCAGCTCGTCGATCGTGCGGAAGTGCGCGTGGAAGCGGAAGAGCCCGTAGAGCGGCATGACGAAGATCGCGACCGCATGCCAGAACGGCGACATCGATGCGTCGCCGCGGATGCGCTTCAGCTCGCGCCACGACATCCACAGCCAGAAGAACGCGTAGGTCGCGTTGCCGAGGAGCCCGAGCAGCGTGACGATGAGCCGTGGTCGCCTGCGGGCCTCGCCCAGCGAGGCGACGACGAACGGCGCCGGCGCGGACGGCGCGACCGAGGGGACCACGCTCACCGCGCCGGTCGGCGCGAACGCCGCCCCACACTGCCGGCAGAACCGCAGCGTCATCGACTCGCGTGCCGCGCCGCAACTCCCGCAGAACCGCGTGGTGTCGACCGTCATCGCGGCGACACCCGCGAGACGATCGCCAGCTGCTGCTGTGAGAGCCGAAGCACCAGATCGGTCGCGGCAGCGTCGGTCGCGGAGATCTTCGCGAACAGGTAGGTGATCGTCTCGACGTTCCGCTCCGCCACCCACGAGACGAACCAGCGCGTCCCGTCAGAGAAGCGGAACCGGCAGAGCACCGACTTGTCGCCGAGCGCCGCGCTCGCGACGGTGCCTGACTCGGTCGGCTGCTCGGGCTTCCAGTTCCAGCCGTCGCAACCGGGAGAGATCGAGCGGCCCGGCTCGAGGACACCGATCCGGAACTCGATGGGCCCGTACTGCCCGCTGGTGCTCTTCGGCTGGAAGATCCTGCGCCACTGCGGCTCGCGGCCGGTGTCGGGATATGCCTCGTCGGTCCGCACCTCGTAGCCGCTCACCGGCAGCTCCTCCGGCGGCATGATCAGCTGCTCCGGCTTGAACGCGACCTGCCGCGGCGTCGGCGACGGCGATGCCGTCGTGAGCGCCTCCGAGATCGCGCGGTCGATGGACGCGGTGTCGAGGGCGGCCAGGCGCGGCGAGAGGTCGAATGCCATCACGCCGAGCAGGGCGAGCGAGACGAGCGCGCCGGCGACCCGCCGGTCCCGCTCGCCGCCTGCGACGGAGAGTGGGACCGCGGGCGCGGACGGCGTGGCCGCGGGTCGCGCGGTGACGATGGTCGGCAAGGTCGCGCCGGCGGTCGTCCCAATGACGTCGCGCAGCGCGATGGCAAGGTCGGTCACGCCGGGGTACCGGTCGGCGGGCTGCTTCGCGAGGGCCTTCATCAGGACCTCATCGATCCGAGGCGAGAGCGCCGGGTTCCGCGTGCTCGGCGGCGGCAGCGGGTCGCGGACGTGCTTCAGCACGACCGCGAACGGCGTATCGCCGGTGAACGGCAGCTGTCCGGTCAGCAGCTCGTACGCGACGACGCCGAGCGAGTACACGTCGCTGCGTGCGTCGAGCTCTCCGCCCTGTCCCTGCTCCGGGCTCATGTACTCGGGCGTCCCGATCCCGACGCCGGTCGCGGTCAGCTGCGTCCCGCCGAGCATCCGCGCGATCCCGAAGTCCGTGACGACCGCGCGGCCGTCGCTCGTGAACATGACGTTCGCCGGCTTGACGTCGCGGTGGATGACACCGCGTGCGTGCGCGTAGGCGAGCCCGGCCGCCATCTGCTCGACGATGCGCACGACCTCGTCCTGCGGCATCAGGCGCTGCTCGCTCGCGAGATGCGTCACGCGCTCCTTGAGCCCGCCTCCGTCGAGGAGCTGCATCGCGAGGATCGCGCGGCCCTCGATCTCGTCGAAGTCGTGGACCTGCACGACGTTGGGGTGATCCAGCCGCGCCACCGCGCGCGCCTCGCGGCGGAAGCGCTCGAGGAACTCGGGGTCCTCGGAGAAGCCGGAGCGGATCACCTTGAGCGCGACGACGCGGTCGAGAGCGGGCTGCCGCGCCTTGTAGACGACGGCCATGCCGCCCTGCCCGATCGGCTCGACGATCTCGTAGCGGCCGATGGTCGTGCCGGCGTGGAGCGTCAACCCTTCCCTACCCTCATGCGTGCCGCCCGTCGCGGGCGTCCGGGCGCCGATCTTAGGCCAGCCCTCACAGGGCGAACAGAGCGCAAGGTCCGGACCGGGCCGGTGGTGGCCGGGGGATCGGCGCCTCCTACGGTCCTCTCCCTTGCGGCGATGTCCCTACGTGGCGCCTGCCGACATGATCCGCGCGCGGATCGAGCCCTAGCATCCACGTGATGGGCGCACCGCCTCTCGACGTCGAGGAGTTCACCAGATGGCGCGACGAGGCTGCTCGTGCGCTCGACAGCGCACGGCGAGAGGGCGGCGCAGGGGCCCATAACTGGTCGTGCTTCCTCGCGGAGCAGTCCGCGCAGCTGGCGATGAAGGCGCTGCTTCACGGGCTCGGTCGAGGTCCGTGGGGTCACGATCTCATGCGGCTGGGCCGGGACGTGGTCGGCGCGGGGATCGACGTGCCGGCCGAGCTCGATGACGCGCTCGCGCGCCTGTCCCGTCACTACATACCGGCGCGCTATCCCGACGCGCACCCCGGAGGATCCGCGGCATCCCGTTATCGGCCTTCCGACTCGGCCCAGGCGATCGCCGATGCCGAGCGCGTGCTCGCGTTCGTCGATGCGCGGTGGAGCGCTCTCGGTGGTCGATCCGATCGCCCGGCGTGAGGCCGAGCGGGCGCGCCTGATCGCGCTCGCACGCGAATACGTGGCGGCCCTCTCCATCCGGCTGCCGATCGTCGCCGCGGCGGTCGTCGGATCGGTGGCGCGCGGTGACTTCAACGTCTGGAGCGACATCGATGTCGTGGTCGTGGCGGAGGGGCTACCCGCATCGATCCTCGAGCGCCAGTCGCTGCTGTTGCGCGGAGCGCCGGTAGGCATACAGCCTGTCGGATTCGAGCCGGACGAGTTCCGTGCCGCGTTCGCGAAGCGGAACCGGCTCGCGCGCGAAGCGCTCGAGGCCGGCGTGGTGCTCGTCGGCGATCGCTTCTTCCGCGCCAGCGCGGCTGTCGCCAGGTGACATCGACCAACGCGCTCACTGAACGCCGAAGCAGCGTTCGTGAGGAGCGCAGCGGTGGACGTGGCGCCGATCGCGCGGAAAGGCGACCGCGTCATGACGCCGGACCCGACCGGTATCGCGGCGCCGTCCGTGGCCGCACTACCGGACCGTCACGGTCGCCGATCCGCTGAACGGCAGCGACCCGGGCAGCGTCGCGGTCACCGTTCCCGTGCCGACGCTCGCGGCCGTGAAGACGCCGTCCGGCGTGATCGTTCCGAGCGACGGCGGCGACACGGACCACGTCACGCGGATGGGCGGGCCAAAGCTGCCTCGCTCCTGCTGGGCCGCGGCGAACCGCTGCGTCTCGCCGACGCGCAAGGTCACGGCCGACGGCATGACGACCGGCCGCGGGTCGATGGTCGCGGCGGGAGAGGTCGCTGTCGAAGGGGTGGCCGTCGAGGACGCCTGCAGGCGCTGCTGGGCGCACGCGATCACGTCACGTGAGCGCTGGACCAGGTCCGCGATCGCCTCGGCGCTGGCGTCGAACCGATACGGCACCTGTCCCGCGCGGAACTGCGCGGCGACGCGCTTCGGCGTCGAGGCCTGGCTGACGTACAGCGTCGCGCTCGTGCCGTCGGGGAGTGCCAGCGTCTCCCGGTCGGTCGGCTCGAAGACGTACCACGGATCGGAGGCGACCCCGAGGATCTGCTGATCGCCGGTGATGCTCATCGACGCCGTGCCCGACCGCATCACGAGCGTGCTGCCGGGCGCGGTCGCCGACCAGCCGGCCGGAGCGCACGACTGCGCGTCCGCGACCCCGGTGGGGGCCACCTCGAACGTGTCGCAGGCGGCGAGCGAGCCGTCGGCCTCCCACGTCACGCCGTACGTCCCGGGCGTCGTGACGCCGAGGACGCTGGTGGCCCCGGCGGGCGTGAAGTCCGCGGGGTAGCGGACGACATACCTCACCATCGCATCCCCCCGGCTCTGCTCCTGCGTCTTCGTGCTGACGAGCGCGCTCCCGTCGGGCGCCTTCACGCTCGCGCGCACGGTCGCGCGCTGCCGTCCGCCGAGCCCGAGCTGGATGCCGTCGCCGCGCGGCACGATCCCGCGCGAATAGCTGCGCTCGGTCGTCCATCCGCGCGAAGCGGCGGCGCGGGCGCACGCGTCCGTTCCCGCGGCGCTCGGCCCCGCCGAGGGGCTGGGCGATCCGCCCGTCGCCTGCGGGCCGCCTCCGCACGCGGCGATGAGGGTGGCAGCGATCAGCGCGAGCGCCGCGCTCGCCGTGTGACTGGCGACGGCCGTTCCCACGTGGTCCCCTCTCATGGCGACGCGTACAGGCGGGCGCCCAGGATCTGGAAGCTCCGACCGTTCGGGCCCGACATCGCGAAGCCGCTGTCACCCGCGCTTCCGCGCTCACCCGCTGCGAGGCAGACGTCGAGCGTGGCCACGCGACCGGCGACGGCAACGGCCGGGACGGCGGTCGCCGCGACGGCGACCGCGACGAAGATGCCCAGCACGACGAGGCTGCGCGCGCCGACGACCGGCGCCGGCGTCGCGATCGACCCCACCGGGACGACCATCGTCCCCGAGGCGAGCTCATGCCACCCGCGCGCGTGCGGCGTGAGCAGGGTCGGCGCGACGAGCGCGAGAGCGCCGACCAGCAGCGGCGGGATCGGCGCGTCGAAGGCCGAGCCGCATCACGTGATGGCCGATCGTCGCGCCGGTCAGCGCGGTCGGCAGCAGATCCACCAGTGCGACGTAGATCAGGACGGTCCCGCGAGGCGCGCTTCCACGCACCGGAGCACCTCGTCGTAGTGCTCGTCGGAGTGCGAATAGAGCTGCCAGGTCCCGGCCGCGGTCGTGAACTCCGTCGTGACCTCGGGCCTGCCGGACTTCGAGCGGTACTGCTTGCCAGTACGTCCGTCGGCGAAGGTGACCGACGCCTCATCGTGCTCGGTGACCATCCACCAGTCGGTGATGAACCTCGCACCACCCGGCTTCGAGAGTCCCTTGCCCGCGGCAACGGACTCCGGTGCGATCAGACGGATGCGGCCGATGTCGGTGGCCGGTCCGAAGCCCCAGTCGCGCGACCCGATCGGCGGGAAGACGTCCGCTGTCCAACCCGGCGGCGCGCATGCTCTGGCCGCGGCGAGCGGATCGGCTGGGGGCGCGCCCGCGCAGGATGAGGCGGCAGCCGCGAGCATGAGGACGAGAGCCGACGCGATCGGGGATCGCCATACGATCCGCGTACGGCCGACCTGATCCGCTACATCCAGGATCTCATCGCGCGCTGCACGTCGCCCGAGGGCGCGTTCGGATGCGGGATCGTCGTCGTCCCGCTGGTGGTGGCGCTCGGGTTCCTCCTCACGTTCGCGAGCGCGCTCGTCGCGGCCGTGGGCAAGGCCGTGTCGTGGGCGTACGAACGCGCCGACTCGAAGGTATGCCCGCAGTGCGGCGAGACGGTGCGCCGGCGCGCGGCGATCTGCCGGTTCTGCAAGTACACCTTCCCGGACGTCCCTCCGCCGCCGTAGGCGCGACGCGCGGCTCACGGGACCGGGACGCCCCATCCTTGCTTCGACTTGATCACCTTCGCGTAGCCGCACCTGGTCACGTTCGCGAGAAAGTAGTCGTTCGGGTCGCCGTCCGCCCAGTCCACGTCGATCTCGTACTCGCCCGGCGTGATCGGCTGGAACGTGCGCGCGTTGTAGTACGGCCCGGCCCAGAGGTAGTTCGTCCCCGGCCCGCGGACGTAGAAGGGGTTCACCGATCCCGTGTACGGGCCGCTGAACGAGACCTGCAGGTACTCGTTCCCGCAGCGCGAGCTGCTCGGGCCGTTCGCGGGGTCGTACACGTTGATCGTGATGGTCTTGTCGATGAAGACGAAGCGCGGACCACCCTCGCCGCCGCTGGCGGGCGCGGGCGTCGCCGTGGCCACGCGGCCGGGCACGGTCGTGCTGCCACACTGCCATGCCGGCAAGGTCGGCGGGCACGGCCGCGGCGTTGGCGTCGGAGCGGGGGTCGGCGTCGGGGTGGGAGTGGGTGCCGCGGCGCGCATGATCCGGATCGTGGCCGAGGTCTGGTATGCCGTGCCGATGCTGATGACCGTGTAGGTCGCCGTGCAGCCGTCGATCGTCAGCGAGCCGGGGCCGCCAAAGGCCCATCGCAGGTAGGTGCCGCTCGGCGCCGTGGCAGTGATGACCGCGGTGTCCCCGACGATGAGCCCGTTCAATCCCGAGCGGATCCCGCTGACCGTCGCGTCGACGCGGTCGCCGGCCGCTCCCGAGCCGCACGTGACCGTCGCGTCGCGCCCGTCGGTGATCGTCGTCCCGGTGACCGGAGGCGGGGTCGCCGGCGTTGGCTTCGCTGTGGGGGTGGGCGTAGCCGTCGGCGTGGACGTGGGCGTGGGTGTGGGCGTCGGGGTCGGGGTCGGAGTGGGTGTCGGCGTCGGGGTCGGCCGCGGCGTGGGCGTCGGGGTCGGCCGCGGCGTGGGCGTTGGCACCGGGGTCGCGGGGCGCGGCAGCGACCGCGCGCGGTCGAGCCCGCCCTGCGTGCCGGCGGTCGAGGCGCGGAAGTCATCGACGCGGATGCGCTTGTTGGGATCCCGATCGGTGACGTTGAGCGCCCACTGGCCGAGGTCGGCCGCGCTCACGACGTCGGCCGGCCCGAGGGCATCCAGCTTCTGCCAGAAGCGAGCGATGCGCTCTTCCACATCCGCGCTCTTGGGCGTGCCCGGCGGCACCCCGATGCCCGCCCGGTCGAACGCCGCCTGCATCGCCGCCGTGGCGGCACGGAAGTCGGCGACGGTGATACCAGCGCCCGGATCGCGCTCGGTGACGTTGAGCGCCCACTGGCCGAGGTCCGCGGCGGTCAGCACATCGGACGGACCAAGGGCGTCGACGCGCTTCCAGAACTCGGCGATGCGCTGCTCAACGTCGTCGGCCGAGGCCTGGTGGCGCGGGGCGGCGATGAAGGACAGGACGAGCACGAGGGCGAGAAGGATCGATCCCCTCATCGACCAGCATCTCCGGCGCGTCGAAGCGTCATGTTCCGCATCGTCGGAGAGCGTGCACCGGACGTCCTGACGTACGGCTGATCGACCGCTGATGAGACCAGTCTGCGACCATTCTGGACCGCACCTCCTGCCGGCACGCTAGCGACCGCATGCCAGCATCACAAGCACCCAGGCGCCCTGGCGATCAGCGTCGAGATCGACGGGCTATCGCGGCTCCGCGGCGAGGCGCGCGCGCAGCTTCGCGACGGCGAGGCCGCGGTGCGAGAGAGCGTCCTTCTCATCAGGCGAGAGCTCGGCCATCGTGCGGCCGTCGCCGCCAACGATGAAGACGGGGTCGTAGCCGAATCCCCAGCCCTCCTCGCCGTGGCGCGGCGCCTTCGCGATCTCGCCGCGCACGACGCCCTCGAAGAGCTCGGTCGGCCCGCCCGGGTATGCGAGCGCGACGACGCAGACAAAGCGCGCGTCGCGCTGCGGGGCTTCCTCCATGAGCGCGAGCAGCCGCGCGTTCCGCTCCGCGGGCGTCGCGTGCTCGCCGAAGTACCGCCGGCTGCGCACGCCGGGCGCGCCGCCCAGCGCGTCGACGTCCAGACCTGAGTCGTCCGCGACCGCCGCGATGCCCGTCGCGGCGGCGTACGCCTCCGCCTTCGCGCGCGCGTTCTCCGCATACGAGTCGTGGTGCTCCTCGGGCTCGGGCGGCACGGGATCGAGATCGCTCGGCGCGAGGAGGCGCATCGCGAGGCCGCTGAGCATCCGCCGGTACTCGGCGACCTTGCCCGCGTTCGAGCTTCCGATCATCAGCGTCCTCATCGCTCAACCGTACCCCGGGCGCGCAGACCGAGGCGCCGCTACCACCGCGCGCAGACCGAGACGCTTCGTCCCTCAGGCGCGCAGACCGAGGCGCCGTGACCACCGCGCGCAGACCGAGGCCCGCAGGACGAGGTCGAGCACGGTGGCCCGAGCGCGGGGTCTCCCCGAGCGAGGGTCGGAACAGGTCGGACTCAGAACGACGCGATGGCCTGCTTCTGCGCCTCCACGAGCTCGTCGATGCCGCGCAGGGACAGCGCGAGGATCCGGTCGAAGTCCTCGCGCGAGAACGGGTGCTGCTCGGCGGTGCCCTGCACCTCGATGAGCTC
>JACPEQ010000051.1 GCA_016183435.1 Chloroflexota bacterium
CGACGCGGCTACGACGCGTGCCAGACCTGGACGTAAATTCCGCACTCCTTCGCGAAGTCCGCCCGGCTGCCCGTGACTGGGCTTCCCGTGCTCGCCAGTGCCCTACTGCGGATTCCGGCGAAAGCGATCAGTCATTCCGCGTCAAAGCGATCGATCGTTCCGGAGTTTGCGATCACGCGCATGTCCGGTCGGAGCGGCAGCGACGAGGATGGGCGCGTTCCCCTGAAGGTCACCTCCTTTCGCTGATGTGCGCGTAGTCTGGCAGCGATCCGTCGTCGACGCGATCGAGACCGCGTGGGGCGAGGTCATGTACGTCGACCCTCTTCCTCAGCGGGCCGCTGCGGCCTTCGTAGCGGCTCGTTTCCCGGGTCGCTCGGCTCTTTCCACGTCCGGCGCGTCGTTCTCCGCCTGCGGTCGTTCGCGATCGGCGCCATCAGCGGCCGTCCTGGGTCGCCTGAGCGAGTCGCCGCGCAGCTCGATGCGCTGCGCGCCGTGCGCGAGCCGGTCGAGGATGGCGTCGGCGATCGTCGCGTCGCCGAGCGAGGCGTGCCATTCGGCGATCGGCAGCTGGCTGGTCACGATGGTCGCTCGCCGCTGGGCGCGGTCCTCGACGACCTCGAGCAGGTGCGCGGCCTGCTCGCTCGCGAGCGGCCGCAGGGCCAGGTCGTCGATGACCAGGACGTCGACACGGGCCCACGATGCGAGGAGCCGCGGCAGCCGGCCGTCCACGCGAGCCACGGCGAGCTCATCGAGCATGCGCGTCGCGCGCAGGTAGAGCGCGGTGTGGCCGCGGCGGAGAGCGGCCTGGGCGAGAGCGCACGCGAGGTACGTCTTGCCGACGCCGGTGGGACCGACGACGAGGACGCTCTGGTGTGCCTCCACCCAGCGCGCCTCGGCGAGCCGCAGGATCTGCCCGCGGTCGAGGCCGCGCGGGGAGCGCATGTCGAGGTCCTCGATGCACGCGCCGCTGATGCGCAGCTTCGCCGCCTTGAGGTTGCGCGCGAGACGCCGGTTGTCGCGTTCGGTCACCTCGCGGTCGACGAGCAGCCCGAGGCGCTCCTCGAAGGCGAGTGCGCCGTACTCGCTGCGTTCCTGCTGCTCCTTGAGCGCGATGACCATGCCCATGAGGCCCAGGGCGACGAGCTTGTCGAGCGTCGGCGTGGTGAGCATCCCTTCCTCCATCGCTGATCAGTGGTAATAGGTCGCGCCGCGTAGGTTGTCGTGGACGCGCGCGGGGACCGCGGGGGCGGACGCTGCGGGGAGCGCCTCGCGATCGAGACCGGTCCGCAGGATCGACTCGACCGATCGGTAGCTGAAGGCGCGGACCGCCAGCGCGCGGGCACAGGCGGCCTCGAGGCGCTGCGGCGTGTACCGCTCGGCGAGGCGCAGGATGCCGAGGCAGGCGCGGTAGCCCTGCTCCGGGTGCGGGCGCGCATCGAGGATGCCCTGCGCGAGCTCGGCCGTCGCGGGGCCGGTCTCTTCGGCCCAGCGCACGATGCGGCTCGGCGTCCACTCGAGGTGCCGGCGGTGGCTCGCGGGCATGTGCGCGGTCACGGTGGTGTGGCGGCCACGATCGCGGCTGCGGAGGTGGCTCGCGATGCGGCGGCCGCGATGGATGATCTCGACGGCCTGGGCCGAGACGCGGACATCGACCGTCTCGCGCGCGAGCTGGTACGGCACCGAGTAGTAGTGGTGGTCGACCTCGACGTGGTAGTCGATGTTCACCGTCGCGGTCTTCCAGAGCGCGAACTCGTAGCGGTGCTCGGGGAGCGGCCGCAGCGCGGGGCGCTCGAGGGCATCGAAGAGGCTCTGGCGCGATCCCGCCATCTTCTTGAATGGCTTGCGGTTCAGGGGGCCGAGCAGCTCGCGGACCGCGGCGTTCAGCTCGGCCAGCGCGAAGAAGGTGCGGTGGCGCAGCCGCGCCAGGATCCAGCGCTCCACCAGGAGCACGCCCGATTCGACCTTGGCCTTGTCGCGCGGGCGGCGCACGCGCGCCGGGATGACCGCGACGCCGTAGTGGGCGGCCATCTCGGCGTACGTGGTGTTGAGGATGGGCTCGTAGCGGTGGGCGCGCGTGACGCCCGAGCGCAGGTTGTCGGGGACGCAGATCTTGGGCGAGCCGCCCCACCACTCGAAGGCGTGGACGTGGCCGCTGATCCAGTGCTCGAGCTCCTGGGAGGGGAAGGCCTCGGCGTACGTGTGGCTCGAGGCGCCGAGGACGGCGACGAAGATCTCGGCCTCGAGCGCGATCTCACCCGTGCGTGCGTCGACGATGGGCACGGTCTGGCCGGCGAAGTCGACGAAGCAGCGCTCGCCGGCGCGGTGCTCCTGGCGCATGACCACGTCGAGCTTGCGCTGCCAGGAGCGGTACAGGTCGCAGAACTGGCTGTACCGATACCCGTCGGGGTGCCGCTCCAGATACTCGAGGTTGAGCAGCTGCAGCGTCAAGCGTCACGCCGGGCCGCTTGAGCTCGGTGTGCACGTGTTCCCAGTCGGGGAGCCGGCGGCTCGCGGCCGGCGGCGCTGCCGGTCTCCCGAAGAGCCGCTCCTCGAGGTCGCGCTCATCGAGGCTCTCGGGCAGCGGCCAGCTGATGCCCGCCCGCGCGGCGCGGGCGAGGTGGTCGTGCACGGTCGTGTACCCGAGCCCCGTGGCCGTGGCGACCTGCCGCAGCGTGAGCCCCCCGGCGAGGCGGAGACGAAGGATCTCCTTGATCTTGCGCATGAGCGAGCGGGGACGCGCCATCGGCATCTTCTCCTCGAACGTCTGTGGCGCTCGAGGCGACGCCGCCCTTCCCTCAGTTCAGCTCGCTGCTCCGACCGCCCTCAATACGGTGATCGGAAACCTCCGGAACGGCTGATCGGATTGCGTCGGAACGGGTGATCGGATTCGTCCGGAATGGCTGATCGGAATGGCCCGGAATCCGCAATGAAGAGCCCTCTGGCGGAACGGCCGATCTTCCACCAGCTCAAAGACCGGGTGCAAACGCACATCTTCTTGTGCGTGCTCGCGTAGCACCTGCTGGTCGCGATCGAGCAGACCGGCCGCGCGGCCGGCCTGCACACCTCCTGGGAGACGCTGCGAGCGCAGCTGAGCACGCACCAGGTGGTGACGGTGGCACTGCCGACGAGCCGCGGCGCCATCTTGAAGATCCGCAAGGGCTCGAC
>JACPEQ010000052.1 GCA_016183435.1 Chloroflexota bacterium
ACCGCGACGTCCGTGCCGCCCATCCCGGCGCCGAACGCTCCGACCGCGCCGTACGTGTTCGAGTGGGAGTCGGTCCCGACGATCACGGTGCCGGGCTCGCAGTAGCCCTCCTCGACCATGATCTGGTGGCAGACGCCCTCACCGGCGTCGTAGAACGTCGCGATCCCCTGGTCGCGCACCCACTCGCGCAGCACGCGGTGCGAGTCGGCAACGACGGGCGTCGGGGCGGGTGCGGCGTGGTCCACGAACACGCACACCTTCGCGGTGTCCCAGACCTTCTGCTTGCCCAGCGCCTTCAGCCCGGCCATCACCGCATCGATGACGGAGTCGTGGACCATGACCCGCGAGACCGGCGCGATGACGAGATCGCCGGCGTGCACGTCGCGTCCGGACGAACGCGAGAGGATGAGCTCCGCGAGCGTCGCTCCCGGCACTAGGCCACCACCCATTCGCGCAGGACCCGGTCGAGCTGCTCCATCGAGAGCGGGCCCGCGTCGGCCATCGCCTTGATGCGCTTCGTCACCTCGCGCAGGTCGTTCTTGCCGAACGAGAGGCCCAGCTCCTCCGCCCGCCGGCCCACGGCGTTGTACCCGGTAAGGCGGTGCGCGATGTTGATCGTCCGCTCGAGTCCGAAGTCGGCCGGGTCGAGGATCTCGTACGAGTTCGGGTTCAAGTAGATGGCTTTCGTGTGCATGCCGGCCTTGTGGTGGAACGCGTACTTGCCGGTCACGTACTCGTCGAACGGCACGTCGATGCCCACCATGGTCGCGACCATCTCGTCGAGCTCGCGCAGCCTCGGCAGGTCGTACTTCTTCTTGATCGCCGTCGGGTCGTCCGCGTACATGCGCGCGATGAACCCGCCCAGCGGCGTGATGCCGTTGCGCTCGCCGATCCCGAGGATGCTCGTGTCGATGTGCGTCGCGCCGCCCTCGAGCACCGAGTACGAGTTCGCGATCGCGCAGCCGGTGTCGTTGTGGCCGTGGAACTCGATGTCGCAGGAGACCTCGCGCCGCAGCTCGTGCGCCAGGGCGTAGCACTGGCGCGGCGTCGCGATGCCGACGGTGTCGGCGATCCCGACCCGATCCACCCCCATCCCGTCGACAGCCTTGTACACCCTGAGCAGGTCGCCCTCCGTCGAGCGGAAGCTGTCCTCGCTCGAGAAGCGGACCTCCTTGCCGTGGTCCTTGATGAAGCCGATCACCTCGCGCGCCTGCGCGATGATCTCGTCGACGCTCTTCCCGTGCGAGAACTCGCGCAGGAACGAGGACGTCCCGAAGAGGATGTCGATCCCGTCGACGCAGGTCTCCACCGCGACCTTCGCGTCGTCGGGGTGGCAGCGGACGTGGGTGAGGACCTTGGCCTTCAGCGGCAGCGCCGCGATGGTCCTGCAGTCCTCGAGGCTCTGCGGGCTCGCGACCGGCGAGGTGACCTCGATGTACTCGACGCCGAAGGCATCGAGCGCCTTGGCGATCTCGATCTTCTGCTCGGTCGTGAAGTGGGCGCTGCTGAACTGCTCCCCTTCGCGAAGTGTCGAGTCGATGATCGCGAATCGCTCCACCGGCACCTTCCCCGCCTCCTCTTCTCGGCGGTCGCCCTTCGGGCGTCGCCTCTATCGCTGGGCAACAAAAAAACTGGTGCGCGCATCACGCACCAGCCTTCGACGTCCTCGAAGCCTCTGATGCGGTCAGCGCTCCGTGACGGGGTGCCCTCCCTGTCACGACAGTCCGCGCCCTTCCGGGTCGCGTCCCAAGCTCAGGTCCCGAGCCCGACCTTCACCTTCGGCGGTCGCCCCGTTCGCGCCGGCTCAGATCGGGAAGCTCGTCCCCCGCCGACGCTACTGCTGACGACCGCGACCTCTGGCCGCGTCGCGTATGAAATTACCGAGGAGTCTACCCGAGCGGGGTGATCCTGAACAGAGAGGTCGCCGAACGGCATGCCACACAGAGGTGGGCGGTCGGCAGAGGCGACGACGGCCTGAGACCGACGGACGTCGTTGACGCTCTCTCGCGGACGTGTCGCTGCGCGATCGGGATCAGTTCTGTCAGGGCGCCAGTACGGGTCCGGGCGGCGCGGCCCGACGGCCACCCGAGCGAAGAGCGCGGTCGTAGAAGCGCAAGTAGTCGGTCAGGTGAGATCGCCAGTACGTCATCGAATGATCCCCCGGCCAGCGGTGCCACTCGTGCTCGATCCAGAGATCCTGTAGCTGGGACTGGAAGCGCGCGGCGACCGGCGCCCACTGGTCCTTGTCCCCGATATCGATCCACAGCGCCAGCGCACGGGCGGCGTCGGGCCGGGTCGTCACGAGGGTCATCGGATCGCGCGCCGCGTACTCGGCCGCGTTGCCGAAGAACGACAGCGCCTGCTGAGGCCGGCGCAGAACGAGGCTGTGCGCGCCCACGACAGAGAATCGGTCGGGGTGATTGAGCGCGAGCTGGACCGCCCCGTGCGCCCCCATGGACAGACCCCCGATCGCGCGCTGCCTTCGATCCGGGATGGTCCGGAATCGAGAGTCGATCTCGGCGACCACATCGCGCGCGGTGTAGGTACCCCAGGCCTCCTGGTCGCTGCCGGCGTGATCCATCCAGTAGGCGCGGTCACCTTGCGGCAGGACGATGACGAGCGGCGCGATCTCCCGCGCGCGGATCATCGTGTCGGCAACATCGAGCAGACCGTAGCGGCGCCACTCATCCTCTCCGCCGTCCATCCCGTGGAGCATGTAGAGCACGGGATAGCGCGTCACCGATCGCGAGTAGCCGGGCGGCAAGTACACGACGTACCGCATCGTCCGATCGAGCGCGGCGCTCGCGAAGGTGCGCGACTCGACCTGGGACGGTGCGTCAGGCGCATCGCTGAGCTCGACCTCCACAGCGCTCGGGGCGCCGGTGAGAAGGTCGTCGACATGAGGTCGAGCAGAGCTCGGCCCGCTGCCGCACGCACCCGCCACGCCGAGCACGAGCACCAGGCTGAGGCCTCGAGCGAGGACCCCCTTCCCGCCCATCCGCTGTGACGGTACGAGGTCGGCATGCGTCCACGCAAGGGGCCGCGCGTCTCGATCCGTCGCCGCCGGTCGGTGGAGGTGGCTATCCGCGCCGCGCGATCAGGCCGCAGGACACGCGGGCGCACAGCGCGCCTGCGTAGTAGCGAAGGTAGTCGGCGGCATTCGTGCTCCAGTACGAGAGCGAGTGGTCGCCGGGAGCGACACGCAGGACGCTCGCGATCCCGAGCGCGTCGAGGGCCGCGTGGATGGCGGCGGCCTGCGCCAGCCAGGGATCGGCGTCACCCGCGTCGATCCACCACTCATACGTCGCCGCGAGCGTGGGCTTCGCGGCGATGAGCGAGAGCGGATCGCGAGCCGCGAAGTCGGCGCCGCTGCCCAGGTAGGTCGGGGCGTCGCCCACGGGCCGAAGGGCCGGACTGTGCGCGCCGATCACGCTCCAGATCGCTGGGAAGTTCATCGGCAGCTCCATCGCGGCGTGGCCACCCATGGACAGGCCACCGATGGCCCGCCCCGCGGATGACGTTATGGTGCGGTAGCGAACGTCGATCTGCGGCACGACCTCGAGCGCCAGGTAGCTGCCCCACTTCGCTCCGTTGGAGCCCGTCGCGGCATCGACGACGTGATCGATCCAGTACTCCTGGTCGCCTTGAGGCAGCACGATGATCATCGGCGCGATCTCCCCCGACGACATCAGCGCCTCGGCCGCGTCGATGAGCCCGTAGTCGAGCCACTCGCTGTTCGTGCCGCTCCCGCCGTGGAGCATGTACAGGACCGGATAGCGGGCCGTCGGGTCGTCGTCGTAGCCCGGCGGGACGTAGACGGCGAACGGCATCGTGCGGCGCAGTCGCTGGCTGTAGAAACTGCCTTCCTCGAGCCGTCCCCCATCCAGGGCGCGCACGACGTGGGACGAGGCGAGGCGCCCGGAGATCGTCGGCCCGCCGATGCCGGTCGGCAGCAGCCCCTCGCCGAGGTCGCTCGCGCTGGCGCCGAAGACGACCGCGACGAGTGCCACGGCCGGGAAGGCACCTGCGAGCCGTATGCGTCGGTCGCCACCAGCGCGGATCGGGAAGATCGAGCGCCATGAGCGCTGCGCAGCGCTCCATCCGACGCATGCCAGCCAGACCATCCCCGCGGCGGCCGCCTGGAATAGTGCGTTCTCGCGGTCGAGACGGAGCGGGGCCATGAGGTCCGAAGACCAGAAGGCCACGACGAAGAGCTGCACGGCATACGCGAAGAGCGCGTGGTGACCGAAGCGAAGGAACAGCCACCCGGTCGACCGCCGGAGCGGCGTCCACGCGAGCGTGACGAAGGCGAACGCGAACGACGCGGCGGCCCCGAGGGCGAGGACGCGGCCGATGCGCGCGTCGTTCTTGTCGAACAGCAGCTGGTGTGTGTCGACGGCCGTGGCGAGCCCGAGGCCCTGGGCGATCGACTGCGCGGCGATCAGCGCGGCTACCACTGCGATGCCCATCACGATGAGCCGGCGCGGCGCGAGCCAGTGCTCCAAACGCTGGCGGTGGAACCCGGCGACGAGCCCGCCGAAGAACAGCAGCTGCCAGGCCGCGAACGGAAAGCCGCCGTCCACGACGACCCATGGGGTCGGCACACCGCGCGGCCACACCTGCGCCGCGGCCCACAGCGCGGCGGACGAGCCGAGCACCAGGACCGTGTGACCACGAGCGATCAGCCACAGCGCCGGCGCGGCGGCGAGCACCAGCAGCGTGTACAGGAGGAGCACGTCGGTGAGCGAATACGAGCGCTGGAACGTGAGGACGGACAACGCGAATGCGCCGCCGCTGCTCGCCGGCGTCGCCTGCACCGACCACGGCGTGCCGAGGGCGCTCGAGGCCGCCGCGAAAGTGATCGTGAGGATGACCGTGAGCGCGTACAGGAGCCACGCGCGGCCGAAGACCTTCTCCAGCATGGCACGCACGCCGGTGCCGTCGATCACGCGACGATGCGCGAGCCCCATCGAGATGCCCGAGAGAAGGACGAACCCCTCCGCCGCCGAGACGAAGAAGCGGTTCCCGCCCGTCAGCACGTAGAGCCAGGAGTCCTCGCCGCCGACGTGGTCGACGATCATCACGAAGACGCAGAAGCCGCGCAGGAGGTCGATGCGCAGATCGCGCTTTCCGCGAGCGTCGGTGGACCGCTCGTAACGCCACGAGGTCACGCGGTCGCCAAGGGCTCGGGCAAGCCGCATCGACGACAACACCGCACCTATCGTTACCCGCCAGGAGCGTGCGTGGATGAGGGATCAGTGAGACGTCGGTGGCGTTCTTAGGATCTTCTTATTGGGAGGAGGGAGCGTGTGCACCTGCTTGCTGTTACGTGGGCGCTCAGAGTGCGCGCGGTCGAGGCCGGCGATCGAGCGCACCCGACGCGACGATGATGCCCGCCGCGACGACGGCGGCGCCGGCGATGACGACCGGCCGCACGCTCTCGCCGGCAAGGATGGCCGCGGCGATGACGGTGACGAGGACGGAGAGCGGGAACTGGAACGATGCCGCGGTCGCGGTCCAGCGTCCCAGGACATACAGGACGAGCGTGAACAGCGCGACCGTGCCCGCGACGAGGGAGATCGTCACGACGATCGCGGATGGCTGCGCCGGCACCACCCAGCCCTCCCGCGTGATGACCGAGAGCGCCGCGAGCGCGAGCGCGCCGACCGGCATCGCGATCGCGTTCGTCGCCGCGG
>JACPEQ010000175.1 GCA_016183435.1 Chloroflexota bacterium
GACCCGTCATCGCGCAGGTAGGGCGTGCGCAGGTAGCCGAGGTCGCAGAGCCGCGCGCGCTCGGCGTACGTCGCGTCATCCGCGAGGGTGTCCGAGAGCCGAGCGACCTTGAAGGGAAAGCCGGTCGGGGAGGCGAAGGCGTCGGTGAGGACGCGTAGCGTTCCCTGCGCGAGCCGCCGCTGCAGCTGCGCGCGGACGTCAGGGCTGAAGCCGGACTCGCGGCTCAGCGCGAATACCGTGCCGACTTGCACGCCGGCGGCGCCTGAGGCGAGCGCGGCGGTCACGCGGTCCGGCGTGCCGTAGGTGCCGGCGAGCCAGAACGGCAGGCCGAGCGCGGCGATCTTCTCGAGGTCGGCGTCGTCGCGCGGTCCGTACACGGGCTGCTTCTCGTCGTCGAGCACGAGACGGCCGCGCGGCGGCGCGTTGTGGCCCCCGGCGCGCGGACCTTCGACGACGAAGCCATCTGGCCGCGTCGCATCGTCTCGCGCGAGGAACGTCGCGAGCACGTGCGCCGACACGATCGCGAGGAACTCGGGCCGGCGCGGCGGCGGCGGGACGCAGCCGAGCAGCGCCGCCGGGTCCAGCACCATCACGTGCGGCGCGTCCGCGCCGTGCACGTCGACGCTCAGACGCGCGCTCTGGTGTCCGGCGAACCGGTCGAGCACCTGCGGGATCTCGCGCGGAATGCCCGCGCCCATGAGCACGTAGTCGACGGCGGCGAGCATCGCGCCGTACACCGCTGGCAGGGTCGACATCTGCACCTTCTCGAGATAGTTGATCCCGACCAGCCCCTGGTGACCCTCCTTCGCGAGCCAGACTTCGACGAAATTCCCGACGACGGCGAGCTCCAGCGACGCGCGGCTCGGCTGGAGCGACGGCTTGGGGATGGGCACATAGGGCTGCCCCGCGGCGCGGCCGCCCGGTCGGAAGAAGCGCGCCTGGACCCGTCCGGCCATCTCGGGGACCGGGAAATGGTCGAGCGCGCGGAGCAGGTGGCCGTCCGGGTCCCCGTCCTGGAGGCGCCGCGCAAGGACCGCATCGAGCGCGGTGCCCGACACAACGCCCAACTGACCGGCGGTCGAGACGGCCCGCGCGAGCGGCCACGAGGAGACGGCGACGCCCATGCCGCCCTGGATCAGAACGGGCCGCGCGGACTCGGCCATACGTGGGCCGCGGTCTTCGATGATGTCACCTCTCTCGACCTGCACGATACGGCGTTGACCTGATCCTCGGCGATCGAGGACCGCCGCTTGCCCCGCAGCACAACGTCCGCATGATCGCGGCATGGGCAAGAGCGATCGGACACATCGGGTCGCACGAAAGTCGGTAGCGATGTCTCCGCTCCTTGAGCGGGTGTTGGCTCGTCCGACGGACTTTGGGCTCGAGCGAGGGGTCTCGGAGGCCAGGGCCCTTCAGGTGCTCGCTGAGCGTGGCGCCCGCTACTCGACCGAGGTCCTGCGCCACGAGGCCGAGATCGTCGCCTATGCGGCCTACGCCGAGGACCCTGAGCGCCTGGCCGTGGCCTCGGATATCCAGCGGGCAGCGCTCGAGAGCGGCGCGATGTAGAGATGCCGCTGATGCGCGGCGCGGTCTACCGACCCGTTGGCTGTACACGTGGCTGTACGGAACGACGAGCGGCGCGCGGAAGCTAGAGGGCGAGGCGCGGGGACATCGGCCCCCCAAGCCGGGCGCTAACGCTCTCGCCGCGACATCGTCTCGTCAGTGGGCCGCTGCGAGGACGTCCACCAGCAGCCCGAGGAACACGAACCCGAGGTACGCGCCCGACAGCTTGAACGTCCGCCAGGCCACGCGGGGCACCGGCCGCACCAGAAGTTCAGCCCCGCTCAGGAGGAAGATCAGCCCGGCCAAGAGCGCCACGCTGAAGTAGACGGCGCCCAGCTGCGCTGCCGCGCCCAACCAGAGCGAAGCGGCCACGGTGCCCAGGATGTGGACCGCTGACCAGCGCGCGGCGCATCGTGGTCCGGCGACCACCGGCAGGGTCGGCACACCCGCGCGGCGGTACTCGGATAGGCGAGCGATCCCCAAGCTCCAGAAATGGGGCGGCGTCCACAGGAAGACGAGCGCGGCCAGCAGCCACGGGGCGAGTCCGAGTGCGGGATCGACCGCGGCCCAGCCACCCAGAACAGCCGCGCTGCCGGTAGCGCCGCCAATGACCACGCCCAGCACGCTCCGTCGCTTGAGCCACAGCGTGTACACCGCGACGTAGCTGAACGCCCCTGCCGACTCGGCCCAGGCCAGGGCCTCGTTGGTGAGGACAGCTACAGCGAGGCCTACCACGACCGCCGCCGTCCCGCCCAGTGCGACGAGCGCAGGACGCTGGATCCTTCCACTGACCAGCGGCCGGTGGGACGTGCGCGCCATTCGTACGTCGATGTCGCGATCGAAGTAGTGGTTCAGCGCTGCGGCGCCGCCAGCCACGAGGCCACCGGAGATCACCAGCGCCAGCACGGTCGTCCACGGCGGTACCCCCCGCGCGGCCGCGAAGGTCGTCACCACTGCTGTGAAGAGCACCAGCGACACGACCCTCGGCTTGGCCAGGCTCAGATACGCGCCAGGAGAGAGCGCGCCGACGGCCGAGCCGGATCGAGCTGCGAGGTTCGCCCGTCCGTAGGCGAGGGCGTTCACCATCTATCTCCTACGGGGTGCACGGAATTCTGAGGCCAACGAAGTCTCACCCTCGGGTTTACGCGGGTACCGGGCCGCCCGCGTCCGGCACGGTCGCTCGGGGCATTCGGGAGATCACTCGGCTTTCGCGAACGCGAGCCGCCTGCCTGGCCTTGAGTTCGGCGCCCCGCGTGACCATGTCCGAGAGCCGCACCGAACCAAAGAGCCGAACCATCTCGTCGCGGACCACGCGGCAGACCTCGTGCACCGGACAGATGGGTTGCAGGGGGCATGTCTCCGGCCGCAGCACGCAGCGGTTGATGGTGATCGTGTCGGCGCTCACGGCGTCGATGACTTCCAGCAAGCTGATGTCCTCCGCGCGCCTCGCGAGCATCGATCCGCCGCTCTTGCCCCGCCGTGTGCGCAGGAGCCCAGCGGCGGCCAGCCGCGGGACGATCTTGCGCACGAACGGCAGCGGCACGAGTCGATGACGTGACACCTGC
>JACPEQ010000178.1 GCA_016183435.1 Chloroflexota bacterium
CCGTGGCGGCGAGAACCTCGTCGCGCTGCAGCAGGTCGTCTCGGCGATCACGTCCAAGAAGGTCGGGCGAACGGTGCACGTGCCCATCGACGTCGAGGGGTACCGGCGCCGGCGCGAGGACCAGCTGCGCGAGGTCGCCAAGCGCGTCGCGGATCGCGTCCGCGCCACGGCGCAGGCCGTGACGCTCGAGCCGATGCTCGCGTACGAGCGCCGCATCTTGCACCTCGCGGTGCAGGGCCCGCCCGGTCTGCGCACCGAGTCCGTCGGCATCGAGCCGAACCGGCGCGTCGTCATCAGCTCGACCGCCCCCGGAGCGCGCGGTCCCGTGGGGATGCGCCCGCCGATGCGCGGTCCGCGTCCCGGGGGACCGGTGCGCCGTGCGATGGGTCCGCGGCGGACCTTCGACCCCGGCGGTGGTGGCGGCGGGTATCGCCCGCGCTACGGCCCGTCGCGACCGCGGATCGATCGCCCCTGAGCGCATCCCGCTCTACAGACCGCGCGCGTAGATCCAGATAGCGTCGGGTCGCATGCTCACCGCGCACTCACCCGAGCTCGTCCGCCGCAACTTCCGCATCGACCTGTTCAGCGCGATATGCGCGGGGATCTGGATCGCGGTCCTCGTCGGCTTCATGCCGGTCGTCGTGCGCCGGATGGGCGGGTCGTCGTTCGACGTCGCGCTCGTCGTCGCCGGACCGTTCATCGGGCACCTGCTCTCGCCCGTCGGGATCTACTTGCTCTCGGGACTGCCTCCCGTCCGCGTGGTCGCGGCCGCCGCGACCGCGGCGCGCAGCGTGTTCCTCATCGGGGTCCTCGTCGCGACGACCCCGCTCATGCTCGGCGTCACCACCATCGCGTTCTGGATCATCACCCTCTCGAACATCGCCGCGTACACGACGGTCATGGCGGCGATCTACCCGAAGAGCGAGCGCGCGCAGGCGATGGGCAAGGTCCGCGTCGGCGCGTCCGTCGCCGGCGTGCTCTCGGCGGCCGTCGCGGGCGTGCTCATCGACACGGTGTCGGCGACGGCCGTCTTCGCGATCGCGGCCGTCGTTTCGCTGCCCGGCTCGATCGCGTTCTTCTGGATCCGCGACGAGGGCCACGCCGAGACGCCGCCGCGCCGCCCCATGCAACACATCGCCCGCGAGGTCTGGGGCGACCGCCCGTACCGCAAGCTCCTCATCGCGAACACCGTCTTCGGCCTGGGAAACCTGATGAACGCGACCATCGTCCCCCTCATGCTCGTGGACCACTTCGACGCGTCGAACTCGTTCGTCGGCGTGCTCGCCGCGGTCGCGTCGCTGACCGCGATCGTCGCGTACCTGTGGTGGGGTCGCCAGATCGACCGCGGCTCATCGCTGCAGCTGTCGGCCTATCAGAACGTGCTCTGCCTCGCGATCCCGCTCACGTATCTCCTCGCACCGAGCGTGTGGTTCCTGGTGCCGCTCGCCGTCGTGCAGGGGATCCTCAACGCGGGCTTCGACATCACGTACCACACGAACATCGTCCAGGTGGCGCCTCCGGGCCGGGTGCTGGACTACGCGACCGCGCAGTCGTTCCTGCTGGGGATCCGCGGCACGATCGCGCCGTTCCTCGCGTCGTTCCTGCTCGGACTCGTCGAGCCGCGCTTCGTGCTGGTGGCGATCGTGATGGTCATGGTCGTCGGCATCGCCATGTACATCCGCGCGGTCCGTCGATCCGCTTGGATGCGCGAGCCCGCGATGGTGGCCGCGGCCGAGGCGGAGCCCGCGACCTCCTAGCTCTCGCTCCGGAGCGGGATCCCGTTCTTGCGCATCGCGTCGGCGAACCGCTGCGCGATGAGGACGTACCCCTCGTCGGACGGATGGAAGCCGTCGGCCGCCACGGTGACGTTCGTCATGAGCTCGGCCGATCCGATGAACAGGTCGACGACCACGACGCGTCCGGCGTGCTTCGCGGCGGCCGCGGTCACCTGAGCGTTGTAGGACTGGACGAGGGCCAGCAGGACGCGCGGGTCCAGCGCGGCGTAGACCGGCACGGCGCGCAGATCCGGCACGTTCCCGACGAAGATGCGTGCCGACGTTCCCTGTACCAGCGTGTCGACGATCGCGCCGAGCGACGTGCCGTACACGCCGGGCGGGATCTGCGCGTCCAGGTCGTTGACCGCGAGCCAGACCGTGACGATGGTCGGCTGCTCGCGCACGGCGACGGGGAGCTGATCCCGCTGCGCCTGCGCCGCGAGCGACCCCGAGACGCCGAGGTTGCGATACGTCCGATCGCGTGACATGAGCGCGGCGAGTCGCGACGGCCACGAGCCGTTGGCCGGGTCGAGCGATCCGACACCGACCGTGTCGGAGGCGCCGATCGCGACGTAGTGGAGCCTACCGGGGGGCTCCGCCCCCCGAGGACCCCCCGCGTCGGTCGGCAAGACGGAAGGGGTCGGGCTTGCGCTCGGTGACGCAGCCGGCGTCGCGGCCGCCGACGGTGAGGGCGTCGTCGTCGGGACGGGCGTGCGTGTCGGAGAGGGTGTCGGCGTCCCCGTCGGGGCAGGGAGCGGCGAGACGCGCACCATCACATCTGAACCAACGCCGCATGCCACGAGAACGAGCGCGAGAGCGAGCACGCGGGTCATGATCGGTAGAATGATGGTGTCCCTAGCGGGATCACGGGGATGCGTGGTTTCGACAGGGCAGGAGAGCGATCCGTTGCGAGCCGGGGGTGCTGTTCACCCCGTGAACCGAGCAGCAGGCAGACAACTGCCGACACTTCTTACGCACTCGCTGCCTAGTCAGTGAGCGTCCCGCCGGTCCCCCCTCCGCGGACCGGTGAGGACGAAACAGCGGAGGTGCGGCCCACCGACCGGCCGGTGAGTGGGCCTAAGACAGCCGGCCTGGCGGGACCGGGAGCGCGTCGGTGTCGCGCTCGGACCCGCGAGACACAAAGCGCCGACGAGGCTTCGTGGACGCGGATCGTTCGATGGCTCTGGACGGGGAGTTCGACCCTCCCCCATCTCCACAGGTGGGCGGCGCGCTTTGCGCCGCCGCCGCCGCCCTTTGTCCTTCTTCTTTCCCGGGGTCGACCCTTGACAGCCTTACGCCGTACGGTATCTCGCGGCGTAAGACCACTTCGGAGGAGAACATGAACGCTGACGCAACGCTGCCCGCGCAGGGGTACGTCATCCCGATCGGGTTCGTCGCGCTAGGGGCGTTCCTGCTCCTGCGGAGGCGCTAGTCGAGAAAGCCGCGGATCAGCGAGAAGGGCGTTCCTTCTGGTCGGCTCCGCGGGATCGAACTGCGCGAGCCTTCTTCTTTTGCACTTCGTCCTCCCGGAGCTTCCACAGCCCGTCGAGGATCAGGTCGAGGCCGAACTCGAACGGGTGCTTTTCGCTCTTGGGGAGCTTGCCCATGTGCTGTTCGATGTGCTCGAGGGTGTAGGGGAACCGGTCGGGCGGGAGGCGCGCGATGACGGTCTTCGCCAGGTCCGGGAGCGCTCCCTTGGGGATCGCCGCGGCGATGCCGGCCTCCCAGAGCGTGGATCCGATGATGTGGCTGTCGAGGACGTGATACGCGTGGTGGGTCATGCGGGCGGAGAAGCCCGCCTGGCGGAGGCTCCTGAGCAGCGCCTCCATGTATCGCATCTGCGTGGGGGGTACACGCTCCGGCGACAGCCTCAGGCTCTGCACCCAGGGGTGGCGCCGCAGCGTGTCGTGGTATGAGATCGCGCCGGCCCGGATGGCGGCCATCGGATCGCCCGTCGCGCGCGGCGGCTCGACCTCGCTCATGACCAGGTCGTGGATGCCCGCGAGCAGGTCGTCCTTGTTCGCCACGTAGTAGTAGAGCGACATCGCCTCGACGCCGAGCTCGCTCGCGAGGCGGCGCATGGAGAGCGCGTCGATGCCCTCGCGGTCGGCGATCTCCATGGCAGCGCTCAGCACGCGCTCCTTGCTGAGCGGCTCCCGCCGCTGCGCCACCGCTTCGGCCCGCTTCGCCACGACCCCCTCCGGTGACAACTCTTGACAGCCTTACGCTGTACGGACATCTTACACCGTATAACGGCCGCGCGCAAGGCGCATGCGCCTTACGCTGTACTGTATCTTACAGCGTATGGCTCGGGAGACCGCAGGTCGGATCGAACAGCCGAAGGAAGGGGAGCGAGCGATGAGCGCCGCGACAGGAGAGCGAGAGATGACTCAAAGGTCAGAAGAGCGTGGAACAACGATGAAGGCGCTGGTGCAGGAGGGGCGCGGATCGGCGGACGTCCTGCACCTGCGGGACGTCCCGAGGCCTGAGCTGGCGGAAGGCAGGGTGATCGTGCGCATGCGCGCGGCATCGGTCAATGCCCTCGACTGGCATTCGACCCACGGCGGTCTGCTGCTCGAGATCGCCGCGAAGATCATGCGAAGCAAGGACGAGCGAGTGCGAGGTGTGGACCTCGCCGGCGTCGTCGAGGAGGTCGGTCCCGGGGTCACCCGGTTCAAGCCGGGAGACGAGGTGTTCGGCGGCGCGGTCGCCACCTTCGCGGAGTACGTACGCGCCCGCGAGGACCGGCTGCTCCTCAAGCCGCGCGACCTCTCGTTCGAGCAGGCCGCGACGATCAACGTCGCGGGGCGCACCGCGCTCCAGGCCGTGCGCGACCACGCGCAGGTCAAGCCAGGGCAGCGCGTGCTCATCCACGGAGCCGGCGGCGGCGTCGGTACGTTCGCGGTACAGATAGCGAAGACGCTCGGCGCCCACGTCACCGCGGTCACCGGCCCGCGGAACGTCGATCTCATCAGGTCGCTCGGCGCTGACGAGGTCATCGACTACACGAAGGAGGACTTTGCCTGCCGCCCGCAGCGCTACGACGCGGTGATCGACATCTCCGCGTCGCGGTCGGTGTCCTCCCTGCGGCGTGTCCTGATGCCGAACGGCATGTTCGTCGCGGTCGGCGCGGCGAAGCACGGCGGGTTGATCGGGATCTTCGCCCGGCTCATCGCTGTGCTCGTGCGTGCGCGCATGGGCCAGCGGGTGAAGTTCTTTGTGGCGCGGACCGTGCCCGAGGACCTCGAGTTCCTCCGGGACCTGATCGAGGCCGGCAAGCTGCGACCGGTGATCGAGCGGACGTATCCGCTCTCCGAGGGTCGGGAGGCGATCCGCTACGTGGGCACCGGCCAGGCGCGGGCCAAGGTCGTCATCACGGCATGACCGGTCTGATCGCGCGACTCGGGCCATGACGCCACGACGGATGGCGAGACTTGCCGGCGTGCTGTACCTCGTCGAGAGCCTGCTGTCGGTGTTCGGCCAGCTGTTCGTCGCCGGCCGTCTCGTGGTGCGCGGCGACGCCGCGGCGACCGCGGGCAACATCCTGGCGAACGAGGCCTCGTTCCGCTCGGCCATCGCGGCCTCGTCCGATGCCCGTCGTGCCGCACCCGCGGCCGTGGCCCTGAGCCCTACCCTCCCCCCATGAAGTACTTCCTGCTCTTCTACGACTACGTGCCCGACGTCCTCGAGCGCCGCGGCCAGTACCGCGAGGAGCACCTCGGTCTCGCGCGAGCGGCGCACGAACGCGGTGAGCTGATCCTCGGCGGGGCGCTCGCCGATCCGGTCGACGGAGCGGTCCTCGTGTGGCGCACGGCGGACCCGGCACCGATCGAGCGTTTCGTCGCGAGCGACCCGTACGTGAAGAACGGGCTCGTGACCCGCCGCCGGATCCGTTCGTGGAGCGTCGTCATCGGAGGCGCGAGCAGCTAGCTGAGCACTCCGCTAGCGCGGCGGGAACAGCCAGCGCAGCGCGTCGGGTCGCCGATCTTGAGCGGGGCGCTCTCGATCAGGAGCCGGTCGAAGACGCCGGCGTGGCGTATGGCGACATGATGTCCAAGGTCCCGCCGAAGATGAGCGCGGCGAGCGTCCCGCCGACGAGCGACCCGACGATGCCCAGGACCATCGTGCCGAGCCAGCCATCGGGTCCGGCCCGGGCACGAGCCATCGGGCGATGAAGCCGGCGATGAGCCCCATGATCAGGAATGCGACAGTGCCCATCTGTCCACCTCGTTTCTTGATGCTGGAGGGTGGACGTCTGCAGCCCGCGTGCCCTAGGCTGTAGAGGCCTCACACGACGACCGCCGTGGTGCTGCATGCCTTCCGTCGGTCGGTCGGGGCGAAACCGACCGAGGGAGGGAACAAGGGATGGACGCGCCACGCACGCTGCCGGAGCCGCCGAAGACCGAGGACCTGCAGGTCTTCCTCGCGCTCACGCTGCCGATCTTCGCCGTCACGGCGGCGATCATCGTCATCGTCCTGCAGCTCAGCCCGAAGTGATCTGATGGCGCGGCGGGGCCACCCCGCCGCGCCGTTAGCCTTAGCGACCAGTGCCGGAGATCGCTGGCGGGGTCCTCGTCGCGCTCGTGACATTGATCGCCATGGAGATCGTCCTCGGCATTGACAACGTCGTCTTCATCTCCATCCTCACCGGACGGCTGCCGGCTCGCGAGGCGGAGCTCGCGCGGCGCACCGGGCTCGCGCTGGCGCTCGTCATGCGCATCGGCCTGCTGCTGGCGATCTCCTGGGTCATGAGCCTGACCCAACCGCTGTTCCACCTCATCCGACCGTTCTCCGGGCGCGACGTCATCCTGCTCGGCGGAGGTCTCGTCCTGATCGCGAAGGCGACCTGGGAGATCTACGACAAGCTCGAGGCGGTCCATGAAGAGCACCCCAGGGCCGGCACGAGGGGCGCGTTC
>JACPEQ010000176.1 GCA_016183435.1 Chloroflexota bacterium
CGCAGCGGCGACAGATCCATCCAGCCGCACTCCACCGCGCCGAGGTCGTACTCCTCGCGATGCGGCGTGAACATCGCGCGCATCGCGGCCGGGAAGTGCCGGAGCGTCTCCTGCGTGACGAGGAGGTACTCGCGCGAGGGGACCTTGTTCTTGAGCAGGCGGTGCACCTGGTTCACCGCGTTGCCGACGAAGGTCTCCTTGCCCATGAAGCTCTGCGGCAGGTACTCGCCGTAGTGGCACACGAACTTCACGGTGAGGATCCCGACGTTCGCGCAGGCCCTGCACGGGCAGTTGGTGACCCGCTTGATCGCATTCAGGTGCCGGTGGAAGCGGATGAAACAGTCCTCGAGCCAGGCGCCGGGCTCGTCCGGCAGCGCCGGGCCCAGCGCGAAGATCGCGTCGCCCTCGATCTGGCCGATCCGCAGGTGCCGCGCGAGGCCGCGCACGAGCGTCTCGAGGAGCTCGTTGAGGATCTCGCGCGAGTGCTCCAGCTCGGTCTCGGCGACGAACGCCGTGTAGCCGGAGATGTCGGCCAGCACGAGGTGGCCCCGCAGTACCCCTTCCATCCCTGGTGCGGGAGGTTAGCCGACCCTTCTCGCCGTCTCCAGCGACTCCTCGAGCAGGTCGTGCTGCAGGCGCAGCGCCCGCGGCACGGTGGGGCCGAGGTGGTCGAGCCATTCCTGCTGCAGGCGGAGCTCCTCTCGCCACTCGTCGACGTCGAAGCGTAGCGACGCCTCGACCGCCGCCGGCCTCGCCGGGAGGTCACGCAGATCCAGATCGCTCACGCGAGGCGTCCACCCGACCGGCGTCTCCCTGGCCCCCACGCGGCCGTCGCACCGGTCCAGGATCCACTGCAGGGCACGCATGTTGTCGCCGAACCCGGGCCAGAGGAACTTCCCGTCCTCGCCCCTGCGGAACCAGTTCACGAGGAAGATCCGAGGCGGGCGCGGGATGCGCCGGCCCATTTCCAGCCAGTGCTGCAGGTAGGTGCCCATGTCGTACCCGACGAAGGGGAGGTTCGCCATCGGGTCGCGGCGCAGGACGCCCACCGCGCCGGTCTTCGCCGCGGTCGTCTCCGACCCCATCGTCCCCGCGAGGTACACGCCGTGCGTCCAGTTGAACGACTCGAGCACGAGCGGCACGGTCGTGGAGCGACGCCCGCCGAAGAGGATGGCGGAGATCGGCACGCCCTTCGGATCGTTCACGAACGGCGAGAGCGCGGGGTTGTTGTCGAGCGCGACGGTGAAGCGGCTGTTCGGATGCGCCGCCGGCTCCGCCGACCCGCGCTGCCAGGGGCGGCCACGCCAGTCCGTGAGCCTCTCGGGCGCCGGGCCGTCCATGCCCTCCCACCACACGTCCATGTCGGGCGTGAGCGCGACGTTCGTGAAGATCGCGTCGTGCTCGAGCATCTTCATGGCGTTCGGGTTCGTCGCGGTGCTGGTGCCCGGCGCGACGCCAAAGAAGCCGTTCTCCGGATTGGCCGCGTACAGCCGGCCGTCCTCGCCGATGCGCAGCCACACGATGTCGTCGCCGAGCGTGCGGATGCGCCAGCCGTCGAACGCCGGCGGCGGCACGAGCATCGCGAGATTCGTCTTGCCGCAGGCGCTGGGGAAGCCGGCCGAGAGGTAGCGCACCTCGCCTTCGGGGCTGGTGGCCTCGAGCAGGAGCATGTGCTCCGCGAGCCAGCCCTCGTTGCGGGCGTAGTAGCTCGCCATCCGCAGCGCGAGGCACTTCTTGTTCAGCAGCGCGTTGCCGCCGTACCCGGACCCGACGGACCAGATGGTGTTGTCCTGCGGGAAGTGGACGATGAACCGGCGTGAGGGGTCGCAGTCGGCGACCGAGTGCAGTCCCCTGTTGAAGTCGTCGGAGGCTCCCAGCCGTTGGAGCGCGACGCTCCCCATCCGCGCCATGATCCGGATGTTCAGCGCGACGTACACCGAGTCGGTCAGCTCGATGCCCACTTTCGCGAAGGGCGAGTCGGGCAGCCCCATGATGTACGGGACGACGTACATCGTCCGACCCGTCATCGCGCCGTCGAAGAGTCCGCGCAGCTTCGCGTACATCTCCGCGGGCGCCATCCAGTTGTTCGTCGGCCCGGCCTCCTCGCGCGTCGGCGTGCAGACGAACGTGAGCTCCTCGGTCCGCGCCACGTCGTTCGGGTTCGAGCGGCTGTAGTAGCTGCCGGGGCGCTTGGAGTGATCGAGCGGCGTGAGCACGCCGGCGGACACGGCCTCGCCGATCAGCCGGTCGCGCTCGTCCTCTGAGCCGTCGCACCAGCAGACGCGGTCCGGCTTGCACATCCGCGCCATCTCGTCCACCCAGCGGGACAGATGGACGTTGGTGGTGGGCGCCGCGACTGTCGTGGCCACAGGCCGATCCTCCCTGTTCAGATGGGGTCCAGTGCAGTGTGCGACAGGACGAGTTACATGGGCCGGTCAGCCCATCGTGCGGCCGCGGACGACCCCCTCCGTGCGGCGCTTCTCGAATTCGAGGCGCGCGCTTTCGAGCAGGTCCCGGTCGGTGAGGACGTCGACGGCCGCCAGCGCCATGGCCTTCGCGGCCTTCAGCGCGCTCTCCAGCGCCTGCGGTGTCCCGGCGGCGTCGCGGAAGACGGTCGAGTGGCCCGGCGTGCCCTCCGGCGCGATGGCGACGTACGGGTGGATCGCCGGGATGACCTGGCTGACGTTGCCCATGTCGGTGGATCCCATGCGCTCGTCGGGCGCGGCCGCCATCACGGGCAGGCCGAGCTCGTCAGCGTGGGCCGCCCAGCGGTCGGAGATCGGCGTCGAGGGGACCATGTTCTCGTAGCCGGAGTTCTCGTGGACCGTCACGTTCAGCGTCGTGCCGGTCGACGTCGCCGCGCCCTCGGCGCACGCGATGAAGCGCTTCAGCACTTCCTGCTGGTACTGGCGATCGAGCGCGCGCACGCTGAACTTCGCGGCGGCGTACTCCGGGATGATGTTCGCCGCGCTCCCCCCGCTCGTGATGATCCCGTGGACGCGCGCGTCCGGCCGCAGCGTGAGCCGCATCGCGTTGACCGCGTTGAACGTCTGGATCACGCCGTCGAGCGCGCTGATGCCCCGATCGGGCTGCGCCGCGGCGTGCGCGGCCTTGCCCCTGAACTCGAGGTCGACGCGGTTCGACGCGAGCGACGTTCGGCCGGCGAGGGTGCGGCTCGAGGGGTGGATCATCATCGCGACGTCCACGTCGTCGAATCCGCCTGCGCGCAACAGCGCGACCTTCCCGCCTCCGCCTTCCTCGGCCGGCGTGCCGATCGCGGCGACCCGGCCGCCGACCTGCTCGAGGGCCGCGCGGACGCCGATCGCCGCGGCGACGCCCATCATCGCGATGAGATTGTGGCCGCACGCGTGGCCGATGTCCGGCAGCGCGTCGTACTCGGCGAGGATCGCGACCGCCGGCCCGCTGCCCTTACCCGAGGCGTCGCCGCGATACGCGGTCTCGATCCCGCGATACCCGCGCTCGACCTGGAACCCCGCGCCCTCGAGGAACGTCGCGAGCCACGTCGATGCCTGCCGCTCCTCGTAGCCCAGCTCGGGCGTCTGGTGGATCCGCAGCGACAGCTCGAAGAGGCCGTCGCGGTGGTGGTCGATCGCCGCGAGGGCGCGGGTGTGCGCGCCCGACCTCGATCCCACGGCAAGAGACTACGCGGCGGTCACCGGCGCCGCTGTCGGGTCGCTCTGTGGCCCTCGACGAGCGCGACGATCACGCCGTCGAGCGCGTGATCGGCGTCCTCGAACAGCTCGGTCGTCCGCGTCGCGTCGAGCGCCTGCCGCCGCGCGACGGTCGCGATCTCCGCCATGAAGCGCGCGCGGAAGAAGAGGAACGCCTGTGTGGCCTCTCCGATCGACAACCCGCGCTTCGCCGCTTCGACCCCGTACTCCTTGCCGAGCGCTTCCGCCTGGGCGACGAACTGGCCACGGCCCGCGCGGCGCGCGGTGTCGAGGTAGCCCAGGAGCAGGTCGCCCATGCGCCGGCCGCGCTCACGGAACCACTGGATGGAGCGCTCGTCGAGCCGCGCGTGCCAGTCCTGCTCCGACATCTCGGCGGCGTCCGAGCGCACGCGGCGGCGCAGCTCGGCGGCGACGCGGTCCGGCGGCTCGCCCAGCGCGGTGAGCAGCGCGCGGCGCGCACGCGGGCGGGGGAGCATCCCCTCGACCGCGCTGCGCGGGAAACGCCGGTGCCCACCGGGTGTCGTGAAGACCTCGATCTTGCCCGCGTCGGCCCAGCGTCGCAGCGTGTCCGGGTCGACGCCGAGCTGCTTGCTCGCGGCGCCGAGCGTCAGGAACGCCCCGTCGGGGCCGGCCGCTCGCTCCTTCTTCATCTCAGACGTCCGCAGTCTCGTCCTCCGCCTCCCGTTCGGCCACCGGCTCGAGCGCCTCGAGCTCCTCCGGCGCCTCGCGGATGTCGTAGTGGCGCGGCGGTGCGAAGTACGTGGTCGTGGCGGCGGCGAGGCCGAGCGCGCCGGCGGCCGCGAACGCGGCCGGGGAGCTCGCGGCGCCTGGATCCACGAGAGCGGCGCCGGCGATGGCACCGGCGGGACGCCCCCGCCCGCGGGAGGGGTGGCGCGCCGGCCGGGGTGTGGCCGGCGCGCCGTCATGTGGAGGGGGTTGACTAGGAAGCGATCGCGAGCGCCTCGCCCCACGCGCTGATCTGCTGCGGCAGCGCGCGGTCGCCGATGTCGAATGCCGTCGCGAGCACACGCTCGACCTGGCCGCGCTCGCCGCGCACCGGCTCGTGAACGACGGCGATCCAGCGACCGGCGACGCGCGCTCGATCCATGACACGCTCACCGGCGACGGCACGGCGTACGACGGTCGGCGAGACAAGCCCCGCACGGATCTCGACGTCGGGCTCGACGCCTCCGATGCAGCTCCCGACGGCGCTCACCAGGAAACCGTCCCGGTCGTACTCGAACATGAGGATGTGCGCCTGCGCGAGAAGGGCTCCCAGCTCGGATGCGATCTCGTTCGTCATGGCGGCATACGTTCGCCCGTCCGCCCGCGGCGGGACATGCGCCGATCGAGTGGATCCGCCTACGACGTTCGTCGTAGGCGCTCGATCGGGGCATCGTTGAGCCGTGGTGATGCGGTCCCTCGCCGTGGCTCTGCTCCTGTCCGTGGCCTGCCGGGCGCCGGCGGCCGCGCCCTCGCCGTCCCCGACGGCGGCCGCCGTGACTGAGCGGCCCGCGCCGACCCCGCCCGCCGCGGCGACGTCGGTCCCGACGCCGAGCGCACCGCCGGCGAGTCCGCCGCCGACCGCGAAGCCGCTCGCCGGTGCGCGTATCGAGCTCTTCGAGGTGCCGCTCGCTCCCGCGCAGCTCTCCGGGACCGCGATCGGCGAGGGGGGTGGGGTGATCCTCATCAGCGGGACCTCCGGTACGTGGATCTCGGGATGGCACGAGCCGGGGTTCACGTTCACGCGCCTGGTCCCCTCGTGGAACGCGGACACGCCCGACGGGACCTGGATCGAGATCGAGGTGCAGACGCGACGCTCGAGCGGCGGCGAGACGAAGTGGTGGTCCTTCGGCTCGTGGGCGTACGGCGACGGCACCATCAAGCGCGCGTCGGTGCGCGGGCAGCGAGATGCCGACGGCGACGTCGACATCGACGTCCTGCTGGCGAACGCGCCGATGTCCGCGTACCGTGCGCGGCTCACGCTCGCGCGCGTCGCGGGGTCGGCGCAGGCGCCCGTCGTCCGCCTCGTGACCGCGGTCGCGTCGGATCCCGCCACGGCGACGACGAGCGTCCCGAGCCCCGTGGGTCCGGGCGCCGGCAAGGAGCTCCCGGTCCCGCCTTACTCGCAGGAGATCCACGCCGGCGAATACCCGGAGTACGACGGTGGTGGCGAGGCATGGTGCAGCCCGACGTCGACCGCGATGGTCCTCTCGTACTGGGGCAAGGGCCCGAGCCCGGCCGATCTCGCATGGGTCGCCGCGCGCCATCAGGATCCGCAGGTCGACCACGCCGCGCGGTACACGTACGACGCGACGTACCGCGGCGCGGGCAACTGGCCGTTCAACACCGCGTACGCCGCGCGGAACGGGCTCCGCGCGTTCGTGACGCAGCTGCGCTCGCTGAACGAGGCGGAGCGCTTCATCGCGGCCGGGATCCCGCTCGTCGCGTCGGTGCGGATCGCGCCTGGCGCCCTTCCCGGGTTCCTCCTCCCGCAGGGCAGCCCGGGCCACCTCCTCGTGATCAGTGGGTTCACGGCGAGCGGCGACGTGATCTCGCACGACCCGGCGGCGAACAGCAACGCCGACGTGCGCCGCGTGTATCCGCGCGCGCGCTTCGAGCAGGTGTGGCTCGGCGGATCGCACGGCACCGTGTACGTCATCCATCCTCCGACGACGCCGCTCCCGCCGCGGATCCCGGATAGCACTCCCAACTGGTAGAGGCTCTCTCTGCTCGGCGGTCGCCCTTCGGGCGCTGCCCTTGGCCGCCTCGGTCTGGGCGCCCGGAGGTCGAGTCAGGCCCCGGTGATGAGGGCGTGAAAGGCAGCGAGGTCGCTCGGCTCCGTGTGCGCGACGGCATCCGGGCCGCCGTCGCCGCCGACGAGCAGCGGGGCGAAGTAGTCGCGCAGCGGCGGCGGGATCTCAGCCGGATCGGGGAAGTTCGTCGGGATGTCGGCGAAGAGCTCGGCCGGCTCCGCGTGGTCGCCCTGGGGGAGGAACGAGTGGCGGATCCAGTCGCGGTAGCGCGGGAACGCGTCGACGTACGCGCGGCTCGCCGCGAGCGCGCCCCACAGGGCCGGCCAGCTCGCGTCGTCGTCCGCGCGATACCGCTGGTCGTTGTGTGCCACGAAGTGGAACATCTCGTGGCGCGACGAGAGCACGACCTGCCGCAGTCCCTCGTAGGTCTCGACACCGGCGGCGAGCCAGACCTCGTTGTGATCGGGCCAGTACCCGCCGCCGGACCGCGCGGCGTAGCGGTGGAACGGGCAGCGCGCGCCGAGCGCGCGGACGGGCTCCGGGAAGATCGCGAGCGCCTGGCGCACGAGGTCCTCGCCGGGCGTGACGTAGAGGTAGATGCGGTACGCCCACAGGACGTCGCGAAGCCGCGCGAGCCCCCGCGGCGACAGCCGCCGCTCCGCGGCCTCGAGCGCGCGCTTGCCGAGCTCGTTCAGTGCCGGAGGCCGGCGCAGGGCGCGGGCGGGGCGGTCCACTAGCCGCCCATCGTCGAGAGGAGCGCGGCGAAGATCGCGAGGACCACGATCGCGAAGATGAACGCGGTCACCGCGAGCGCCGCTCCCGCACCTGCCACCAGGGCGACGCTGCGCCGCGCCGCCTCGCGGCCCTCGATCCGCCGCTCGATGTACGCGTACGCGACGGCGCTCACCTCGACGATCGCGCGGGCCAGCAGGAACACGCCGGCGGTGATGCCCGCGCCGACGACGACCCAGACGAGCATCGCCTGCTCCATCGCACGCATTGTGCGTCGTTGTCGGTGCGGCCCGGCCCGGGCGTCAGGACGTCGCGGTGGTGGCGTCCTCCGCGTCCGCGAACGCGAAGCGCAGGATCGCCGGCGCGAACGTGCGCGAGTAACGGTCGGAGCGCTCGCGGATCTCGCGCGCGATCTCCGGCGCATCGGGATAGCCGAGCTCCGAGACCATCACGAGCGTGAACTCCTCCAGCGTCGTGCGCATGCAGTAGTGCGCGAAGAACGGCGACGTGGGCCCGCCGTTCGCGAGCGACGCGACGGCCTCAGGGTGGTCGAGGTTCACGACGATCCCACGCTCTTCCGCGACGTAGAAGGCGCGCGGGCTCGACTCACCCGCATGGCGGAACGCGACACGGAAGGTCGTCGAGGTGCGGTCTCCGGAGAGCGAGGGCATCGTCACCGTCATGGGCTGCGGGACCTCTACCGACGCCTCCCGTGGCGGCCGAGGACCGCGCGGGATCCCCTTGTCGCTGCGAGCCTTGCGCGGCCTGGCCTCGGGTCGCTCAGGAGCCGGCGTGGCGATCTCAGCCATCGGAGGAGTTTCGTCGCGCAGCAGCGGATCGGAATTCATCGAAAGGCTCCGCTCGCCGCGGTAGATGTTGGCGAGGAGCGATGACAGCTCGGTGCCGAGCCGCTCGAGCTCCTGCTGCTCGGCCGCGCGCCTGCGCTCGCCGGCGCGCCGCACGAGCTCGCGGCGCACGGTCTCGAGCGACGCGCGCATCCACGGGACGAGCGCCGCGACGATCGGGTTCCACGGGTTCAGCGTGAGGTCCCGTGTCGACATGAACGCAGGGACCGGAGCGGTGTCGTCGTCGAGGACTGGGATGTCGATCTCGCCGAAGAGGTACTGCGTCTCCGGCTTCCCCTCGATACCCGCGAGCGTCATCGCGTTGAGGTACCCGTGCGACAGCACCGCGACCCCGTTCTCCTCCTCGGCGAGCGGTCGCGCGGCGACGCGCACGACCAGCTCGACCGGCCCGGCGAGCGCCTCGACCTCCGCAGGTGCGGGGAAACGGTGCTCCTCGGTCGCCTCGGGTGGGGCGTACTCCACGCGCTCGCCCTCGACCGCGACCCGATGGCGCACGAGATGGCGTCCGAGCTGCCGCTGCAGGTAGCGCACGATCTCCGTGCGGTCCACGCGCGTGCCGCGCTGCAGGTCCTCCACGACGACGAGCGTCCCGTCCGGTGCGTCGGTCGGCTCCTCGACGACGATCTCGTGCACGTGGACCGGCCGGCCCGCCTGCGCGGCCTCGAGGTCGGCGCGCTTCAGCTCGGCGACGTTGCGCAGCCCGGCTTGGGCCGTGTCCACGCGCAGTCGGTCGGCGCGACCGAACGCCGCGATCTTCCCGGTACCGAACCGGCCGCGCACCTTCCGCCCGGCGCGGCGCCACGCGTTCTCGCCGTGCATGGTGAAGAAGGAGCGCAGCTGCTCGCGCGACATGCCGGCGGCGTCGTCGGCGATCTCGATCCGCCGGCGAGGGCCGACGGTCACGATGCTCACGCGCACCGTGCAGGGTCGGCCGGCCGGCGCCGCGTCGATCGAGTTGCTGACGTACTCGTAGATCGCCTTAGGCACGGTGGCGAAGTGCGCGGCGTTGGCGAGGACGTCCCGTCCGACGTGCGTGACGAGCTGCAGCCGGTCATCCCCGAACAGCGTGGGGCGCTCCTGGACCTCGAGCGCCACGTTCACCGCCTTTCAGGACCCTCGATCCGCTGCTGCAACACTTCGGCTCCTAACGAAGAAGAGCGGCCGCGCACACGCGCAGTCCGCTCCCCGAACGACAGGATACCGCCTGGGTGGGTGTTCCTAGGCCTCCGAGCGGCTCAGCCGGAGCATGGCGACGCCATGCGCTGGGACCCGTGCGGCGAAGCCCTCGGCGCACGATCCGCGGTCCGCGCGCTCCCAGAGGTCGCGCACCTGCACGCGGTCGGTCGCGCTCCATCCCAGCTCCGTCCAGCGCACCGCGACCTCGCGCGGCTGTGCATCCCGGTCGAACAGGACGACCGCGCGCGAGCCGTCCGCGAGCTCGCGCGCCCAGACCTCGGTGCCGCCCTCCGCGCGCACGAGGTCACCCTGGAGGCCGAGCGGATCCTGATCCACGGCGATGACCTCGGGCGCGGTGAGGATCGCCCTGATGTCGTCCGGCATGGTCCGGATGTCGTTGCCCGCCATGAGCGGTGCCGCGAGCAGGCACCACAGGCTGAAGTGCGCGCGGTACTCGGTGGTCGTCATCCCGCCGTTGCCGACCTCGAGCATGTCCGGGTCGTTCCAGTGGTCGGGGCCCGCGTACGGCGCGAGCCCGCGCTGCCGGTCGAGCACCGTCGTGAGGCTGTCCCAGGTGTCCTGGATGTCCCAGCACGTCCGCCAGAGATGGCCGACGCGCCCGCCCCACTGCCATGGCCGCGTGCGCCCCCATTCGCAGAGGCTGAGGATCATGGGACGGCCCGCCGCGCGGAACGCGTTCGACCACTTCCAGTAGACCGAGCGCGTCCCGAGGCCGCTCGTGTTGCACCAGTCGATCTTCACGAAGTCCACGCCCCACGACGCGAAGCGTCGTGCGTCGCGGAACTCGTAGCCGAGGCTCCCGACGTATCCGGCACACGTTCTCGTCCCGGCGTCGGTGTAGATGCCGAAGCGCATGCCGAGGCCGTGGACGCGCCGGGCGAGGTCGGCGATCCCCGATCCGAAGCGCTCCGGGTCGGAGCCCAGATCGCCGTCGCCGTCGCGCTCCGGTGCCTCCCACCCGTCGTCGATCACGACGTAGCGGTAGCCGGCGTCGCGCATGCCGGTCTCGATCATGGCTTCGGCCGTCTCACGGATGAGCCGCTCGTCGATCTTCGTCTGGAAGCGATTCCACGAGTTCCAGCCCATTGGCGGCGTGGGCGCGAGGCCGTCGCGGAGCCGCCCGAGGCCCATCCACCCAGCCTATGCGGCACCATGGATGCGTTCGAAGCGGATCTGGGTCCTTGCCCGAAGCGGGCACGGACCCTACGGGCTTCCGGAGGGTCTATGGGCGTGCTGACGGCTGAGCGACCGAAGACCGCGCCGACACGGCGC
Source organism: Chloroflexota bacterium (assembly GCA_016183435.1). Taxonomy (GTDB): domain Bacteria; phylum Chloroflexota; class Limnocylindria; order P2-11E; family P2-11E; genus JACPOT01. The sequence continues at coordinate 10,516 of JACPEQ010000176.1, forward strand.
GAGACGATGCTCATCGGGAGCGAGTGGCTTGCGGCCGCCGACGGGCGCACGTTCTTCGTGGAGAACCCGGCGAAGCGAGATTCCGCCATCGCGGAGGTCCCGCGCGCCGGTGCGGCCGACGTCGACCGCGCGGCGCAGGCGGCGGCGAAGGCGTTCGAGACCTGGCGCACCACGCACTGGAAGGACCGCGCTCGCGCCCTCTACGCGATCGCCGACGGCGTGGAGGCGCGGCTCGAAGAGCTCGCGCGGACGCTCTCGTCGGAGACCGGCAACGCGCTCCGCACCATCACGCGGGCCGAGGTGCGCGGAGCCGTCGACACCTTCCGCTACTTCGCCGGCGTCGCGAGCGAGGTGAAGGGCGAGACCGTACCGCTCGGCCCGGGGCTGCTCAGCTACACCCTCCGCGAGCCCTTCGGCGTGGTCGGCGCGATCGTCCCGTGGAACGTCCCGATCACGATCTCGGCGTGGAAGATCGGCCCCGCGCTCGCCACCGGCAACACCATCGTGCTGAAGCCGTCGGCCGACGCGCCGCTCGCGGTCCTGGAGCTGGCGCGGATCTGCGCGGAGCACCTGCCACCCGGCGTCCTGAACGTCGTCACCGGGCTCGGGGAGGAGTGCGGTGCGGCGATCGCCGAGCACCCGCTCGTGCGGAAGCTCTCGTTCACCGGCCACACGGACACGGGCCGCTCGGTCATGCGCGCGGCGGCGGAGCGCATCGTGCCGGTATCGCTCGAGCTTGGCGGGAAGAGCCCGCAGATCGTGTTCCCTGACTCGAATGACGATCGGTCCGTCGACGGCGTGATCGCGGGCATGCGCTTCACGCGACAGGGTCAGTCGTGCACCGCGGGGTCGCGGCTCTTCCTGCACGAGTCGATCGCGGACGACTTCCTGGCGAAGCTCGCGGCGAAGCTCTCGAAGCTGCGCATCGGCGATCCGCTCGACGAAACGACCGACATCGGCGCGATCGCGAGCAAGCGGCAGTTCGAGAAGGTCTGTGGATACATCGCGGACGGCGCGGACCAGAAGGGCGCGAAGGTCATCGCCGGCGGAACGCCGCCGTCGCGGGGGCCGCTGGCCGAGGGCTACTTCGTGCAGCCGACGGTCATCGCGCATGTCGCGAACGACTGGCGGATCGCGCGGGAAGAGGTCTTCGGGCCGGTCATGGTCGCCATCCCGTGGCGGGACGAGACGGACGCGATCCGCATGGCCAACGACACGCACTACGGCCTCGCCGCATACGTGTGGACGCGGGACATCGGCCGCGCCATCCGGACCGCGCACGCGCTCGATGCGGGCTTCGTGCAGGTGAACCAGGGCGGCGGGCAGCTGCCGGGGCAGTCGTACGGGGGCTTCAAGCAGAGCGGGATCGGCCGTGAGGTCTCCCTCGAAGGGATGCTCGAGAGCTATACGCAGCGGAAAGCGGTCACCATCAGCCTGGCGTAGCGCGTTGCGACCGGCCGCACTTGGTCGCTCGGTCGGTCACGGAGTACCCCGCCGACCGGGTGGGGCGTACTGTCCGGCGACTGGCCGCGAACCAGCACAACTACTCGCAGCTCCTCCCGAGGTGGCGGTGATGCCGCAAGTACATGCCGACGTACGCTCCGATGTACAGTTCGGTCATGGCCGACGAATTCATCACGGTGGCGCAGCTGCGCGCTCAGATGGCAAAGGTCCTCGCGCGGCTCGGCAAGGCGCACGGGCACGTGTACCTCACTCAGCGCGGCCAGCCGCGTGCCGTCCTGGTCGACATCAAGGAGTACCGGGCCCTGATCGACCAGCTCGAGTACCTCGACGACTCGATCGAGGCGATCCTTGCGCAGCAGCGCACAGAGCGCGGCGAAGAGACGACACGACCCTTCGATGAGGTCGTCCGCGAGATCCGGGCACGGCACGCCACGACCGCACGCAAGCCGAAGCCGCTCAGGAAGCGTGCCCGCGTATCGGGTTGAGACCCAGTCCTCGTCCGATCGCGACCTCGAACGCCTGTCACCGATGCTGTTCGAGCGGGTCGAGCGAAAGATCAGAGCGCTCGCTCAAGATCCGCGGCCGCCCGGGTGCCAGAAGCTCAGTGGCATCGACATGTACCGGGTCCGCGTCGGCGACCATCGGATCGTCTATCGCGTGAACGACCGCTCGCGCACGATCATCGTCCTGCGCGTGCGCCATCGCCGCGAGGTCTACCGAAAGCTTCGCTAGACCCGCGTCTCCTCCGGGACGTCCTCCTTCACGTCTGCGCCCAGCCGGCCCGCGTCGTATGCCTTCCCGACGTGCTGGTGGTACGGCACGCCGGAGAAGAAGTGGTGGCTCTTCGTCGGCAGGTCCGGCTCCGCCCACTCCTCGCGCTGCAGCGTGACGTATGCCTCGTGTCCGCGCTCGCGTAGCCCCCTGAACAGCCGCGCGATCCCCAGCGACGCGCTGTGCTGCGCCGCGAGCGTGATGAAGATGAATTCGTAGCCGAGCTCTCCGAGCTCCTCGAACGAGATCGGGTCGGGGTCCTTGTCCCATCGGAACGAGCTCGAATAGTTGAAGCCGAACCGCGCGTCCGGGAAGCGGCGGTGCACCTCCTCGGCGAACCGGATCGCCGGCTCGCGCCCGCTCGTTGGCAGCTCCGCCCATATCAGATCGGGGGCGCCGCTGTCGAGGTAGCGCAGGCCGCGCTCGATGGCGAGGTCGAGGCCTCTCGTCGTCTCCGGAGCGTCGACCGCTGAGACGCCGTCCGTGCGCGCGATGATCACCATGTCGCTGCCGAGATCGTCCGCGACGGCGCGGGCCATGCGCAGCTTGCCGACCATCTCGCCGGCGGAGACGAGCGCCTTTCCCGCGATGTGGCCACAGCGCTTCGGCGTCACCTGGTCCTCGATGTGTGCCGCGGCGACGCCCGCGTTGACGTACAGCTCGGTCGTGCGCTGCACGTTGAAGACGTTGCCGTAGCCGGCGTCCATGTCGACCACGAGCGGGGGGATCTCGAGCCGCCTCGGCGGGATGCCCTGGTCGGGATCGCCCACGGCCATGGTGAGCTGGAACTTGCGCAGGGCCTGGACCGTCCGCCGCGCGCCGTCCGCGATCTCGGTGCTCGAGTAGATGTCCATGTCCGTGGTCCCCAGGTACCCGACCGCGAAGGAGTAGCCGCTGAAGTAGACGGCATCGAAGCCGTGATACATCGCGATCTCGGCCGTCATCGGGTCGTACACGCCGGGAGCGAGCACGTAGGGACGCTCGTCGAGCAGCCGCCGGAACCGGGTGCTGGACCGCTCGGAACGCGAAGCGGGCACCGTGAGCCCGGACGGGAGCAGCGCGCTGCTACGGTCGGCCATGGATCTTTCTCCTCTATTCCGCTACTGGGGGCTATTCGTTCTCGTGGTCGCGCATGCAGAGCTCGGGGCAGCAACACGGAGCGACCTCGGCCTCGCTGATCGCGGGCCGCGCGCGACCGGTCATGCTGTCGGGCAGGTATTCGCGCACATCGTCGAGCGCCATCTGTTCCGTCATGGGCGAGACCATGGCAGGTGCCGTGCCAGATATCAAGCGCATCTATGATGTCTATCAACAGCATCGGGATCATTTATGTGAGGTCGAAGTGCACCTGGAGCACGTACGCACGTTCCTCGAGATCACGCGCAGCGGCAGCGTCACGCGCGCGGCGCACGCGCTGGGCCTGAGCCAGCCCGCCCTCACCGAGCGCCTTCGCGGACTGGAGCGCGAGCTCGGGACAGACCTCTTCGTGCGGACGCGCCGCGGCGTCCGCCTGAGCGACGCCGGTCGCGCGCTGCTGCCGCACGCCGAACGCGCCCTCGGCGCGATCGAGGACGGCGCGCGCGCTGTGGATCAGATGCGGCGTGGTGAGATCGGCCGGCTCGCGGTCGGCGCATCGCCGGCGGTGAGCACGTACCTGCTGCCGGACGTGCTCCGCCGGTTCCAACACGCTCACCCGAAGGTGCACCTCAGTGTGCGCACCGGCCACTCCGAGGAGATCCTCGACCTGCTGCTCCGGCACGAGGTCGAGATCGGACTCGTGCGCGAGATCCGTCATCCGGACATCGAGGCGACGCCGCTGTACGAGGACGAGCTCGTCCTCGTGGTCGCGCCCTCGCATCCGTTCGCTGAGCGTGGCCGCATCCGGATCGCGGAGCTCGCGCGCGAGCACCTGGTCACGTTCGACCGCGCCTCGAGCTACAACGAGCTCACCCAGGCGCTCTTCCGCGAGGCCGGCGTCGCGCCCCGCGGTGTCATCGAGCTGGACAACGTCGAGGGCGCCAAGCGCTGCGTGGTCAAGGGCCTTGGCGTCGCGCTGCTCCCGCGGCAGGCCGTCCGCGCGGAGCTGGCCTCGCGAAAGCTCAGGCCCGTGACCATCGCGGGCGCCCGGCCGATCCGCCGCCGCATCGTCGCGATCCGCCGGCGCGATGAAGGCGACCCGACGCGCACGGTCGCGTCGTTCCTCGACCTCGCGCACGACCCCGATACGCTGTCGCCGTGAACGTCCCACCGGAGCGCTTCCCCGATCCAAGCATCGACACCTCCCGGGCCGCGGGCCCCGAGCGCACGGCCGTGCTCGCCGGGGGCTGCTTCTGGTGCGTCGAGGCCGTTTACAAGCAGCTCGACGGCGTGCGGTCGGTGGTCTCCGGCTACGCCGGCGGCACCGCGCAGACCGCGGACTACCGCACGGTGTGCAGCGGCGCGACGGACCACGCCGAGGTCGTCGCGGTCCGCTACGACCCCGGCCGCCTCACGTTCGGGCAGATCCTGAAGGTGTTCTTCTCCATCGCCCACGACCCGACGCAGCTCGATCGCCAGGGCGCCGACGTCGGACGGCAGTACCGCTCGGCGATCCTCCACGTGGACGACGAGCAGCAGCGCGTTGCCGAGGCGTACATCCGCCAGCTCGACGCGGCGAAGGTCTTCGACTCGAAGATCGTCACCGAGCTGACCAAGCTCGACCGCTTCTACCCGGCGGAGGAATACCACCAGGACTACGCGGCCCGGCACCCGCTCGAGCCGTACATCCTCTTCAACGCGCGGCCGAAGGTGGAGAAGGTCAAGAAGCACTTCGCGGAGCTCCTGGCCCGGCGGTAGCGCCCCGCGGTCACTTCCCGACCATCTCAGGGGCGTCCACCTGCCCGGAGGCTATACCTGCTCCGGTGCACGCATTCCGCTTCGCGGTCCGTGCCGTCGGCCCGCGGACGGCCGAAGGCTGGACCGCGCAGGCGCGCCGCGCGGAGGACCTCGGCTACAGCGCGCTGTTGATGCCGGACCACGTCATCGCGCAGCTGTCCCCGATGCCGGCGCTCGCCGCCGCCGCCGTGGCGACATCACGGCTGCGCATCGGGGTGCACGTCCTCGACAACGACTACCGGAGCCCGGTGATGCTCGCGCGGGAGACCGCGACCCTCGACGCGCTGTCGCACGGTCGCGTCGAGCTCGGCATCGGCGCCGGGTGGATGGCCAGCGACTACCGGCAGCTCGGCACGCCGTACGACGCGCCGAAGGTGCGCGTGGACCGCATGGTGGAGGGCATCGCGATCATGAAGCGGCTCTTCGCCGGCGAGCGCGTCGACTTCGAGGGCGCGCACTACCGGATCCGTGGCGCGGAGATCGGCGTCATGCCGGTGCAGCGGCCGCACCCGCCGCTCGTCATCGGCGGCGGCGGACCGCGGATGATGCGCATCGCCGGTCGGGAGGCGGACATCGTCTCCTTCATCCCGCAGATGACGCCCGTCGGACGGCCGCGCATCAGCGAGGCGACGACGAACGCCACGGCCGCGAAGGTCGAGCGCCTGCGGGAAGCGGCCGGCGCCCGCTTCGACGGGATCGAGCTCTGCGCCTGGGTGGCGCATGTGAACGTTCTCGACGGCCGGCGGCCCATCGCGGCGCTCGGCGCGGGCCTCGAAGCGCTCGTCACGGGTCTCATCGGGTCGCCCTACGTGCTCGCGGGCACCCGCTCCGCGATCCGGGACCAAGTGCTCCGCTACCGCGAGCGGCTCGGGATCACATACTGGACGATCCCGGTCGAGGCCATGGAGGACTTCGCGCCGGTCGCTCAGGAGCTCGCGGGTCGCTAGCGCGGGCTCTCCACCCGCACGCCCGCTTTCCACGCATGGGCGCGAAGCCTATCGCCAGTCGAGGACGACCTTCCCGCACTGTCCGGACCGCACGACCTCGAACGCCTCGGCGAAGCGCGCGGCGGGGAAGCGGTGCGTGATGACCGGCGTGATGTCGAGCCCGCTCTGGAGCATCACGCCCATCCGGTACCAGGTTTCGAACATCTCCCGGCCGTAGATGCCCTTGAGCACGAGGCCGCGGAAGATGACCGTGTCGAAGTCGATCGGCACCTCGCGGTCGGGGATGCCCAGCAGCGCGATCCGCCCGCCGTTGTTCATGACCTCGAGCATCGACCGCAGCGCCTCGGGATTCCCCGACATCTCCAGGCCCACGTCGTAGCCCTCGCGCATGCCGAGCTCACGCATGACGTCACGCAGCGTCGTGGCCGTCGGATCGACCGCGAGCGTCGCGCCCATCCGCCGCGCGAGGGCCAGGCGGTAGTGGTTGACGTCGGTGACCACGACGTAGCGCGCGCCGACGAAGCGCGAGACGGCCGCGGCCATGACCCCGATGGGCCCCGCTCCGGTGATGAGCACGTCCTCGCCCACGAGGTCGAAGGACAGCGCGCTGTGCACCGCGTTCCCGAGCGGGTCGAGGCAGCTGCCGATCTCATCGGGCATGCCCGGGGGCATGACGTACGCGTTCACCGCGGGAATGGCGATGAGCTCGGCGAAGGCGCCGTCGCGGTGGACGCCGATCCCGACGGCGTTCCGGCACAGGTGCCGCCGCCCGGCGCGGCAGTTGCGGCAGTGGCCGCACGTCACGTGGCCCTCGACCGCCACGCGGCCGCCGGCCTCGAACCCGCTGACCTCGCTGCCGATCTCGACCACCTCGCCCTCGAACTCGTGACCGACGACGAGCGGGATGCGGATGGTGCGCTGGGCCCAGGGGTTCCACTCCCAGATGTGCAGGTCGGTGCCGCAGATCGACGCGTAGCGCACGCGGACGAGCAGGTCGTTCGGTCCGATCGAGGGCCGCGGGACCTCCTCCATCCAGAGGCCGGGCTCGGCCCGGCTCTTCACCAGCGCCCTCATGCGATGACACCGAGCTCGTGGCCGACGGTCGCGAAGGCGCGGATCGCTTGGTCCACCTGGTGCGCGCTGTGCGCGGCGGACAGCTGCACGCGGATGCGGGCCTGCCCTTTCGGCACGACGGGGAACGAGAACGCGATCACGTAGACCCCCAGCTCGAGCAGGCGCTCGGCCATCCGCGCCGCCAGGGCGGCGTCCCCGAGCATCACCGGGACGATGGGGTGCGCGCCCGGGACGAGCCGGAAGCCACTCGCCGTCATCCCCTCGCGGAAGCGGCGCGCATTGTCGAACAGCCGATCGCGCAGGTCGCTCGTCGAGCCGAGCAGGTCGAGCACGGCGACCGACGTCGCCGCGATCGCCGGCATGAGCGTGTTCGAGAAGACGTACGGGCGGGAGCGCTGGCGCAGGTACTCGACGAGCTCGCGCCGGCCGCTCGTGTACCCGCCCGAGGCACCGCCCAGGGCCTTGCCGAGCGTCCCCGTGAGCAGGTCGACGCGGCCCATGACGCCGGCGTGCTCGTGCGAGCCGCGTCCGCTCGCGCCCATCACGCCGACCGCGTGCGAGTCGTCGACCATGACGAGCGCGCCGTAGCGGTCGGCGAGGTCGCAGATGCGCTCGAGATCGGCGACGATCCCGTCCATCGAGAACACGCCGTCCGTCGCGACGATCCGATAGCGACAGCCGGCCGTCGCCTGGAGCTGCCGCTCGAGGTCCGCCATGTCGTTGTTCGCGTAGCGGAAGCGCTGGGCCTTCGAGAGCCGGACGCCGTCGATGATGCTCGCGTGGTTCAGCGCGTCGCTGATGATCGCGTCGTCCTCGGTGAAGAGGTTCTCGAACAGCCCGCCGTTGGCGTCGAAGCAGGATCCGTACAGGATCGTCGCTTGCGTGCCGAGGAACCCGGTCAGCCGCTCCTCCAGCTCGGTGTGGATCGCCTGCGTCCCGCTGATGAACCGGACCGACGACATCCCGTAGCGCCAGCGGTCCAACGCTGCGTGCGCCGCCGCCACGACGCGCGGATCGTCCGA
>JACPEQ010000036.1 GCA_016183435.1 Chloroflexota bacterium
CATCTCGTCGCGCAGGAGGACGCCGATCGCGTCCTCGGGCTGCTCGGCGACCTCGCGGAACTGAGGACACTGCTCGGCATTTATCCGCTCGCGGGTCGAGAGCTGGCGCGGCACGAAGAACGGACTCTGCGGCGGCGTAGGCTGCGTCGCGCGCCGTTCGTCGCGTGGTACCGGTATGCCCCTGAGGAGGAAGAGGTCACCCTGTACCGCCTGTTCCACGCGAGACAGCGAACGCCGGAGCCGCGCCTGCCGTAGGTCAGGTCAGCGCCAGGCAGCCGGAGGGGTCAGGCCTCGATGAGCGCCAGCCTCAGGTGCGTCCGGGCCGCTCGGGCCAGCTTGTCATCAGCGGTCACGAGCGTGGCGTCGTGCGACTCGGCGAGCGCCGCATAGACCGCGTCGAACGCGCCGAAGTTGTTCCGCAGGTCGAGCACGCGGCCCAAGAGCGCCTCGTGGCCCTCACGTTCCAGGGGCAGCTCGAGGTACGAGCCGAGCGCTTCGCGCGCGCGCTCCAGAGACACACGCTGCTGAAGCACGAGACGGCGCAGAGCGGAGACCACCTCCACATCGCAGAGCGCCGGAACCAGCAGGTCAGCGCTCTCGTCCTCCACGACGGCGCGGACGACGCCGGAGCGCGCTGTCGACAGCAGGTACTCGACGAGAGCGGACGCGTCGAGGACCGCTCTCAGGGCCTGCCTCGCGCGTCGCGCTCGCCCCGGACGATCTCCGCGGCTCTGATACCTAGGTCTACCGAGCCCGCTGCCCTGACCCGAGCGAACACCTCCGCGCGCGGCGGCCGCGCCACCTCCCGCTCGAGGATCTCTTCGAGGTAGCGCGTCAGAGGCATCCCTCGCGCCTTGGCGCGGCGCGCCAGCTCGCGGTGGAGGCGGTCGGGAACGTTCCGGATCTGCACCATCTTGGCCATCGGTCCCATATTGCGCATGCGCGTCGCATGCGTCAACCGAGGGAGGCGCGGTCGGGGTCAGTATTGGCGCACCACATATGTCGCGATGTACCTGAACCCGTTCGATCCGAGTTTCGATCTCGCGCCGCTGGTGGCGTAGGCGGCTACTGGGCGACGAGCGCCGTGGTGCCGCCGCGGACGTTCTGGCCCGAGAACCACGTGACCCCTTCGCGGACGAGGTCCCACGTGAGCACGTAGCTGCCCGCGGCCGCGGGGAGCTTCACGAATGCGTTGACCACCGCGGTCTGGCCCGGAGCGATCGGCTGCACCAGCGGCGAACGCTGTCCGTCCCAGAGGGCGACCGCACCGCCGGCGCCCTGGACGTGGTACGAGAGGTTGATCACGCCTGGCTGCCACACAAGGGAGCCCGTGTTGGTCACGGACACGGGGATGACGATGCCGAGGTTCGGTGCGCCGCTCAGCGTCGCGGGCGCGGCGTACGTCGCGCCGTAGGGCGGCACCTCGACGGCGACCTGGATCGGCGCGAGCAGCATCCCCTTGCCCGAGAACCACGTCACGCCTTCCTGCACGATGTCGAAGCGCAGCGTGTAGGAGCCCGGCGTCCTGGGCGCCTCGACGACCGCGCTGATCGAGCGCACCTCCTTCGGCGCCATGCCCGCGAGCGGCGTGCGCAGGCCGTCCCAGACGACGACCTTCCCGGCGGCGTCGTACCAGTGGTACGACAGGTTCACGAGCGTGTCCCACGCGAAGTTGGACATGTTCTGCACGCGCAGCGGCACGGTGGTCTGCAGCTGCGGCGCCATCGCCGAGGGCACCTTCGACACGTCCATCGATCCGCCGTAGAACGGCGGCGGTCCCACGACGACGACCTGCTCCAGCGGCGCGACCCCCTTGCTGCTGAACCAGGCGATGCCCTCGTGCACGAGGTCCCAGCGCAGGCGATACGTGCCTTCCGTCGCGGGGAACGCGACCTGCGCCATCAGCGGAGCGCTCTGGCCCGGCGCGACGTCCGCGCTCAGCCGCGTGCGCTTGCCGTCCCACACGACGACCTGCCCGTTCGCGTTCAGCCAGTGGTAGCTGAGCGTCACCGGGTTCGGGCCCGCCGGCGACCAGGTGAAGTTGCTCTTGTTCGTGATCGTGAACGGCACGGCGGCGAGCCCGCCGCTCTGCGCCAGCGCGGAGACGCCGGGCTGGTACACGGCCGCGTAGACCGGGATCACCGGACCCGCCACCGCCGCTACCAGGCGCGGCGTGATCACGCCCTTGTCGCTGAACCAGCCGATGCCCTCCTGCACCAGGTCGAAGCGCAGGTCGTACGTCCCGCCCGTGGCCGGCGGCGTGACCTCGGCCTGCAGCGTGACGCTCTGGCCCGACAGCAGGTCCGCGGGCAGCTTCGTGCGGGCGCCATCCCACGTGACGACCTTCCCCGCGGCGTCGTACCAGTGGTAGCCCAGGTTCACCGGGAACAGGCTCGTCACCGGGAAGGTCCCGCGCCCGGCGTTCGTGATCTGGACCGGGATGAGCGCGGTCTTGCCCGCGCCCAGCGGCGGGAGCGGCGACGGCAGCGTGTACTGCGCCTTGAAGTCGGTGCTCACGGTGACCGGCGTGTCGTCGGGAGCGAGGCCCTTGTCGCGGAACCAGAACTCGTTCTCCTTGTGGAGGTCGAGCCACATCGTGTAGTTGGTCGGGTAGACCGGAGCGACGACGGGCATGGTGAGCGTGATCGTCTGACCGGGCATGACGTCGTACGGCAGCGGCAGCTTGGCCTGGCCGTCGAAACGGTTGCCGGTCGCGTTCGAGATCCAGTAGTAGCCGAGGCGGACCGGGTTCGTGCCGGCCGCGTTCCACGCGCGGCCGCCGTCGTTCTTCACGGTGACGGTGACCGTGCGCGTCTCGCCGGCGGTCCAGTTGCGCGAGACGTTGTCGGAGATCCAGTCGGCGCTCCAGTCGGCCGAGCGGAACCACACGTCGCGGAACGGCGTGTTGAACGCGGTGCTCCACCACAGGCCGCCCGTCTGCAGGTCCCAGCGCACGACGTACTCGCCGATGGGCGGACCGACGAAGGGCACGGTGACGAGGGCCACGGCTCCCGCGGCGATCGGCTGCGCGAGCGCGACGCCGCTGCCCTGCATCACGACGCTGCCGCTACGCAGGACGCGATAGCTCACGAGCGTGCCCGCGGGGATGACGGCGGTCCCGAGGTTCCGCACCGTGACCGGCACCTGCACGGCCTGGCCGGGGACCCCGGCGGGCGCGAGCAGCGGGTCGATGCGGACGAGGTAGGTGTAGCCGTTCGTCCACCCGTTCTGCGCGAGGCCGCGCAGCCCGTCGAGCATGTTGTAGATCCTGTTGCCGGGGCACGCGGTCTGGCCGCCGACCTTCCCGACGACGTAGCTCGCGTCGCGGTGGGCGATCATGTTCGCGACGACCGTCGTCACCTTCGTCCACGAGCCGTCGCCGCGCTGCTCCTCGTGCGTGAACGCGCTGTTGCCGTACGGCTGGATGCCGAGCTGCTTGAATTTCAGCGCGACGACGTTCGCGATCGCGCCCTGCATCGCGCCGGTCGGTGATGCGACGCTGAAGTCACCGATCGCCGCGATCCCGAGCGTGCCGTCGTTCCAGCCGTACGCGTGCCCGGCCACGACGTTGTCCCCACCCTGCCGGCCGATCCAGATGTTGCCGAACTTGTCGACGAGGTGGTTGTAGCCGATGTCACCCCAGCCCCTGGTGACCGCGTGGAAGTAGTACATGCTGCGGATCTCCGCGGCGACGTTGGTGCCGCCGTCCGCGGTGACGGTGTGATGGACGAGCGCCTTCTGCCACGGGACGTACTTCGGCGTCCACTTCATGCGCGTCTCGTCCGCGGCCCAGTCCGCTCTCGTGAGCACCTTCGACGGACCGGTCGGCGCGGCGAGTGCGACGCTCGAGCTCTCGAACCCATCCGCGAGCGCGTGGCGGATGCCGGTGAACAGGCGCGCGATCGGGCCCGCGTTCAGGTCGTTGACGTCGAGGAACGTGAGCGCGAGATGCCGCAGGTCGGCGGGATCGCCGCCCGTGAGCCACACGCGGTACTGCGCGAGACGCGAGGTCTGCGGCACGGGCGCGGGCTCGATGTAGTAGGTGTTCGTGAACGGGTCGGTGAGGGCGTCGTCCACGTGCAGCGCCTGCCACTCCGTCCAGCCGGCGCCATCCGACGAGGCGCGGATCTCGACGAAGATCGATCCTTCGGCCCCGCGCGCCGCGCGGTAGTGGACACCGACGCGCTCGAAGAGCTGCCCGGCGTCGACGACATGCGAGGTGACAGAGATCGTGCCGCCGCCGGTCGAGCCGGCGTCGGCGGTGGGGACGATCTCGCCGGTCGGCAGGCGCACGACGCCGATCATCACCGCGGGGACGGCGTGGTCGACCTGGCGCGCGACGGTCTTCCCGGACACGGGCGCGCCGGCGCCGGCGGCCTTCGCTTGCGCGCTCAGATCGAGGCGGGCGGCGGCACCGGGCTGGGGACGCGGAACGAAGGTCAGCCCCACGGAAGCCGCGAGCCCGCGAAGCACCGCGCGTCGGCGCAAGAAGGTCCCCTTTCCTCCTCGCCACCTTCCCCCGATGCGCGCGATGCGCATTCTGCTACAGGGAAGGGGCCTTGTGTAAGCGAAACGAAAGCGTTCGGGTGGTGTGACGAGGTCTCGAAGCCGTCTCTAACGGCCTCCGGCTCTTACCAGGGGGCCAGCCGGACCATGGTCGAGCGCAGGAACAAGTAGTCGCGCAGGAGACGGTCCGCGTTCAGCTCCAGCGTCGCCGCGGTCCCCGCGACCTTGATGCTCGTGGCGTGACCGACCACGGCAGGCTGCCTGTTCGACAGGTCCACGGAAAGCAGCGTGCCGATGTCGATGCCGCGGTAGTTCAGCACGGCGGTGCGGATCTGCGCGCTGGTGAAGCTGACGGTCCAGCTCGCGTTGCGATTCGTGGTCGGCGTCGTCACGGCGAGGTCCCATGGATCGGGGACCGGCGAGAGGTACGGCTCGCTCGGGCCGCACTGCGGCGTCCCGCCGGCGGTGATGACGTTGTTCTGCCAGCAGCCGACGGCCTTGCTGTAGCCGCCGTTCGACGACGAGAAGTACGCGCGGATGGACTGGCCGTTGTACGTGAGGATCCGCCCGAGCGTCTGGTCCACCGCCTGGTTCGTGATCGGGCTCTCGATGACGCGCCCGCTCTTCATCTGCACGCCGCCGTAGCACTGGTCGGACTGGTCCTCGAGCACGTCGTAGTCGCGCGCACCGCCCCTGTACGAGTTGTGCGCGTACGTGCGCGCGGCGATCGCCTGCGCCCGGTAGGCCTGGAGATGCCAGTTGCTCAGCATCTCGATGGGCACGACGCCGCGCACGTAGTCGTCGTACGAGACGACGTTCAGCACGCGCAGCGTGTTGCCGAGGTTGGTGAAGCGGAAGTTGCCGCGGTAGATCCCCTTCTCCAGGAAGTTCGTCGGCTTCGACGCGTCGAGCGGCACGGTCACGATCGGGCCCGGGCCCTCGTACACCCTCGTCGGCGTGGCCGTCGCCTGGTTCCACACCCGCACGACGCCGCCGGTCGCCTGGATCTGCACGCTCACGTTCGGCGACGCGCGGAAGACCTCGGCGTTGCCCGCGCCCTCGTTCAGCACGCGGAAGCCGCCGGCCGAGGAGAGGTTCGCGATGCTCGACTCGAAGTACGCCGCGCCGCACGAGTAGCGACCCTGCGAGCTCGGCTGCGAGAGCAGCACGCGGATGGCGTTGTTCAGGCTGCTCGGGGGGATCGTCGAGAGCGTCGTGCCCGGGTAGTAGTACGCGACGATCTGCTCGCCCGTCATCGGCGGGCGGCCACCGGCGCCGGTCGCCATGCCCTGCGCGCCGTACTGGCTCATCCCCAGGCCGTGTCCGAAGCCCTTGCCGTAGAAGGTGACGCCGGGCTGCACGGCCACGGTCTCGCGCTTCTGGCCGAGGCCGAGCTGCGAGAACCACGCGACGCCCTCCTGCACGAGGTCCCACGCGATGGTGTAGGTCCCGACGGTGGACGGCAGCTGCACCGCCACCTCGACGCTCGCGCTCTGGCCCGGCGGGATGTCGCCGGGGAGGAACCCGCGCAGGCCGTCCCAGGTGATGGTGTTGCCCGTCGGACCGTAGAGATGGTACGAGAGGTGCACCGGGTTCGGCCCGACGGCGGTCAGCGTGCGCGGCCCGTAGTTGTTCACTTCCACGCGCAGGGTGACCAGCGCGCCGATCGTCGCCAGGGCCGGCGTCGTGGTGCCGCCGTAGCCGACACCGTAGCCGCTGTCGACCTTCATCGGCAGGCGCACCGGCGGCGTCCCGAGGCCGCTGAACCAGGCGACGCCCTCGCGCACCGCATCGATGGCGAGCACGTAGTCCCCGATCGTCGTCGGCGACGTGTACGAGAGCGCCACCTGCTTGGTCGCGCCGACCGCGACGTCGCCGAGCAGCACGCGGGGGCCGTCCCACACGACGACGTTCCCTCGCGCGTCCAGGATGTGGTACGCGAGGTTCACCGGGTTCGCGGCGTTCCACGGCACGTTGCCGGTGTTCGCGATCGTCACGGGCAGCGTCTTGGTCTCGCCGATGTAGCTGGCCGCGCTGACGCTGACGCCGTAGGTGGCGGCGTACGTGACGGGCGCGACGGTGAGGCCCAGCCGTGCCGGCGTGCTGCCGAGCGACGCGAACCAGGCGACGCCCTCACGCACGAGATCGAACGTGAGCGTGTAGGTGCCGGCCTTCACCGGCGCCGTGATGCGCGCCTGGATCGTGGCCGCCGCGCCCGGCGCGACGTCCGCGGCCAGCGGGGTGCGCGGGCCGTCCCACACGACGGCGGCGCCGGTGCTGTCGTGCCAGTGCGAGCTGAGCGTCACCGGGTTCGAGCCCTGTGCCGTCCACGTCGCGCTGCCGCCGTTCGTCACGGTGACGGGAACGACGTAGCTCTGTCCCACCAGGAGCGGCGTGACCTGCGGCTGCGTGAAGCGGGCGTTGAACGCGGGCGTCACCTGCACCGGATACGGCTGGCTCGGCGGGAACCAGGCGACGGCCTCCTTCACCAGCGCCAGCCGCAGGAGGTAGAGGCCCGGCGCCGCCGGGGCGCGGAGCCGCGCGCTCACGGCTCGCGTGCCCTGGGGCGCGACGTCGGCGCCAAGGCCCGTGCGGATGCCGTCCCAGACGACCGCGTTGCCGGACGCGTCGTACCAGTGGTACGAGAGGGCGATCTGGCCGGGCGCGGGGAACGTCGTCGCGGGCGGCCCGAAGCTCTTCCAGGTCTCGTCGCCCGTGTTCGTGACGGTGACGGCCACGGCCACGTCCGAGGCCGCGCCCATGGACGGGGGCATCGCCGCCTGGTACGTCGCGGCCAGCGGAACGGCCGCGGGCGACGCGGCGGCGAGGGTCCCCTGCGCCAGCAACAGGCAGCCGAGCGCAAGCGCGGCGAGCGCGCCCGTCCTCATGCCCACGAGCGTATCAACGGGGTCAGGGAACGAACGTCACCGGACGCACGGGTCCTCGAGCGAACCAGGCGATCCCTTCGGAGACGAGATCGATCGCGACGAACGCCGCGCCCGCGGGCGGCGGGCCGAGCCGGACGGTGATCGTGACCGTCGCGTTCGCGGCGACGGCGGCAGGGAGCGGAGTGCGCGGCCCGTCCCACACCAGGACGCGCCCGCTCGCGTCATACCAGTGGACGCCGACGTTCACCGGGTGCGGCCCCCCCGGCGTCCACAGCGCGACGCCGGTGTTCTTCACGGCGACCTGCGCCACGGGGTCCGCTCGCGACACCGTGAGCGCGCCGCCCGGGAGCCCCGCGCGGTAGTCCGCCACGACGAGCAGGTCGGTGTCCGCGGTCGGCGCGCCGAGACCGCTGAACCACGCGACGCCCTCACGCACCACGTCGACGCGCAGGCGGTACGCGCCGCCGCTGGCCGGCGCGTCGACGGTGAGCGCGAGGTCCACCTTCGCGCCCGGCGCGACGTCGGCGGCGAGCGGCGTGCGCGTCCCGTCCCAGACGATGACGGTCCCCCTCGCGTCGGTGAGGTGGTAGGCGACGCGCACGGGTGTGGGCCCCGACGAGGTCCACGAGGACGTGCCCGTGTTCGTGATCGTCACGGGCATCGTGCCGCGGCCGCCGGGGAGCAGGAACGGCGCCGCGGTCAGGACGTACGACGCGACGTAGGCGGCGCGCACGGTGATGACCACGTCCGTCGGAGCGACGCCGACCCCGGAGAACCACGCGACGCCTTCCTGCACCGCGTCGAGCCGCAGCGTGTACGGGCCCGGCGCCGACGGCACGAGCACCGGCACGGAGAGCGTGACCTTGCCGCCGGAGGGAACGTCGGCCGCGAGCCGGGCGCGCTGCCCGTCCCAGATGACCGTGGTCCCCGAGCGGAGCAGGTGGTAGGAGAGACGGACCGGTGTCGGCCCGGCGGCCGGCCAGGTCTCGGTCCCGGTATTCGTCAGCGTCACGACGACCTGCGCTGTGGCCCCGGCGTCGAAGCTCGACGTGCCCGCCACGGGCGCGTAGGCCGCGCCGAAGCCGCTGCCGACGGTCACCGCGACGTTCGCCGTGGCCGCGCCCTTCGAGCTGAAGAGGGTGGTACCGGCGCGCTCGAGGTCGAGGCGCAGCGTGTAGTTGCCCGCGGCCGCCGGCGCCGCGATCGTGCCGCTGAACGTGGCGGCCGCGTTCAGCGCGACCTCGGCCGCCAGCGGCATCGTGCCGCTGCCGCCCGGGACGGGCTGGGCCGCCGCGGTGAGCCAGCTCCAGCGCAGCCGCACCGCGCTGGGGTCGGTCGCGCGCCAGGCGAAGGACGACGTGTTCGTCACGGCCACGCGGGCGGTGAACGCCTTCGCGACGGCGGCGCTCCTCGGCAGCGCGCTGGTGTCGTACGTGGCGCCGTAGCGCTCGCCGGTGGACGAGACCGCGCGGACGGCGTTGACGCGGCCGACGCCGTAGCCGTCGTCCCGTCCCGCGGCGCCGAGGTCGTCGGACGTCGACCGGATGCGCTCGAACACCGCGCTCTGGCTCAGGGCCGGCTCGGCGCTCAGGATGAGCGCGGCGAGGCCGGCCACGAACGGAGACGCTTGGCTCGTCCCGCTGAAGACCGCGTACGTCGTCGTCGCCGGGTTCGTGCTGCGGCGCGAGAGGTAGGTCGCGTACGTCGGCGCCGTGCTGACGATGCGCCGGCCCGGAGCGGAGACGTCGACGGTGGCGTTGCGGGTCGAGAAGAACGCGACGGTGTCGTCGGTGTCCGTCGCGCCGACGGAGACGACCTCCGGATACGCGGCCGGGTACTCGGTCTGATGCAGGCTGGTGCAGCGGTCCCCGCTGGTGCCGCAGTTGCCCGCGGCGCTCACGACGAGGACGTTCTTGTTCACGGCGTAGGTGACCGCGCTGCGCAGCGCGGTGCTGTCGAAGGGCGATCCGAGCGAGAGGTTCACGACCCTCGCCCCGTGGTCGACGGCCCAGATGAGCCCGTTCGCGACGTCGGAGAGCGAGCCGACGCCGGTGCAGTCGAGGACCTTCATGCCCATGACCTTCGCGCCGAACGCGACGCCCGCGATGCCGCTGGCGTTGTTGCCCGTCGCGGCGACGATCCCGGCCACGTGCGTCCCGTGCGAGTTGTCGTCCTTCCTCGCCGCGGGATCGCAGCCGCTCGACGGCTGGCTGACGAAGGTCTCGCCCGGCGCCAGCGCGCCGACGAGGTCGGGATGATCGGGATCGATGCCCGTGTCGAGGATGGCGACGATCACGTTCGGCGCGCCCCGCGTGACGTCCCATGCCTTGTCCACGAACGCCTTCCGGATGCCCCACTGCCCGAGGCTCACGTAGGGGTCGGTCCGGTAGTACTGGTCGTTCGGGTCGAACGAGAGGCGGACGATCGAGTCGAGCTCCGCGCTCGCGACGGCCGGGTGGCGGGCGAGCGCCGCCGCGACAGCCGCACCGTCACCGAACGCGTCGTTCGCGTCGCCGGGGAGCGCGATGCGTGTGATGCCGATCGCGGGGATCTCGGCGTCGATCCAGCCGTTGACGCTGCGGACCGCGTCGGCGCGCTCCGCCTCCGTCGCATCGGCGCGGAAGGTGACGAGGATGCGCATCCCGGCCGGGGCAGTGAGTGAGGACGACTGTGGAGCCGCCTCCGGGTGCTTCGTCAGGGTCTCGACCCCTCCTCCTCGTCCGTACCCCATGGCAACGCTTGGGCGACCGACAGCGATCACCAGCGCGGCGATGAGGAACGCCCGCAGGACGAGCACGAGGGGGGCCCCTACCTTTCTCACCGTTCGGTATAACGCCCCGACCCGCCGTCTTGGTGTGCGATGGGGTCCAGGTCCTCGTCGTGCGGTCGGACGAGGCGATGCGGCTGTGCCAGCCGGCCGGGATCAGCTCGTCTTGACGACGAGCACGTGCTCGAGGCGGCGCAGGTCCACGGCCGGGAGCACGATCGCGCGCTTGTAGGCCGCGTTCTCGGCGCGGTCCAGCGCGACGACCGTCCCGATGACCAGGCCCTTGGGGTAGAGCGAGCGCAGGTCGTCGCCGATGGCGAGGCCGGCGGTGATGACGACGTCGTCCACCGCGACCTGCTCCGTCTGGAGGATCCACTCCATGACGAGCGTGTCGCCGTACTGCCCGCGCACGATGCCGGTCGCGCGCGAGCCCTGGACGATCGCCGAGACCGTCGAGGCCGGGTCGGTGAGGAGCAGGACCTTGCCGTACGACGGTCCCACCTCGCTCACGCGGCCGACGACGCCCTGGTCGGAGACGATCACGTGGCCGACCTTCACGCCCTGGTCGGTGCCCGCACCGATCATCACCGTCTGCAGCACCCCGCTGGGGTCGCGCGCGATGACGGGGGCCGCCACGGTCTCGAACGGGATCGCGCGAGCGACGGCCTCGAGCTTCGTCGCCTGCTGCGCCGCGATGGCGCGCTCCCGCAGGCGGACGTTCTCGATGGTGAGCTGGTCGATCTCGCCGCGCATGCGCGCGTTGTCGGCGCGCAGGCGCTGGATCTCGCTGATGGACTCGCCGAAGCTGCCGATCCCGGTGCCGAGCTGCGCGAGCGCCCGCTCGAACGGCACGAGGGCCGCCGTCACCGCGGTGGAGGCGTCGCGGACGGGCGACGTGTTCCGGGCGACGAGCAGCGCGAGCGCGATGACGAAGAGCAGCGTGAACTGCCGAAGGACGCCGCTGTCATTGCGGCGGGACCGCTCGGTCCGGACGCGCCCGAGCGCGGCCACCTATTCCTCGCAAGGGGGCTGTGCCCCCCTGCGACCCCCCTTCATCGGGGCAGCACCGCGTACGTCTCCGTGACGAGCGCACGGTCGTACGTGACGAGCTCCTCGAGGATCTTGCCCGTGCCGCGCACCACGCAGGTGAGCGGATCGTCGGCGATGTGCACGGCCATCTGCGTGGCCTCCGCGACGCGCGTGTCGAGCCCGCGCAGCAGCGCCCCGCCGCCGGCGACGTAGATGCCCTGATCCATGATGTCGGCGACGAGCTCGGGCGGCGTCTCCTCGATGGTGTCCTTCACCGCGTCCACGATCTGCGTGACGCTCGGCTCGATGGCCTCGCGGATCTGCGCGCTCGTCACCTCGATCGACCGCGGCAGGCCGGTGAGCAGATCGCGTCCGCGGAAGAAGGTCGAGACCTCCTCGTCGAGCGGGTACGCGGATCCGATCGCGATCTTGATGTCCTCGGCGGTCCGCTCGCCCATCAGGAGATTGAACTCACGGCGCGCGTACGAAACGATGTCCTCGTCCATCTCGTCGCCGCCGACACGGATCGAGCGCGAGACGACGATCCCGCCGAGCGACGTGACCGCGACCTCTGTGGTGCCGCCGCCGATGTCGACGATCATCGAACCCGACGGCTCGTTCACCGGAAGCCCCGCGCCGATCGCGGCGGCCATCGGCTCCTCGACGAGACGCGCCCATCGCGCGCCCGCGCTCACCGCGGCGTCCTGCACCGCGCGCTTCTCGACCTCGGTGACTCCCGAGGGGATCCCGATCACGACGCGCGGGCGCGGGAAGAGCGCGAAGCGATCGTGCACCTTCTGGATGAAGTAGCGAAGCATCTGCTCGGTGATGTCGAAGTCGCTGATCACGCCGTCCTTCAGCGGACGGATCGCGACGATCGACGCTGGCGTGCGTCCGACCATGCGCTTGGCCTCCGCGCCGATCGCGACGATGGCGCCGGTGCGCACGTCCTTCGCGACGACCGACGGCTCGCTGATGACGATGCCGCGGCCGCGCACGTGAACGAGCGTGTTCGCCGTGCCGAGATCGATGCCGATGTCACGGGAGAAGAGCCCGAAGAAGTCCATCACGGTGGGATCCCTTCAACACGCGCGTGCGATCGGCCGAAGGATAGCCGCTGACCCCGCCTCGCGAGGATCGATGCGGGGTCGGCTGGATGCGCGCTATATCAGCGGCTGGCCGTCCGATCGTCCTGACGGGCGCCGAGGCTGATCCAGCGGCCCGCGCCGAAGACGACGTGGTCGAGCACGTCGATACCGAGCAAGCGACCGGCCGCGACCGCGTCTCGCGTGGTGCGGAGGTCGTCGGCGGATGGCGTCGGATCGCCCGATGGATGGTTGTGGCCGAGCACGATCGCGGGCGCGTTGCGGCGGATCGCCTCGGTGAACAGCTCGCCGATGCGGACGCTCGTTCCCGCGACGTTGCCCGCATACACGTCGACGACCCCGAGCAGCCGGTGCTTCCTGGACAGGAGCGCGACCTTGACCTCCTCGCGGTCGAGGTGCGCGAAGTACGGCTGAAGAGCGCGCGCCGCGGAGTCTGGCGTGCCGATGACGTCGCCTTCGAGGCCGGTCGTGACCGTGCGGCGCGCGAACTCACGCGCCGCCGCGACCTTGATCGCCGTCGCCGGACCGATCCCAAGCCCGCGCAGCTGCGTGTGGTCGAGCTGGACGAGGCCACGCATGCCGCGAGCCTTCTCGAGGACGCTCTGCGCGGTCGCGACGGCTGACTTCCCGGGCCGGCCGCTCCCGATGAGGATCGCGAGGAGCTCGGCGTCCGAGAGCGCGCCGGCCCCGCGCTCGGCGAGCCGCTCGCGCGGGCGCATGGACTCCGGCCACTCGTGGATGGCGGGCATCAGCGGATCTCGATGCGCCGAGTGCGCTGGTCGAAGCACACACGCCGCCCATCGAAGAAGTCGCGTCGACCGAACAGCATGAACGGCAGCGCCGCGTTGATGCTCGGACGGATCAACGTGACCGGTCCGATCTCTGAATGGATCACGACGTCCGTGTCGGCCGCGTACTCAGGGAAGTCACCTCCAGCGCCGGACGCGACTCGTATCCGTGCGCGGTCGTAGGGGATCTCGAGCGCCTCAGCGATCCAGACCGGAAGTGACGACCCATCGGCTCCGGAATCGACCAAAGCAGGCAGCCGGCGCGCGCGGCCGGGGACTGAGCACATGACATACGGCCGAGCGACGTCGTCGCCGTGAAGCGTGCGGTAGGGGATCAGCAGTGCGCGGTTTGGATGCTCCCGTATGTCCAGGTCTTCGGATCGTTCTTGCCGGGCAAACGCAGGATCGTCGCTTCCTCGATCCCCTGCTCGTCGAGCCAGTCCCACACAGCCTTGCCGTCCGGCGACCCGAAGATCGCTCGGCCATCCTTGACAGCGACCCACTGTCCGGCGTAGCGCTCATGATCCTCGTCCGGCATGTCCCCGATCACTGGCGGCTGGGGCTTCTTACGTCGGGCCATGGGAACAGG
The DNA here is from genome assembly GCA_016183435.1 of Chloroflexota bacterium. GTDB lineage: Bacteria > Chloroflexota > Limnocylindria > P2-11E > P2-11E > JACPOT01. Next base: position 13,674 of record JACPEQ010000036.1, read on the forward strand.
TATATCGCGCCCGCCTTGCGATCGGGCACCCTGATCGCAAGGCGGCGGAGGACTGGGCCGGCCGCGGCGCTGCTAGAGAACGCGCCGCAACCCTCCGGCTACGTGGTGGTGATCCGCTCCGTCGGCTCGCGCGAGGCGGTCGCGGTCGCGGCCTTGCCGGACGCGGCGACCCTGCCGCCGGCGTGCACCGTCCAGTCGCGCTCGTCGAAGTCCTTCGCGCAGTAGGGGCAGATGCTCCACTCGGGCCGGATGAGCTTGGCGCAGGAGGGGCACATCCGCTTCAGCTTGGTGCGGCAGGTCGGACAGAGGACGTAGTCCTCCTGCACGCGCTCGTGACAGGTCGGACAGACGACGCGCTGCTCCGCCTCCGCGAGGAGGCTCTCCTCCGCCAGCTGCCGCTCGTATGCCTCGGCGAGCGTCTCGCGCGGGCGGACGATCAGGTACAGGAACAGCCCGAGCAGGTTGAGGACGACGACCATGAGCCCGGCCAGGTACGGCATGATCGGGTTCTCGGTCCGCTGCTGCGCGTCGCGGACGGTCCAGAAGACCATCGCGAGGTACAGGAAGAACACGTACACGACGACCAACCGGACCGAGAACTGGACGAGCGCGTTGCTCGTGATCTGGGTCCAGATGACCCCGAGATCAGGCATCGATCACTCCCTGCCGACCGGGACTTCGCTCGGCATCTGCCCCAAGGGCAAGAGCTTGCCGCTGTTCACGCGCGCACGCCAGTAGTCGAGCAGGTCCTCGAGCGTGCGCTCGAACGGGATCTTCGGCTTCCACCCGGTGGCGCGCTGGAACTTCGACACGTCGGCCCACAGGATGGGAACGTCGCTCGGGCGCAAACGTGCCGGGTCCTCCTGGATGCGGACCTTCGTCTTCGAGCGCTGCAGGAGGATGTCGAGCATCTCGCGGATCGACCACGTGCGGCCGGAGCCGACGTTGTAGGCCTCGCCCGGCTCGCCCTTCTCCAGCGCCATCCAGTAGGCGCGGGCCATGTCACGCACGTCGGTCCAGTCGCGCTTCGGCGTGAGGTCACCCACGAAGAGCACCGGCTCGTGCAGCCCGTGCTCGATCTCCGCGATCTGCCGCGCGAACGTGCTCGTGGAGAACACCAGCCCGCGGCGCGGCCCGGTGTGGTTGAAGCCGCGCGTGACGACGAGGTGCATCCCGTACGACTTGAAGTACTGCCATGCGAGCTTGTCCTGCGCGACCTTGCTCACCGCGTAGGGGCTGAGCGGGCGCAGCGGGTTCGTCTCCTTCATCGGGACCTCGTCCGGCAGGACGAGCCCGTACTCCTCGCTCGACCCCGCGATGTGGATGCGCGTGTCGCTCTCGTGGCGGCGCACCGCCTCGAGGATGTTCAGCTGCGACCCGACGTTGATGCCGATCGTCGTCGCCGGCTCGTCGAAGGAGGACTGCACGAACGACTGCGCCGCGAGGTGGAAGATGCGGTGCGGCTGCACCGCGCTGATGAGCTTCTCGACGGCGCCCGGATCGGTGAGCTCGGTGTGCAGGAGCATCACGCGCCCGCGGCGCGTGGCCTCGTCGCGCATCTCGGCGCCGGTCGAGAACCGGCCCTCGACGACGTCCAGCACGCCGCGCCGCGCGAGCTCCTCGAGGTTCTCCATGCGCGAGCGCCAGCGGTACGTGCCGTACACGGCGACGTCCGGGTGCTCGGCCAGGAGGTATTCGGCGAGGTGGCTCCCGGCGAATCCGGTGATACCGGTGATCAGAACGCGCACTAGACCGCCGACGATAGCAAGTGCTGTACCGCCTCAACGATCACTTGGTGCTCGACGGCCAGCACCCGCGCGGCGAGACTCTCCGGCGTGTCGCCGGGCAGCACCGGCGCGCGCCGCTGGACAACGATCTCGCCCTCGTCGAGCTTCCCCCTGTGCGCGCGGTGCACCGTCACGCCGGTCTCCGTCGCGCCGGAAGCGATGACGGCCTCGTGGACCTTCATGTTGTTGAGCCCAGCGAACGCCGGCAGCAGCGAGGGGTGGATGTTGATCACGGGGATCTCGCCGAGCGCGTCCCAGAACGCGTCCGCGAGGTAGCGGTCGTAGCCGGCGAGCACGAGGAGCCGCGCGCCGGCGTTGCGGATGGCGTGGCCCATCGCGGACTGCGACGCTGCGCGCGTCTCTTTGGTGACCGTGAAGACGCCCGTGGGGATCTTCGCCTGCTTCGCGCGCTCGATGGCGGGCGCGTCCGGCCTGGACGACGCGACGAGAACGATCTCGGCGTCGAGACGTCCCACGGCGATCGCGTCGATCAGCGCCTGGAGGTTGCTGCCCCGCCCGGACACGGCGACGGCGATGGGCGTCACACGAACCGGACCCGCCGTTCGCCGGTCGCCTTCTCGACGCGGCCGATCGAGATCGCGTCAGGCAGCGCGCGCAGGGCGGCGCGCTCGTCCTCCGCCGGGACCATGACGACGAGCCCGATCCCCATGTTCCACGTCCGCCACTGCTCGACCTCCGCGACCTCGACCAGCTCCGCGAGCAGCGTGAAGACCGGCGGAACGGTCCAGGTCGAGCGGTCGATCGCCGCGCCGAGCCCCGCGGGGAGCGCTCGCGGCAGGTTCCCCTCCCAGCCGCCGCCGGTGATGTGCGCGATCGAGCGCACGCGCACGGCGTCGCGCAGCTTCCGGACCTCCTCAAGGTACGAGCGGTGCACGGCGAGGAGCGCGTCGCCGAGCGTCGCGCCGCGCAGCTCGGGTCGCGGCGCCCCGAGCACCTCCGGCACCTCGATCCGTCGCCGCCCCGCGGTGCGCGCGACGATCGCGCGCGCGAGCGTGTACCCGTTGGTGTGCAGGCCGCTCGACGGCAGCCCGATGCAGAGGTCCCCCTCACGCACGTTCGCCGGTTCGAGGACCCGCTCGCGCTCGACCGCGCCCACCAGGAACCCGGCGAGGTCGTACGCCCCATCGACGTACATCCCCGGCATCTCAGCGGTCTCGCCGCCGAGGAGCGCGCAGCGGTGGGCGGCGCACGCGTCGGCCATCGCCCCGACGACCCGAGTGAAGATCGCTGGATCGAGGCGCGAGGTCGAGAAGTAGTCGAGGAAGAACAGCGGCTCGGCGCCCATCGCCAGGGCGTCGTTCACACAGAGGTGGACGAGGTCCGTGCCGACGATCTCGTGCCTATTGAGCATCCGCGCGATCTCCACCTTCGTCCCCACCCCGTCGGTGGTCGCGACGAGCACCGCATCGCTGCCCGCGAGGTGGAAGAGCCCACCGAACGCGCCGATGTCGCCGATGACCTCGGGCCGCTTCGTGCGCGCGATCTTGTCGCGAAGCCGCCGGAGCGCGGTCTCCTTGCGCTCGATGTCGACCCCGGCGGTGCGGTACGTGAGGCTCATCGCGACCTGGAGCTCTGCCGCTGCAGCGACCCCTCTGCGCGCTGACGCTCCAATGACTCCTTTGTGAGCTCGAGCTGCACGGGAACAAGGTAGTCCCCGGTGAAGCACGCGGTGCACAGGTCCTTCCGCGTCGCGCCGGTCGCGCGGATCATGCCGTCGAGCGAGAGGTACCCCAGGGTGTCCGCACCGATGTGCGAGCGGATCCCTTCGATCTCCATCTTCGAGGCGATGAGCTCGTCACGCCGCGCCATGTCGACGCCGAAGAAGCACTGGTGCCGGATCGGCGGCGAGCAGATGCGCATGTGGACCTCGGTCGCGCCGTTCTTCCGCAGCAGCTGCACGATCGGGCCGCCGGTGGACCCGCGGACGATCGAGTCGTCCACGACGACGACCCGCTTGCCGTTGAGGACGTCGCGCAGCGCGTTGTACTTCAGCGCGACGCTGTGCTGCCGCAGCTCCTGCGACGGCTGGATGAACGTGCGGCCGATGTAGCGGTTCTTGATGAGGCCCTCGCGGAACGGGATGCCGCTCTTTCGGGCATACCCGACCGCGGCGGGGATCGCGCTGTCGGGCACGGGGATGACGACGTCCGCGTCGGCGGGGCGCTCCTCGGCGAGGATCTCGCCCATGCGCTCGCGCGTCGCGTAGACGGAGTGCCCACCGAGCTCGCTCGAGGCCGACGCGAGGTACACGTGCTCGAACACGCACAGGCCGGTGCGGTCGGCGGCCATGTCGGCGACGGGGGTGAGCCCGGCGTCGTCGATGCGCAGGATCTCGCCCGGCAGGACGTCGCGCACGAACTCGGCGCCCACGGTGTCGAGCGCGCTCGTCTCGCTGGCGACCATCAGCGACGCGCCCTTGCGTCCGACGACGAGCGGCCGCACGCCGAACGGGTCGCGGATCGCGTACAGCGCGCGGGGCGTGAGGATCACCAGCGACCACGCGCCCGAGAGGGTCGGCAGCGCGTGCACGAGCTTGGCGTCCCACGTCGCGCCCGGCGCGGCGACGATCGCCTTCGCGATCACCTCGGTGTCGCTGGAGGTCTGGAACTCGACGCCCTCGGTCTCGAGCTGCGCGCGGACGTCGCGCGCGTTGATGCAGTTGCCGTTGTGGCCGATCGCGAGCTCGCCGAGCGCCTCGTCGCGCACGACCATCGGCTGCGCGTTCTCGATGCGCGAGGAGCCCGTCGTGGAGTAGCGCGTGTGGCCCATCGCGGCGCGGCCGCCCAGCGCGAGGAGGTCGGGCTCGGCGAAGACCTGTCCGACGAGGCCCATGCGGCGCACGACCCGCAGGTCGCGGCCGTCGGTGGCGGCGATCCCCGCCGACTCCTGGCCGCGGTGCTGCAGCGCGTACAGCGAGAAGAAGGAGACGCGCGCCGCGTCGGTCGGGTCCACTTCTCGCAGGGGGCTCTGCCCCCTTTCACCCCCGGCATTGTTCCAGACCCCGACCACTCCGCACACGTCCTATCCCTCCCGCCCGAGGGCGCGCGGCAGGCCGTGCTCGTACGCGTCGCGCAGCGCCGCGACGGGCGTGCCCAGCACCGGCGCGATCTCGAGGAGATCACCGCCGACCTGACCGAGCGTCCACGCCCGGACCTCGTGCTCGTCGGCGAGGGTGCGCACCGCATCGGCAGCGGCCCCGTCCACGACGAGAACGATGCCCGATGGACCCTCGCCGAACAGCGCGACGCGCCTGTCGATCCCGCGCACGGCCGGGAGCGTCACTCTCATCCCGATCCCGTCGCGCAGGCAGAGCTCCGCGAGCGCGACGCCGAGGCCGCCCTCGGCACGGTCGTGCGCCGCGCGGATCAGCCCGCGCTCGTGCGCCGCGAGGACGAAGCGCTGCAGCCGTGCCTCGAGCGCGAGGTCGATCGCGACCGGTCCTTCGTGCAGCCCCATGAGCCCGCCGTACGCGGACGCGCCGACCCCGACGTGCGCGCTGCCGGCGAGCAGCACGATGTCGCCGGCCCGTCCGCTCGTGACCGGGATATGACGGCGCGCGTCGGCGAGATGGCCGACGGCGCCGATCATCGCGGTCGGCCAGATGTCGACGCCGCGGGTCGCGTTGTACAGGGACACGTTCCCGGAGACGACCGGGGTGCCGAGCGCGTCACATGCCGCGCCGATGCCGGCGACCGTGCGCTCGAGCCGCCAGGCGCCCTCGGGCCGCTCCGGGTTCCCGAGGTTGAGGCAGTCGGTGATCGCGAGCGGCCGCGCGCCCAAGCACACGAGGTTGCGCGTCGCCTCCGCGACCGCCGCGGCGGCGCCCACGAACGGATCGATCGCCGCGACGCGCGGCTGCGCGTCGACCGCGACGGCGATGCCGTCGCCGCGCCCCTTGATGCGCAGGACGCCCGCGTCGCCGCCGGGCCCGACGACCGTGTCGGTGCCGACCATCTGGTCGTACGTGCGGTAGAGCATCCGCCGCGACGCGACGGCCGGCGATGCCAAGAGCTCGAGCAGCTCGAGGCCGACCTTCTGTCGAGTGGGCTCGCCCCCCGACCGAAACCCTCTCAACGCGGGTGGGACCACCACCCTCCCTACGCCACCATCGATCGCTTCACGTGACTCGGTCTGGCTACGGTCGGGTGGTCCCCCACCCGCGCGGGGTCCCTCGGTCGGCGGGCTCGCCCACTCGGTGACGTCGTACTCGGGAACGTCGTCGACGAGCCATCGGGGTTCGAGAGAGGCCACGATCCGGCCCGCCGAGGTGACTTCGAGCACCTGCTCGTTCGTGATCTCGCCGATGCGCGTGCCGTGGAGCTCCCAGCGCCGGAAGACCTCTTCGACGTCGCGCTCGCGGCCCGGCCGCGCGACGACGAGCATCCGCTCCTGCGACTCCGAGAGCATGACCTCGTAGGGGATCATGCCCGCGGCGCGCCGTGGCACACGGTCGACGTCGATGCGCATGCCGACGCCGCTGCGCGCGGCGACCTCGCTCGCCGCGCAGGTGAGGCCCGCGGCGCCGAGGTCCGACGTCGCCTCGACCGCGTCGCGCTCGACGAGCTCGAGCGTCGCCTCGAGCAGGAGCTTCTCGAGGAACGGGCTGCCGACCTGCACCGAGGGCCGCTTCTCCTCGTCGCCGGTCCCGAGCTCGAACGACGCGAGCAGCGACGCGCCCGCGATCCCGTCGCGACCCGTGTCGCTGCCGACGAGGTACACGGCGCTCCCCGGCCGCGCGGTCGCTGACCGCGCGAGCGCATCGCGCCGCACGAACCCGACGCACATCGCGTTCACCAGCGGGTTGTCCGCGAAGCACGGCTCGAAGGAGATGTGGCCGGCGACGTCGGGGATGCCCACGCAGTTCCCGTACGAGCCGATGCCGCCGACGACGCCGGACACCAGGCGCCGCGTGCGCTGGTCCGACGGCGGGCCGAACGCGAGCGCGTTCAGCAGCGCGACGGGGCGCGCGCCCATCGCGAAGATGTCGCGCAGGATCCCGCCGACCCCGGTCGCGGCACCCTGGAACGGCTCGACCGCGCTCGGGTGGTTGTGGCTCTCGATCTTGAACACGCACAGCAGGCCGTCGCCGAGGTCGACCGCGCCGGCGTTCTCGCCCGGGCCGAGCGCGACGCGCGCGCCCTTCGTCGGCAGCGTGCGCAGCAGGCGCTTGCTGTGCTTGTAGGCGCAGTGCTCGCTCCACATCGCGCCGAACATCCCCCACTCCAAGCCGTTCGGCTCGCGGCCGACGAGCGCGCGGACGCGCTCCGCCTCCAGCGGTGTGAGTCCGACCTCGCGCGCGGGATCCGTCCGCGGGTGTGTAGGCTCCGCCGTCTTCGTCCCCTTCGTCACGGGGACGGCCGTCACGCCAGCGGCTCTCCGATGAAGCGCTCGACCGCGTCGGCGAACGTGCCGAGGTCCGCGACGCGGTCCTGGATGAGGCCGTACACCTCGCCGATGTTGGTCTGCTCGCGGTCGTAGGCGAGCAGGTTCCGCAGGTTCGCGAGCGCCTCGAGGCGGTACGCGAGGTCCTTCTCGACGATCCCGTGGCCGGCGAGCGCATCGAGGATGTCGTGGTAGGCCTCTGGCTTCGGCAGCGCGAGCGCCATCACGAGGTAGGCGCCCGTGCCGAAGAGCAGCTCGACGGCCTGCTGCAGGTACCACTGCGCCAGTCCGTACAGCTTCGGGTCCGAGCGGAACTTGTCGCGGTCGATCGGCCGCAGGTCGCCCAGGAGCCGCACGTACTCGCGCAGGTGACCCAACCGCGCGCGCACGTACTCCTGGTCGATCGCGAAGCGCTCGCCGCGCGTCCGCTCCGCGAGCGCCTTCGACTGGAGGTCGTCGTACTTCTGGAACTCGAGGTACTCCATGACGGCCTTCGCCTCGAAGACGACGCGGCGCTTCTGGTCGCGCTGGTACAGCAGGCCGTAGTTGCGCACCACCTGCGCGCGCTGGAGGAGCGAGGCCTGGTTGAGGATGAGCACGTCGACGTCGGTGGTCTCGAGCGTCTTCGACAGCTCGCCCATGAAGTAGACGCGGTAATCGAAGAACTCGTTCGCGCGGATGCGGTCCAGCAGCAGCAGCGCGATGTCGAGGTCGGCGTACTTGCCCACGACCTTCTTGCCGGCCGTCATCCCGAGCGCGTAGGCGGCATCGACCGGGTTCGTCTGGAAGAGGCTCGTC
>JACPEQ010000183.1 GCA_016183435.1 Chloroflexota bacterium
CGCTACTGGGGCTGGGATCCCAAAGAGACCGCGTCGCTGGTGACCTGGCTCATCTACGGCGCGTACCTCCACGCGCGCACGCTGCGCGGCTGGAAGGGCGACCGCAGCGCGCTGCTCCTGGTCCTCGGATTCGCGGCGGTGCTCTTCACGTACTTCGGCAACCTCTTCTTCGGAGGGCTGCACTCGTATGCGGGTGTCACGTGACCTCCGCCAGGCCCTTGGGATCTTCGGGACGATCCTCGTCGCCGCGCTGCTCATCGGCGTCCTCTCGGAGCCCGGCCGTGCGCGCGCCGGTTCGTTCGTCGGCACGGTCGCGCCCGACCTCGTGGGCACGACGATCGACGGCACGCGCGTCGGCCTGGCCGACCTGCGAGGGAGGCCCGTCTGGCTGACGTTCTTCTCGAGCTGGTGCGTGCGCTGCCGTGCGGAGAACCCCGACATCGAGCAGGTCCACCTCGAGCAGGCGCGCGCCGGGGGGGATCTGGTCATCCTCGCCATCGGATCCGGGGAGACCGGTCCGAGCGTGAGCGAGTACGCCCGGAACGCTCGCCTGACCTTCCCGATCGTGGCGGATCCCGACCGTGCGATCTCCCGGAGCTACGCGGTCCTCGCGCTGCCGACGCACGTCTTCATCGACCGCGACGGGATCGTGCGGGACATCCGCATCGGCGTGCTCCAGCCCGAGCTCATGCGGGAGCTCGTCGCCCGTCTCGGCGCGAGCGGGAGGTGACGTGGATGTACACCCTGCGGCGCACGCCGGTACACCCCGTCCGCGCGGGACGTACCACCAGGATCGCCCGACCGGCGGATGCCGGTCACCCGGTACGCGTTCGTACGCTCCGCTCGAAGGAGCAGGTCCGATGAACGCCGTCGACACCGCGATCGCCTTCACCGGGGCGTGGCTCACGGTCGGCCTCGGGCTCTTCCTCGCGACCCGGTCGTTCCGGGCGATCGGCGCGGCGCCCGTCCTCGTGATGCCGCTCCTCGCGACGGCGGGCGTGCTCGCGCTCGGGCTCGTCGCCATCGGCCTCGCGACGTTCGTGAGGGTCGTGCCGTGGTGAAGCGGATCCTCGCCGCGTTCGGCCTGGCGATCGCGGCGTATGTGCTGTGGTCCGTCCTCGGCGCGGCCACGCCCGCGGTCAGCCACCCGCCCGTGCCCGAGCGCCCCGACGGCACGTACGACTGCGCCAGCTGCCACGGGCCGGGTGCCGCGCCCCGCCCGGCGGAGCCGGCGCCGCTCGTCCCGGCCGACCATGTCGGGCCGAAGTACGGCGCGGACAACTGCCTCACGTGCCACGTTTCCGTCGTCAAGGCATCTCCGCTCGCGGCGTCGTACGCCACATGCGCCGCCTGCCACGCCGACACGGACAGGACCGCGACGCTCAAGAGCGGCGAGAAGCTGGTCGTGGCCGTCGACATCAAGCGCTACCTGACATCGGTCCACGGCGACTTCGCCTGCACGACGTGCCATGAGTCGCAGGAGACGATCCCGCACGAGCCGCTGACCGCCGAAGGGCGGCGCGAGTTCACGCGCGAGATGGCCGAGCTGTGCACGACGTGCCACAAGGGCGCGACCGCGTCGTACGAGGAGAGCTTCCACGGCATGGCCGCGCGCCTGGGCGTCATCCGCGCCGCGACGTGCACCGACTGTCACACGCCGCATGCGGTGCAGGCCGCGGCGAACTGGAGCCTGGCGGACCGCGCGGCGAGCTGCGCCACGTGCCACAGCGGGGCGACGGAGTCGCTGGCCAGCGGATGGCTCGGGCACGAGGAACCCTCGGCCGGATGGTTCCCGCTGGTCTTCTACGCGGAGAAGTTCTTCGTCGGGCTGACCGCCATCACGCTCGGACTGGGGATCGTGCACGTCGAGCTCGACCTCCTGCGCTGGGCGTGGGACCGCGCCCGCCGCAGGAAGGAGGACCGGCCGTGAAGGAGGTCGCCCGATTCGATCTCCACCAGCGCGTGCAGCACATCCTCATGGCGAGCTCGTTCGTCGTCCTCGCCGTGACCGGCCTGCCCCAGAAGTTCGACGACCTCGCCGTGAGCCAGGCGTTCATCGCGGCGCTCGGAGGTCTCGACTCGGTCCGGTTGGCCCACCGCGTCGCCGCGTTCGTCATGCTCTTCGACTGCGCCTACCACGTCGTGTACCTCTTCTGGCTCATCGTCGTGCGGCGCCGGCGGGCGTTCGGCATGGTCGCGACGCCGCAGGACCTGCGGGACATCTTCCACTCGCTACGGTGGTTCCTCGGGCTGACCCGCACCAAGCCGGCGTTCGACCGGTACGCCTACATGGAGAAGTTCGACTACTGGGCCGTCTTCTGGGGCATCGCCATCATCGGTGGCTCCGGGCTGGCCCTCATGTTCCCCGTCGCCGTGACGGCCATCCTTCCCGGGGTCGTGATCCCGGTCGCCTTCGTCGCTCATAGCGACGAGGCGGTCCTCGCGGTCGGTTGGATCGTCTTCGTGCACCTGTTCTACGCGCACCTGTCCCCGCGGGTGTTCCCGATGGACCGCTCGATCTTCACCGGCAAGACACCGCTCACCGTCGCTCGCGAGCATCACCCGCGGTGGGTCGCGCGCTTCACCGAAGATGCATCCAAGGGTGGATCGGTAGCAGGCGCCCCGGCCGACATGCTGGCGAGCAGCGAAAGGGGGATCACCCCATGAGAATGCGCATCCGTCCGTATCTGGCCCTGGCCGCGATCGTCGGTCTGGTGATCGCGGCCTGTACGACGACCACGACCGAGGAGCCGTCACCGTCGCCGGCGGCCACCGCCGCGGTCGCGGCGCCGACCGCCGCGCCGACGCCGAAGATGCCGGTCGCCGCGGCGCTCGTGCGGAGCGTCGACGCGGCCGACAAGCAGAAGCTCCCCGCCACGAAAGTGTCGATCACGCTCAAGGGCGGCTACGCCTCACACGACAACGACAAGGTGATCACGAGCGGGCTGTCGAACGTGCCCGTCGGCACCGACGTCTTCCTCGAGGGGATCGCCACGGATCCGTCGAACGTGAAGGTCACCTCCTGGAAGTGGACGCTCGAGGCGCCCGCGTTCTCCAAGGCGAAGCTCGACAACGACGCGAGCCGGACCCCGCGGTTCGTCGCGGACCGGAGCGGTCCGTACGTCGTGAAGCTGACGGCGACGAACGAGAAGGGCGACAAGATCTCGAGCGAGCTGACCGTCAACGCCGGCGTCTACGCGGGCGTGGAGACGTGCGCCACCTGTCACAACGGCAGCGTGCAGCCCGACATGGTCGGGAAGTGGCAGCAGACGAACCACGCACGGAAGCTCGAGACCACGTTCGCTTCCTACACCGCCGACCGCGACTACTGCCTGCAGTGCCACGTGACCGGGTACAACGAGTCCGACACCGCTCGCGGCTTCGACGACCGCGCGCGCGCGTCGGGCTGGGACCCGACCAAGGGCAGCGTCACCGGTTGGCTCATCGGCATGAAGAGCGGCATCGAGCAGGTCATGGCCTCGGCGATGGGCACGCTCGCCAACGTGCAGTGCGAGTCGTGCCACGGCCCGGGCGGCAGCACGCACACCGCCGTCGTCTCGTACGAGACCGGCGTGTGCGCGCAGTGCCACACCGCCCAGCCGGCGCAGTGGGAGGGCTCGGGCCACGCCAAGACCGGGCGCAACTATCTCAGCACGGCCCAGAACCCGAGCTGCGTTTCGTGCCACACGGGCGAGGGATTCGTCCAAGTGACGGTGCGCGGCGAACAGCCGATCTTCCCGAATACGGCCACGAAGGAGAAGCCGGCCACGCTGTCGCTGCCGACGGCCATGGCCCCGATCTCCTGCGTCACGTGTCATGACCCCCACGAGGCGACCAACGCGGGCGAGCCGCGTGAGGGCCACTCGCTCCAGCTCCGGCTCGCGGGCGAGGTGAAGATGAACAACGGCGCGAAGGTCGACGCGGAGTTCGCGGCGGCCTGCGTCACCTGCCACTCGAACCGGCGGACGCCCGAGTACATGCAGGAGTTCGTCGACGGCAAGCAGGCGCGCGGCACGCACGAGAACACGCAGGCCGACGTGCTCTACGGCCTCGGCGCGATCACGTACGGCCAGCCGCTGCGCAACTCGGCGCACATCAAGGCGGCCGAAGCGTGCCTCGACTGTCACATGGCGGCCAGCCCGGTCATGGACCCGGGCGTGGACAAGGCCGTCGGCACGCGCGACGACGTGAAGGCCACGAGCGTCGGCGGACACAGCTGGGCCATGACCGGCAAGTACACCGGCCTCGCCGGAGGAAAGCAGGTGACCGACCAGGTCATCCAGAACGTGACCGGCTGCAACGCCAAGGGCTGCCACGCGGGTGACCCGCTCACGACCTTCGACGTGAAGGCCGAAGGCGACTACGACGGCAACGGCAAGGTCGAAGGCGTCCAGACCGAGGTGTCCGGACTGCTCAAGGTCCTCGCCGACAAGCTTCCGAAGGACGACAAGGGCGTCGTCCTCGCCTCGGGCATCACCGACAAGAACAGCACCCGCGAGCAGCGGCAGGCGCTCTGGAACTACCAGCTGGTCAACAGCGACGGAAGCAAGGGCATCCACAACCCGGACTTCGTGATCCAGCTGCTCCAGAACACCTACAAGCAGCTCACCGGGAGCGACGTCCCGAACGCGAAGATCATGCGCTGAGCCTTTTCCGCCCCACCAGCGAACGGGCCCGCCCGGCGTCCTTCGGGCGGGCCCGCTGTGTCTCACCCAGGCGTCGCTCAATGTCTCAGGCCGTCGACGTGGCGGCCGATGAACGGCAGGCGCTCCCCGACCGCGACGAGGATCGGCGCGGACACGCTCGCGAGCAGCGCTGGTCGCACGGTCGTCTCGTAGAACGCGAGCGTCTGGTCGAACGTCGCCAGCTGGTCGGCCGGGATCGCTGCTTTCGCGACCTGCGCGGCCATCGCGTCGAGCATCGACGGATCGACCATGACGGCGAACTGCGGGTTGGCCGCGACCGCCGCCCGCAGCGCCGCGACCGCAGCCTGGTCGACGGTGGCCTTGCCATGGAACGGAGCGAGCACGTTGTCGAAGCTCACGATGGCGACGAGCGCGACGTACGCCGCGACGAGGCCGGTGAGCGCGCCGAGCGGCACGCCCAACACGTGATCGGCGCGCTGCAGTACGCCCACCCGACGGACGAGCGACACCAAGGATCCGCCGATGCGCATGACGAAGGTGGCGGCGAACCCGATCACCACGACGCCGAGACCGAGACCCGCGGTGCCCGACGGCACCATGCCCGCTCCCGGTCCGGCGTAGATCGCATAGAGACCGAGGAGCGACAGAGCGACAGCGAAGAGCGGCGCGATGAAGCCCTTGCGCCAGCCGGCGAATGCTGAGAGCAGCACGAATGCTGCGATCCCGAGGTCGAACACCTGGCGAGTCTACCTGCGCTCGACCGCAAGATCGGGTCCCTTCATCTCCGTTCTCCCTTCACGAGCCGGATCGCCTCGCGGACGTAGACCACCTTCCGCACCCTCCTAGGCCTCGACCTTGGCCTGGCAGTGGGCATAGAGCGCATCGAGCACGGGACGCGAGGCCTCGCGCTGCCTTTGGTCGTCGGGGTAGTGCAGGTGGCGCAGGCCTTCCAGGATCGCCTCGACCCCGACCGACTCGGGCGTGATCGTCTTGTCGGCGGTGTCGGCGCCGCGGATGACCTTAGCCATGTACGCGAGCGCTCGGTCCTTCTCCAGACCGTACGTGCGGACGAAGGCGTCGAAGCTGCACTCGGCCCCGTGGTGCCCGAGCTCGACGTCTTTGACGTCGTACGGCGTCGCGCCGCGCTCCTGCGCCTCGGCGAGCACCTGGTCGGCGGCGACGTAGATGAACTCGGCGGATCCGTCGATGAACCGCTCGATGAGCCAGGGGCAGGCGACCCGGTCGACGCGCGGGTGCTCGCGGGTGATCCACTTCATGACCGTTCCCTCCAACACGTCTGCCCGCGACCGGCGGCTAGGCCCATCGCATCGAGGATCATCGGACGCTGGTGTGGCCGACACGCTCGAAGCTCACGGACGGCAGGACAGTAGGAGCCGGGTACGTCGTCCACAAACAACGCGAGAGCCGTCGGCTGCCCGACGTCCGCCTCGAGGCGTCACGGCGCCAAGCCGCGGTTATCGTGTCGCCGTGCCGATCGTCGCTCCGTACCGTCCCTGGCGCTCTCCGATCACCGCGGACGCGCTCGCTCGCGTCTGCGTGAACCTGGCTCGCCGCGAGCGGGGACACGCTGTACCTGATCGAGGGCCCGGCATCTCGAGGCCACCCTGCGGCGCGGCACGATGTGCGGCAACGAACGGAGTGGAGTGCGGGAGGTGGAGCAATGAAGAGCCTGCAGGGGGCGTTCGAGATCGCGGGCTGGGACGAGAACGCCTATGCGGAGCTCGGCGGCGGGGGAAAGCTCACTGAGGCAAAGGTGACACAGAAGTTCACCGGCGGTCTCATGGGCGAAGGTACCGTCATCTGGCTCATGTGCTACGTCAACGAGAAGTACGCACGCTTCGTCGGGCTCCAGCGCGTGGTCGGAGCGATCGGCGACAGGAAGGGAAGCCTGGTCATGGACACCAAGGGCGAATTCGACGGAGCAGTCGCGAAGGGCCGCTGGTCGATCATCCCCGGCTCGGGGACCGACGGCTTCTCGGGCATCGAAGGTGAGGGTCACTTCGAAGCCCCGCACGGGCCGACGGCCACGTATCAGATCGACTACACGCTCGTGGAGCCGCTCGTCGAGCGCTGAGCCGGCCTTCGCCTGTTCCGCGCTGCGATCGCTGCGGGGACCAGCATGTTCCTCGATCACGCCCAGCGGCCCTTGGTCCGCAACGAGCTCGTGCAGCCCCGGCGATGCGCGCGCGTGTAGCCTCGAGTCGTGCTCGACGGGATG
>JACPEQ010000177.1 GCA_016183435.1 Chloroflexota bacterium
ACCGCGTCAGCGTTCGCACGCCGCTCCTTGCGGACATGAAGCCGTGGGGCCGCTTCACCGCGCCGGACATGCACGCCGCGGGCGGGATCATGGTCGTGATGAAGCGGCTCCTCGAGGCGGGCGTCGTCGACGGGAACGCGATGACGGTGACCGGCCGCACCCTGGCGGAGGAGGCCCGCGCCGCCGCCGAGACGCCGGGTCAGGAGGTCGTCGCGCCGCTGGCGAAGCCGCTCGCGCCGAGCGGCGGCATGGTCGTCGTGAAGGGGTCGCTCGCGCCCGAGGGCGCCATCCTCAAGGTCGCGGGCGAGGGCATGCCCTCACACCGCGGGCCCGCGCGCGTGTTCGAGCGCGAGGAGGACGCCCTCGACGCCATCACCGGCGGCAAGATCGAGGCCGGCGACGTCGTCGTCATCCGCCACGAGGGTCCCAGGGGCGGGCCGGGCATGCGCGAGATGCTCGTCGTCACCGGCGCGCTGCAGGGAGCGGGCCTCGGCAAGAGCGTCGCGCTCGTGACCGACGGCCGCTTCTCCGGCGCGACGCACGGGATCATGGTCGCGCACGTCGCTCCCGAGGCCGCGGTCGGCGGGCCCATCGGGCTGGTGCGCGACGGCGACGTCGTGCGGATCGACGCGAAAGCCCGCGCGCTCGACCTCGAGGTCGACGCCGCGGAGATGGCGAAGCGGCGTGAGCAGTGGACGCCGCCGGCGCCCCGCTACACGAGTGGCGTCTTCGCCAAGTACGCGAAGCTCGTGGCTTCGGCCTCGAAGGGCGCCGTCACCGGCTGAGCCTTTCGGCGGCGCTGCGGGTCCTATGAGAGCGGGTGCCTCCAGCGAAGCCCGGGAAAGCGGCTGAAGTCCCGATCCGTCGTGATCCACTCCGCTCCTGCCTCGATCGCGAGGGCGGCCAGGTACGCATCGGTCACGTGGCTCCCCTTCGCCCCGGTCTCTCGGCAGAGCCTCATGAAGATGTCCCAATGCATCGGACCCGGTGCCACCGGGATGGAGGACGGATGGGTGCGGAGCACGTTCGCCGCTTCGATCGCTTGACCCAACGGAGTCGGTGGCCTGAAGACCTTGGCGTTCGTGATGATCCGGATGAAGCTGCTCAGCACGAGCTCGGACATGCCATACGCCGCTTCGCCATTCATCGCGGCGGTCAGCCAGTCCCGATACGCCTGGTGGTCCGGGAACTCCTCGCGGTGCGCGTACAAGAGCACGTTGACGTCGACCAGGATCAACGCCGCTTGTCCAGCGGTAGGTCCTCTTCCATCAGATCGATCAGTGCTGCCGTGTCATCGATATCGACACCCGGCTGCAGGCCGTCACCGCGGAACGTGATCAGCTTCACGGGCGGGCGCTGACTGCGAGGGGCCGATCTGCGTGCGAGGAACTGCCGGAGCGCGTCATCGATGACGGCTGTCAGCGTGCGCCGCTCTTTGGCAGCCACCGCCTTCGCCTCTCTGAGTAGCCGCTCATCAAGGCGTACTGTCGTCCTCATGCATCAAAGCATCAGTCAGTGGTGCGTTGATGTCAAGACTGCTTTGGCCGCCTGACTGTAGATCAGCCGCCCCTCCGGCGAGCGGTCGTCAGTAGCGGCCCGACGGGCTCGAAGGACGCCGCTGCCGGCTGACGGCACCCGTCCCGCAGCCGGGTCCTTTCGAAAGCAGGGTCGAATTCGCACGTTGAGAGGCTGAAGGCCGTCACCGGCTGATCGCGGCGACCTCCTCTGTGGGCGCCGCCGGCGCGAGGCGCACGGCGGCGCTCAGCACGGCGCGCAGCGACGCGGTGAGGATGCTCGTGTCGATGCCGATACCCCAGCGGACCTGGCCGGCCGCGTCGCGCGCCTCGACGTAGGCGACCGCGGACGCGTCGGTCCCGGCGTTCAGCGCGTGCTCGGCGTAGTCGAGCACCTCGATGTCGAGCCCGAGGTCGCCGCGCAGCGCGTGGACGAACGCGGCGATCGGCCCGTTGCCCTCACCGCGGATGCGATGCACCTCGGCGTCCACGCGGACGCGCGCCT
>JACPEQ010000181.1 GCA_016183435.1 Chloroflexota bacterium
CTCGGGTACTCGCGCGTCGGGTCGGGCGCCCTGGTCTTCAGCAAGGAGGTCCCCGATCTGCTCTGGGGCATGGCCCGCTGCCTGCGATCCTTCGGTGGTCTGCCCGAGACCCTCGTCACCGACCGCGAGGGCGCGCTCCACGCCGGCGAGAGCCGGCCGACCGAGGCGTACGCAGCCTTCTGCGGCGCGCTCAGGATGAGCTGGCACATCTGCGCGAAGGGCGATGCCGAGGCCAAGGATCACGCAACTGACTGCACTCCTTCGACGACATCGGTGACGAGTTCGGGGATCCGCGGACCCGTGAGCTTGTGCTTCCACTTGATGGGCGCATCTGCGCCCGGTGGCTCGTACAGACGCTCGTCCTTGTCGTTGTACGCCTCTGATCGCACCAGGCCGGCGCGTCGCCAGACCTTGACCGTATGCGGCGTGACCCCAAGGCGCGCGGCGATCTCATTGAGCGTGAGGAGGCCGCGCCGGCGCAGGCGACCGAAGCGGCCCTCGAGACCGTTGTCGCGACGGAGGGACCAGACCATGCGCGGCGTGAATCGCTCCGCGACCCCTGGCCGCAGACCGCGCGCGTTCAGGATGGCCGCGATCTCGGCCTCGGTGTGCTCGTCGAGGAGATGGTCGATCTCGGCGATGACGGCGGGCCCGGTCTGACGCATTTGCCAGGAGCACAGCGGGAGCGGCAGCTGCAGGCTGTGCGCGGTGCTGCCACGGAAGCGGACGTGCACGACGAGGTCATCGGCCTTCAGCAGCGTGACGTCCTCGATGATCAGGCGGGCCATGCGCTTGCGTTCGCGCTGCGGCGTCCGCGCGTCGCGCCACAGGCGCGGGAGGTCGGTGGCCAGGGCGAGGATCTCGCCGCGTGCGCGCTCGTCGAGGGCGAGGACGTCGCCGTCGCGCTGCCGCTCGTACTCCTCCTGCGCCGCCGCCAGCGCGCGCAGCTTGGCGTTCCACTCGGCCTCGAGCGAATCGGCCACCAGGCGGTTGTCGGGGTCGACGCGAAGGTACCGGCGCTGCGCGAGCTCGGCTTCGTACCGTGCGCGCTCGACCTGCTGACGACGGATGCGGTCGGCCTCCTCGGCGCGTGAGACGAGCTCGTCCTGGATGCGCAGCGTGGCCTCGAGCGCCATGGGGCTGACGGTCTCGATGAGGAGCTCACCGACGGCACGGTCGATCTCCGCCCCGACGATGTGCTGGCAGGCCGGCTCGGCGCGCTCGATGCCCGCCTTCTGACAGACGTACACCGGCACGAGCTCACCGTGCTGGCTGTGATACCGGACGGTCATCCGTTCGCCGCAGCGACCACAGAGCACCATTCCTTGAAGGAGCGCCGGGCCCTCGCGCGGCGGACCCGCGCGGCGCTCGACGCCGTTGGCCTGCGCGTTCTGGTGGAGGCGCTCGAGATTGCGCTCGTACTCGTCCCAGGTGATGTATCCGGGGTGCGCGCCCTGGATGAGGGTGTGCCATTCCTCGCGCGGCAGCTTCTGCACCCGGTCGCGGCCGCCGGCGCCGCGGCGCGTGCGCGTACGCCCGAAGGCGAAGGCCCCCGCGTACCGCGGGTTCTTGAGCGCGCGGAGCGCGGCGCTGTGCCGCAGCGCTCGCCACACGAGCTCGCCCTGATGCGGGCCGTCGGTGAGGCGACGCGGGAAGAGCAGACCCTGGGAGCGGAAGCCCTTCACCGTCGCGGTGGCCGATCCGGTCCGCGCGAAGGTCGTGAAGAAGGCGCGCACCGCGGCCTGGACCTGCTGGTCGGGGTCGAGCGTGACCTTGCCCGAGCCGTCGTACACGAGCCCGATCGGCAGACGCATCTCGAGCTCGCCGCGGCTGGCCTTGGCGCGCTGGCCGCCGATCAGTCGCGCGTGCAGCACGTGCAGCTCGGCCTCGCTCATGGTGCCCTTGAGACCGAGCAGCAGGCGGTCGTTGAAGTGCGCGGGATCGTACAGCCCGTCCTCATCGCAGATGAGCGTGTCGGTGAGCGCGCAGATCTCCAGAAGCCGGTGCCAGTCGGTCGAGCTGCGCGCCAGGCGCGAGACCTCGAGGCCGAGGACGACGCCGACCTCACCCACGCCGACGGCGGCGACGAGCCGCTGGAACCCCGCGCGGTCGCTATCGGCGCCGGACTGTCCCTGGTCGCTGTCGATGACCACGATGCGATCGAGCGGCCACCCCAGCGCCACGGCGCGCTCGCGCAGCGCGTACTGGCGCTTGGTCGACTCGGTGTTCTCGAACACCTGACGCAGCGTGCTCTGGCGCACGTACAGGTACGCCCGTCGGCGCAGATGGTCGGCGGTGATCTTCTGGTGCTGCTCGGCGTTCATGCCGGACACCTCCGGCTCGCGAGGGCCATCTCGGCCAGCACGCTCGCCAGCTCCGCGCTCACCGGATCGGACGCCTCCGTCGTACGAACGGATGTGGTGGTCGCGACCTCGCCACGCATGCGCGACGACCACGCGGCGATCCAGGACGCGAGGCCCTGGTCGAGGATCAGCGCGAGCCCGCGCGGGCTCGACGCCGCCAGGTCTCCGGTGGCCTGCGCGCGCACCGCTTCGTACGCGCGCGTGATCTCGGCGACCGGATGCGGCGTCACGCCCTCGCAGCGCCCCCTTTTTGTCGCCGCCGCGCCAGGGCGCGCTCGATGCTGCGCGGATGGATGCGCAGGCCGAAGCGCTCGAGGACGCGCGCCGCGAGGTCCCGCGAGCGGAGCGAGGGCTCGCTCTCGAGCGCGCGCTCGAGGTGGTCGACGACCTCCTCCGAGAGCTTGTGCCGGCGCCGCGGGCCCGGACGCTGCGGCAACAGGCCCGGAAGGCCCTCGCGATCGAAGCGCGCCGCGGCCTGGTACCAGGAGGGACGCGAGAGGCCGAAGGCCGCCGCGGAGCGGCCGACCTTCTGGCCCTCGGCGCGCACCCGGCGGACCATCTCGTACTTCACCTGGACCAGGTCCGCTCGGTCGAAGAAGGGGTTGCCCGAGGTGAACGCGGGGTCGCTGACCGCCTCGGGCCGCGGATTGAGCGCGTGCGCCTCGCGCAGCGCGCCGATCTTCCGGTCCCGGCGCCGTTCCGCGGCGTTCACGGGCGACGTCCGCGCCAAATGTCAAGAGCATTATGCCGAAATACCCAGCTCTGTCAAGACCGCGGTCCGCTGCCTCCGCATATGCGGGGCGATC
>JACPEQ010000180.1 GCA_016183435.1 Chloroflexota bacterium
GCTCCTCCCGCGCGACCGTCTCCTCGTCGGGCGCCGGTGCCCGGTCGGGGACGGCGAGCGCGTCGTCCGCGGGCGCGCGGTGGGCGCGCTCGCGCGTCCGCGCGCGCCCCGCCGAGATGCTCTCGTTGATGGCGATGCGGATGAGCCAGTGACGCGCCGGCCGCTCCTGGTCGAAGCGGGCGAAGGCGCGGTACGCCTTGAGGAAGACCGTGCTCGTGACGTCCATCGCGACGTCGCGGTCGCCGAGCATCCGCAGCGCGAGGCCGAAGACCTCGTCCTGGTGGTCCCGAACGAGCTCGGCGAAGGTCATGCGCCGGGCGGGTGCCTGCGCGAACGGCAGGGCCAGGGCGGCGACACGGGCGATGGCCACTCTCGCCCCTGATACGCGCCGGCGGGCCGGCTCATTTCAGGGCGGTGAGGCGCTCTCGTGCCGCCGCCGGGACGCTCAGGAGCTTGCGGCGCCCGCGGCCACCGCGCTCGATGGCGACGTCGCTCGGCGCCAGCCGCAGCGCGGTGGCGAGGGCGTGGACGACCGCCTCGTTCGCCGCGCCTTCGACCGGCGGTGCCGTCACGCGGACGACGAGCGCCCCCTCGCGGACGGGGCCGACCGCGGCTCGCGCCGCGCGCGGGATGACGTGGACCTCGAAGCGGATGCGGTCCTTAGGTCGTTCGTCCCCCGGGAGCGCAGACCGAGGCGTTAGACGAGGTCGAGCACTCGGGCGCGAGCGAGGGTTCATCCCGAGCGAGGGTCGGAACTAGACCGGATACGGCAGGAGCCGCAGCAGAAGCCCCTGCACGACCTGGATGGCGATGATCGCGATGAACGGCGAGAGGTCGAGGCCGCCCATGGCCGGCAGCGCGCGCCGGATCGGCCCGAGGACCGCCTCGCTGACGCTGAACACGAGATCCGCGAGGCCGAGCGGCAGCCGCATGGGCACCCACGACAGCAGCACCCGCACGAGGATGCAGACGGTGAGCGCACCGGCGAAGACGTTGATGAACGCCTCCGCGAAGACGATGAGGAAGCACGAGACGCACATGGGCTATGTCTCCAGCCGGTACCGGGACGGCGTCGGTCCCGCCTGCCCCTGGTAGGACGAGCCCAGACCCTCCGAGCCGTACGGCCGCTCCGCCGGGCTCGACAGCGGGAAGAACGACAGCTGCCCGATGCGCATGCGCGCATAAAGCGTGATCGGGATCGTGTTCACGTTCGACAGCTCCAGCGTGATGTGCCCATCCCATCCGGGATCGATGAAGCCCGCGGTGCTGTGGATGAGCAGTCCGAGCCGGCCGAGGCTCGACTTGCCCTCGACTCGGGAGACGATGTCGCTCGCCAGGCGCACGCGCTCGAACGTCGATCCCAGGACGAACTCACCCGGATGCAGGATGAACGGATCGCGGTCGACGGTCACGAGGTCGGTGATGTCGTCGACGCCCTTCGCGAGGTCGATGTACGGATGGCGCGTCGAGCGAAAGACCCGGAACGTCCGATCGAGCGTGATGTCGACGCTCGCCGGCTGCAGCAGCTTGGGGTCGAAGGGATCGATCGCGATGCGCCCCTGCTCGATGGCGGCGCGGATGTCGCGATCGCTCAGGACCATGGTGGCGAGGATATGCGCGCTTAGCGGCGACGGCGCGGGCGCGTAGTGGCGGGGGCGACCGGGGCGGCTGCGATCGGGAGCAGGGTCTGCTGGGCCATGAGGCGGTCGCGTGCCTCGGCGCGACGCCGCAGCATGGCGCCGACCTCCTCCAGCAGCGCGTCCGGATCCTGCATCCGGTCGTAGACGATCTTGAATCGCACGTAGCTCATCGGGTCCACCTGCGCGAGGCGCTCGAGCACCATCTGCCCGATGCGCTCCGAGGTGACCTCGCTCGTCCCGCTCTGGCGGATCGTCTGCTCGATGCCGTCGATGAGGGTGCTGATCCGCTCCGCGGTGAGGTCCTCCGTCGCCGCCTTCGCGATCGCGCTCGTGATCTTGCGCCGGTCGAACTCCTGGCGCGTGCCGTCGCGCTTCACGACCTGGATGCGTGCGGACTCGCTCCGCTCGAACGTGGTGAAGCGGTCCTCGCAGGCGTCGCACACACGCCGGCGACGGATGGCGGCGCCTTCCTCCGCTTCGCGCGAATCCACGACCCGCGTGTCGGCCGCCCCGCACGAGGGGCATCTCACGACCACAAGATATGGGAACGCCGCACCTATATCTAGGTGCGGAGGCCCGCCAGCTTGGTCGCTACGTCACAGCGGCTCCGTGCCCTCATTCAGGATCGCCATGTAGCGGTCGTACGCGAAGACACGGTTGCGCCGCTTGCCGGTCAGCTCACGGGCGATGCCGAGCTCGACGAGCAGGTCCAGCGAGGACCCCGCCGTCGGGAAGGAGAGCGTCGTTCTCGTCGAGACATCCTGGACGGACGCGAGCGGCCGTGCCTTCAGCGCCTCGTGCACTCGGAGAGCAGAGCCTGCACGCCGTCCTGCCCCCGCGATCCGCTCGCGATCCTCGCGGAACAGGTCCTCCAGCCGCCCGACCGTCGCGCCAGCGGAGTCGGCCGTCACGCGAACGCCTTCGAGGAAGAACGCGATCCATGTCTCCCAGTCGCCGGTGCGGCGCACCGACTCCAGCAACGAGTAGTAGGTGGCGCGGTTCTGCTTGAGATACAGGCTGAGATACAGGAGCGGTTCGCGGAGCACGCCCGCGTGACAGAGGAGGAAGGTGATCAGAAGGCGGCCCACGCGCCCGTTCCCGTCGAGGAA
>JACPEQ010000037.1 GCA_016183435.1 Chloroflexota bacterium
AGCCAGCGCTCGATCGCGGCATCCTCGAGGCCCGCGGCGTCGAGCTCCCGACGGCCGACGACCAGCACCGGGATGCGCAGTACGTAGCGATCGCGCGTCACATCGTCGATCCCCAGGATGTCGACCCGCTCGATCTCGAGCGGCCGCTCGAGCGCGATACGCCGAAGCGCACGGTGCGCTTCCGCGCACAGATGGCAGTCGTCCTTCTCCAGCAGCCTCACCCGCAGCGGCGGCGCGCGGTGCGTGCGCCGCCTGACGAGGGCGAGGGCTCGCCGGAGGTCCCCGCGACGCATCGCGCATCATTCTCTCCGTGGGCGCGTTGGCGCGGCCGGAGGTCGTGTGGTCCACAGCGCAGGTCGCTGCGAAGCTCGGCGATGCGGGCGTGCGCGTCGTCGACTGCCGCTTCGCCTTCGATCGCGACATGCGCGCGGCATACCGCGACGGTCACCTGCCCGGCGCCACGTATGTGAGCTGGAGCACCGACCTCGCCGCACCGCCACCACCGTCCGGTCATCCGCAGTGGATGCTCGCCTCCGCGGACGACTTCGCGATGACGATGTCCCGCCTCGGCATCTCGAACGACACGATGGTGGTCGGGTACGACGCCGAAGGTGGCCATCACGCCGCGCGCCTGTGGCTCGGGCTGCGTCGCCACGGCCACGACGCCTGCGCCATCATGGAGGGCGGGATCCAGAAGTGGGTGCGCGAGGGCCGGCCGCTCGAGAAGGGCGACGTGACGGTCGCGCCGGCGCGCTTCGTCTCGCACCCGCGCGAGGGCGTCGTCGCCACGAAGGACGACGTCCTCCGCGCCGTGAGCACGGGGGATCCATGGCTGCTCGACGTTCGCCGCCCGACCGAGTACACGGGCGAGGAGGTCCGTTCGGCACGCGGCGGTCACATCCCGGGCGCGGTGAACATCCTGTGGAAGGACGCGCTGAACGAGGACTGGACCCTGAAGGACCCCGGCGACATCGAGGAGCTGTATGCGACCGCGGGCTTCGGGCCGGAGACGCGCACCATCACCTACTGCCAGGCGGGGGTGCGTGCCGCCTTCACGCATCTGGTGCTCACAGCGCTCGGGCACCCCGACGTGCGCACCTACGACGGCTCGTGGGAGGAGTGGGGCAACGACCCCGCCGTCCCGGTGGTGCGGGGCCGGTCCTGACCCCGACGCGTCAGGGCAGTACCGACAGGTCCGCCACCGAGGCGGCCTTCACCGCGGTCACGCGGACCGTCACCGTGGTGCCGGGCGCGGTCGAGCTCGGCGGTGTGAGGCCTGTCGCGGTCAGGGCGTACGTGTCCGCGGGCCAGCTCGATCCGAGATACCCGGAGCCGACCCCGTACGCGTTCACGGTCCGTGTCTTCACGGTGTTCTGGACCTCGCTCGTCTGGCCGCGCACGTCGAAGGTCACGGTCGAGCTCGGCTGGAAGCCGTAGAGCGTGTAGCTCAGGCCGCTCCCTCCGGGCACGTCGGGAGCGGTCGCCAGACCCGGATACGTCGCCGAGATCGCCTGGAGGCGCGCGGCCATGGTGGCGGACCAGGTGGCGGCGGTCCTGCCGACGACCGCGGCGAACGCGGCGTCGAACGTCTGGCCCTGCCCCATCAGCTCGAGGATGCGCGTCACGCCCGCGGTCCCGACGTCGTCGCGAACGAGCTGCGCCATCTGCGATGCCTGGTAGTACTGGTGGATCCCCGGATCGCCGGTCCGAGCGTTCCACGTGTCCTGCGAGATCAGGTCGGAGAACGCGAAGGAGTTGCGCACGGCGACCATCGACGCGGCCGAGTACCGGTTCTCGTTCCTCCAGTGCGCCGTCCCGGCGATCGTGAACTCCTCGAGCCGCGCGCTGCCTTCGTTGATCCACGCCGGGATGCTGTCTTGCGTCGCCGGCTTCGCGATCTGCACGATCATCATGTGCGCCAGCTCGTGGCGGAGGGTGGTCTTGGGCTGCTGCGCGCTGACCTTCTCCCAGTTCAGCGCGAGCGTCGTCGTCAGGACACCAGACCGGTTGCGCCAGCGGAAGGTCCCGGACGTTTGTGCTCCCGAGATCGCCGCCTCGCTCGCAGGCACGCCAAGGACCGTCTCTAGCCCGGTCGTGTACGCCGCCGTGGTCGGGAACACGTAGATCGGCGGCCGCTGCGTGAACGCGCGAGCGTACGTCGACTGGACTCCCGCGACGTCGGCGTCCGCGATCGTCGCGACGGTCTGCGCGTCGGCCGAGGAGATCGTGCGCTCGACGTAGACGTCCGCGGTCGCCGTGGTGCGGATGTTGAACGTGAAGCCGCCGGTCGTGACGGTCGTCTGCACCACCGTCACCGCCGCGGTCGCGGTGAGCGTTCCGAACGTCGCC
Source organism: Chloroflexota bacterium (assembly GCA_016183435.1). Taxonomy (GTDB): domain Bacteria; phylum Chloroflexota; class Limnocylindria; order P2-11E; family P2-11E; genus JACPOT01. The sequence goes on from JACPEQ010000037.1 coordinate 2,350, forward strand.
ACCACGGTCGCGCTGCCGGCCGTGGTCCCGGCGCTGAAGAGGCCCGATGCGCTGATCGAGCCCGCCGACCCGGCGCTCAGCGACCACGTGACGGGGACGCCGACGTACGCGTTCCCCGACTGGTCCTTCACCGTCGCCGTGAGCTGCTGCGTCGAGCCGATGCTGACGGTCGCCGTCGCCGGGCTCATCGTCATGCTCGTCGGCACGGGTGCGGCGGAGGGCGCGCCGCTCGCGGCGAACCCCTCGTACGACATCGCGGCGTCGCCGCCGAGCGAGTTGAGCTCGAGGACGAGCGCCGTCGCCTGCCCGGTGAAGTCCGCGACCACGGCGTACTGCGTGTCGTCGGCCAGTCCGCTCACGCTCCGCGGATCCACCTTCACGCTGCCGCCGGAGACGAGCGACGGTAGGTACTGCGTGACCGCGAGCTGCCCGTCCGCGAACCGGTACCACCGCAGCGTCGCGCTCGTCGCGCCTGCGGACCCGAGGACGATCGGTGTCGTCCATCCGCTCCCGCCGCCGAGGGTCCGCGTGATGTTCGGCAGATACATCCGCGACGTCGCGGGGCGTCCTGCGGCCATCCCCATGGCGGTCGCGGGGCTCAGGGCGGTCCCGAGCACGCCGAGCGTGCCGCCGGTGACGACCAGCGAGTGCTCCCCCTCCCCCACGCATCCGGTCGACGCGGCGGCGGGGCACGCCGTGACGCCGTCGGCCTTGAACCTCGGATCGAACGACCACGACCGTCCCGGCTTGATCGCGGCCGGCGCGACGATCGTCGACTGCACGCCGGCAGAGCTCCGGAACGCCAGCGTCGGCGTCGCGTCGGCCGTGCCGGCGTTCTGCACGAGGACACGCGTCGTCCGCGCGATCCCGTCCGCGTTGCGCGCGACGTACGGAAGGTAGGCCGGGTCGGTACCCGTCGCGGCGATGCCGTTGTATGAGAAGCCCATCGGCTTCGCGACCGTCGGCGCGTCGTTGTGCGCGTTCACGATCGCGGCGATGGGCTGATCCGACGTCAGCAGCACGGAGTACTCGGTCCCGGCGACGAGCGTCGCCTCCACGGTCGGATCGACGACCGCGGAGCGGCCCGGCGCGATCCGCCGCGCCAGGGTCGCGGTGCGCGTGCCGTCCGCGTTCGAGAACGACGCCGCCACGTTCGCGTCCGCGGTCCCGAGGCCCTGGATGACGAAGGTCGTCAGCCATCCGCCGACGGACTTCGCGACGTAGGGCAGCGCGACGCGCGTGGCGCCCTGCGCCAGCCCGACGTACGAGAGCGCCTCGGCCCGCTCGCCGGATCCCTGGTGCTCGTTGACGACCGACACGATCTGTGAGCCGAACGAGCGCACCACCACCGAGAACTGCGAGTCACCGGGGAGGTCGGTGTCGTTGTTCGGCACGTCCGCGAACGACGTTCCCGGCAGCAGCCCGGGCACGCTCCGGCACGTCACCAGGCCGCCGTCGCTGAAGCGGTAGAAGCTCACCTCGAGCGTCGTCGCGGCGGCGCCGACGTTCTGGACGATGAAGGGCGTCACCCATCCGGCCGCGCCGCCGAGCGTCTTCGTGATGTTCGGCAGGTACACCGTGGTGGTCGGGACGGCGGTGGCCCCACAGGCGGCTGCCGCGGCGGGGCGGGCGAGCGGTAGGCCCGCGGCAATGAGCGCCGACGCGAGCACGAGTGCGGCCCGTCGCATGGCTGGCGAGTATGGCGGCATGGCGAGCCGCCGAGCGACCGACGAGCGGCCCGTCAGCGCGGGTCCAGAAGCACTCCGTCCGGCCTCTATGGCGTCCGCAGGTCCGCCCGCTCGAGCTCGGCGGCGAACGCCGGCGGCACCTCGGCTTCGATCTCGATCCCGCCCTCCCCGTAGTCGGCACGACGCAGGTTCCCGTGCTGGCGGATCCGCTGGATCGATCCCGCCGCGCTGTACGGCAGCCGGACGTTGATGAGGCGCCAGCCGCGTGACGCCGCCGCCGCGAGCGCGTCGCGCAGCGCATCGAGCCCCTCGCCGGTGCGAGCGGACACGAACGCCGCCGCGGGGAACTCGCCGGAGAGGGCCTCCCGCAGCGCTTCGCCCTCCGGACCGCGCAGCGCGTCGACCTTGTTCATCACGATGAGCGAGGGGCGATCGGCGAGGCCGAGGTCCCGCAGCGTCTGGCCGACGACGGCCATCCGCTCGTGCAGGTTCGGATGCGACACGTCGACGACCTGCAGGAGCAGGTGCGCATCGTCCAGCTCCTCGAGCGTCGCGCGGAACGCCGCGACCAGCGTCGGCGGCAGCTTGTTCACGAAGCCGACGGTGTCCGACAGGAGAACGACCGTGCCGCTCGGCAGCGTGGTCCGCCGTGTCGTCGGGTCGAGCGTCGCGAACGGCTGATCGGCCACCAGCACGTCCGCTCCCGAGAGCGCGTTCATGAGCGTGGACTTCCCGGCGTTCGTGTAGCCGACGAACGCGGCGAGGAAGAGCCCGTCCCGCGACCGCGACCGGCGCGCCGCGGATCGCTGCTTCTGGACCTCGGCGAGCCGTGCGCGCAGGTCGAGGAGCCGCCGATCGATCACGCGGCGATCGGTCTCGAGGAGGGACTCACCCGGACCGCGCGTCCCGACGCCGCCGCCGAGCCGAGACAGGCCCTGCCACAGGCCGCGGAGCCGCGGGCGCATGTACTGCAGCTGCGCGAGCTCCACCTGGACGCGGCCTTCCTTCGTCCGCGCGTGCTTCGCGAAGATGTCGAGGATCACGCCGGACCGATCGACCACCCGGAGCTTGAGCTCCTCCTCGAGGGCCCGCTGCTGGGACGGAGCGAGCTCCTCGTCCGCGACGATGAGATCGACGCGCAGCTGCTTCGCCGCGGTCGCCACCTCGACGACCTTGCCCTTCCCGATCCAGGTCCGCGGGTCGGGCGAGCGTCGCCGCTGGGTCGTGCGGCCGACGACGAGACCGCCCGCGGCATCGACGAGCGTGGCGAGCTCGTCAAGCGCGTCGTCGACGTCGAAGGCGCGACCTCCCAGGTCCAAGCCGACCAGGAACGCGCGCTCGGCCGGCGTTGCCGTTTCGATGGTCACGAGACGACTCTAGGTCCGCCGGGGCCGGACCCCGTGGGCCCGGCCCCAGCGACGCTACGGTGCTAGAAGCCGAAGGTCGCGAGCCAGTCGAGGTCGTCGGGCTGGTCGACGCGGTAGACACCCCCGGTGCCGCCGCACGTGCCGTTCAGGGCGAACGAGGTGACGCCGCCGATGACGTTCGAGCTGCCGATGAAGTTCGGGCCGCCCGAGTCACCGAAGCAGGTGCCGCCCGACGAGGCGTTGTTGGACAGCAGGATCGAGAAGTCGCCGACGATGCCGTCGTCGATCTGGATGCGCCACGGGTTGGCGAACATCCGGACGCGCTCCTGCGTCACGAAGGCCGGGTTGATCTGCTGCAGCCCGTAGCCGACAGCGGTGTAGACGGCGGACGACCCGGGGTTCGCCTTCGAGTACGCCGTGTTCTGTCCGAGGGCCGGCAGCTTGCCGTAGGTCTTCGACTTCCACGCCTTGTCGAGGACGACCACGCCTAGGTCATGGAGGAAGAACGCGTTGTCGTCGTACTGCGGGTGAGCGTACGCGGTGCCTGTCGCCTGCCCGAAGAATGGGTAGCCGTTCCAGTTGGGCGTCGCCGCGGCGCAATTCTCCGGCGTCAGGTCGGCTCCGGTCAGCTTGCACCTGTAGGTCTCAACGTCAGCGAGGAACCAGATCTGGACCTTGCCGATGACGCCGGACGTGCAGTGGCCGGCCGTCAGGAACTTCGTCGACGAGATGAGCGTGCCGCTGCACCTGAAGCGGCCGTCCGCGAGCTGGAAGACCATGAGGCCGACGTAGGGATGTCCGTCGCCGTCGAGCGTGCCGTCCGTGATCGCGGACGCGGGGGTCGAGCCCATCGCGACCGCGAGGACAAGAGCGGCGATCAGCGCGGTGAACCTTCGCATGTGTGTCTTTCCTCCCCGTTTCTCGTGAGATCGTTCTCTCACAGCCCCGTTCCCCCGGACCGCAGTCTAGGTCGTCGCAGGGGGCTACGCCCCCGATCACTCCAGGCAGATCCCCAACGGGTCCTCGCGGGTCGGGTCGCACCAGCGGACCTGCGGGTCCTTGCGGAACCACGTCATCTGCCGCTTCGAGTACGCCCTCGTGTCGCGGATCGTCAGCGCGATCGCCGTGTCGAGCTCGACCTCGCCGCGCAGATGACGCACCCAGTGCGGGTACCCGTGCCCGGTCATGCTGGGCAGCGTGAGGTCGATGCCGGCCGCGAGCAAGCGCGCGGTCTCCTCGAGCACGCCCCGCGCGGCCATCCCCCGGACGCGCGTCTCGATGCGGCGCGCCAGCAGGTCGCGGGGCGGCGCGAGGCCGATCTTGCGCGCAGCGATCCGCTCGCCGTGACCCCAGAGCGCGCTGATGCTGCCGGCGATGGTCGCGACCTCGAGGTAGCGGATGACGCGACGGACGTTGCGGGCGTCGACGGTCGCGGCCGCGTCGGGATCGAGGGTCGCCAGTCGCCGGTGCATCGCCGCGCCACCCTCACGCCCGGCGTCGCGCTCGAGCGCCGCGCGCACCGACTCGTCGCGAGGCAGCGCCTCGAGGTCGAGCCCGTCGAGGAGCGCGCGCACGTACAGGCCGGTGCCTCCGACGACGATCGCCGTCGCGCCACGGGCCGCGATCGTCGCCAGGGCGGAGCGCCCTTCACGCTGATACCGCGAGACGTCGTACCGCTCGCCCGGGTCGGCGACGTCGATCATGTGGTGCGGGACGCGCCGCCGCTCTTCCGCGGTCGGCTTCGCCGTCGCGATGTCCATCCCCCGGTAGACCTGCCGCGAGTCGGCCGAGACGATCTCGGCGCCGCCCCGCTCGGCGAGCCGCATGGCGAGGGCGCTCTTGCCCGATGCGGTCGGCCCGACGATCGCGATGACGCCGGCTCCCCCGGGGAGGGTGATCAGCGAACGGCCTCCACGCGGCGCAGGGCCTCGCGCGCGCCCTCGACGGTGCGCTGGTCGGGATCGACGTCGCCGTACCGCAGCGCTTCGAACGCGCGGACGACCGGCGAGGCGTCGCGCCACTTCGGCGCCGCCTGCGTGAGCCGCGCTTCGTGCTCCGCCGGGGTCTCCGACGGCGCGCGCCAGCCCGGTCCCTCCCGCTCAGCCAGGTCCAGCACGCGCCAGTACAGGCGGCGGATCGTGGCGGCGGGTGTGCCGTCGTCGGCCGGCGGACGGCGCTGCGCGCGGCCCGGCGCGAAGAGCCGGCGCAGCGTGTCGTCGAGACCGATCCCCTCGACGTGCTCCCGCTCGAGCGACACGCCTTCGGCGAGGAGGGCGCGCCGCTCCGTGGCCAGCCGGACGATGAGCAGGACCGCCACCAGGAGCGCGACGACGGCGACCAGGATCTCCAGCGCTCCGAACACGTAGGGCCGCAGCTCCTCGAGCTCGCGCAGCCGTGCCGCCTCGACGGCCAGGTCCACGGGCTCCCGCTCCTCGGTCCGTGGAGGTGCCATGCGCAGCCGCTCGCGTATCCAGAGCGCGACGTTGACGAGGTACGCCGCGAGATAGCCGAGCGGCAGCAGGATCAGGAACAGGATGTCGCTGAGCAGCGGCCCGGCGACGCCGGCGACCCGGCCGACGAGCACCTGGAGCGACGGCAGCAGGAAGGCCAGCGCGATGGCGAGCACGCCGAGCGCGAACGCGGTCCCGGTCGCGGACGATCCGGTCTGCCGTCCGTGGACCTGCCCGGTCGTGAGGGCGAGCTCCTCGCTGGAGCGCGCCAGCGACAGCGCGACAGCGCCGCCACAGACGACGGCGAGCGCGAGCGCGGGCAGCGCGTCCCGGTCGATGGGCCCAGCGACGAGCGCGACGACCACGATGCCCGCGAGCGCGAAGAGCGCGTCATTGCGCACCTCGCGCCAGCGCTGGAGACCGCGGGCGATGCCGAGCACGCGCCAGACGTGGATCTCTCCGAGGATCCCGAAGCCGACCAGGCGCGTGAGCACCGCCACCGCGTCCGGAGATCGCGCCGGCTGGCTCAACCCCCACGCCGCCCAGGCGGCCATGACCACGGCCACCAAGGCCGCGCTCTGCCGGACCGTGCCCCGCTCGCGAAGCACGGCCCCGAGGACGAGCGTGATCCCGAACACGGCGACGGCCGTCTCGATCATCGGGAGGGGATCGCGACCGAGCGTCGTGGCGTGCAGCAGCGCCGCCACAGCCGTCAGCGCGACCGCTTCGCTCAGGGAGCGCGACGCGACGATGAGGAGGAACGCCCGCCGATCAGCGCCCATTCCGACCCTCGCTCGGAGCAAGTCCTCGCTCGGGCCCGGGTGCTCGACCTCGTCGCTCCGGCGCCTCGGTCTGCGCTCCCGGGGGTACGGCTGCGAGCGTCACGACGGGAACGTCCGCGGCGCGCAGGTGGCTCGCCACGCCGGGCTCGGGCACGTCCTTCGAGATCGCCATGACGCGGTGGCCGGAGCGCCGCAGGACGACGAGCGCCGCGGCCAGGCGGGGCCGCAGGTTCGGGGTGACCGCGATGAGCGTGGCGCCGGCCGGCATGCGGCCGCGCTCACGGAGGAAGATCGTCTCCGGGGCCGCTCCGGCATAGGGACCGAGCCGCGCGAGGATGTCGAGACAGCGCGTGAGCGCTCGCGGGCCGCGCGAGAGCGCCGACCGCGGACGCTCATGGGTGAGGTTGTCGAGGCCGTTCGTGATGAGACCGACCTGCCGGCCGGCGTCGCCGGCCAGCCTGACGAGCTCGGCTGAGGCCGCGATGACGAGCTCGGCGCCGTCCGGGTCCACCTGCACCCAGTACTGCTCGTAGGTCGCGACGTTGACGAGGAACACCGCGTCGAGGCTGGTCGCGGGCTCGTACACCTTCGTATGGAGCGCGCGCAGGCGCGCGGACGTCTTCCAGTGGATCTCCTTGACGGGATCGCCACCGCGGTATTCCCGCACGCCGCGGAAGCGCACCGGGTCGGGCACCAGCCCGCGGCGCGTGACCGACTCCGCCACGGGGCGCAGCGACGCAAGGTGACGATCGACCACACCGACGGGCGCCGGATGCGCGACGATCTCGAGCGCGAGCGGGATCGGACGCTCCTCCGACACGAACCCGAGCCAGTCGCCGGCCCGGATCCGCATCGGCCCCACGACGTACGCGCCGCGCCGCGAGACCTCCAGCGGGAACCGCAGCGTGACGCGCTCCCGGCCGCGGGGGGCGAACGTCGCCGTCGCGGCGCTGGCGGGGAGCCCGCCCGCCGGCCGCGGCGGCGAGATGCCCTCGGGCAGGTCGACACGCAGATCCATCCAGGGCACCGGCGCCGGCTTGCGATTCGTCACGCGGATCGTCAGCGTGGCCGTCTCACCGGCGATGAGCCGGCGCGGCCCGAGCGTCGCCTCGACCTCGACCGCCACGAGCGCGAGCCGCCCCGTGATCTCGACGAGCCCCCACGCCGCCAGGCCGGCGGCCGCGATGACGATGAGCGCCGGCGAGCGCGTGAACGCGGCGAGCCCGAGGACGACGAGCACCTCGAGCCACGGGAACTCGCCGAGCCGCGCGCGCAGCGTGCCGATCACGCGGCGTCTAGCTCGCCGCGGCCTGCTCCGCGGGCACCGGCACCCGCGCGAGGATCTCGCCGATCACCTGGTCCGCCGTGCGGCCACGCATCTGCGCCGTCGCGTCGAGGAACAGGCGGTGGCGGAGGACCGCGGGCGCCTGCGACTTCACGTCGTCCGGGAGCGCGAACTCGCGTCCGCGCATGGCCGCGTGGGCCTGCGTCGCGCGGAAGAGCGCGAGCGCGGCGCGCGGGCTCGCCCCGAGGCCCACGCCGTCCGCACCGCGCGTGGCACGGACGATCTCGACGACGTAGCGCCGGACGGCGTCCCCCACCCGGACCGCGCGCACCGCGCTGCGCAGCTCGGCCACCCGGACGCGGTCGAACAGCGGCCGCAGCGTGTCCGTCCCGACCTGCTCGGGCCCGTGCACGCGGAGGATGCGGTCCTCCTCGTCCACGGACGGATAGCCCATGTTCAGGAGCACGAGGAACCGGTCCAGCTGCGCCTCCGGCAGCGGGAAGGTGCCCTCGAGCTCGATCGGGTTCTGCGTCGCGATGACGAAGAACGGGTCCGGGAGCCGGTGCGTCGTCTCGTCGACGGTGACCTGGCCTTCCTGCATCGCCTCGAGGAGCGCGGACTGCGCCCGCGGGGTCGCGCGGTTGATCTCGTCGACGAGGATCACGTTGGACATGACCGGGCCCGCGCGGTACTCGAAGCGCGACGCGCGCTGGTCGAAGATGGAGACGCCTGTGATGTCCGATGGGACGAGGTCGGGCGTGCACTGGATCCGGTGGAAGTCCAGGTCGAGCGAGCGCGCCACCGCCCGCGCCAGCGTCGTCTTCCCGACCCCGGGGACGTCGTCGAGGAGGACGTGGCCGTTCGTGAGGAGCGCCGCGAGCAGCTGCTCGACGACACGGTCCTTGCCGACGACCACCGTGCCGACCTGGGCGACGAGGCGCTCCGCCGCGTCGCGGACCGCGCCGCTCGTCACAGCGGCGCCGGCGGAGAGCGACGAGCTCGCGATGCGCCGAGCGAGGCGGCGCAGGTCAGCGCGAGCCCGAGCGCGAGGAGCGCCGCGGCCGCGTGGAGCCCGAGTGGCGTGGAGTCCTCGATCCCGAGCGCGAACGGCGTGAACGCGCGCTCGACGAACGTGATGAGGGCGACGACGAGGAGCAGCCGAACGGCGAACCGACCCTGGTGCACCGCGCGAGCGGCCACGACGAGGATGACGAGCGCGAAGACGTAGGCGAGCCACTCGGGGGATGCGAGATCGACCGTCGCACCCGGCACGATCCCGCGCACGACGGCATCGCCAATGAGCACGGCGGACAGTAGAAGCGCGAGCGCGCCGATCAGCCCGAAGCCCCACAGAGGCCGCGGCCTGGTGCCGAGCGGCTTGGCCTCTTCAATGCGCTCCCGCGCAATGCGGGACCGCGTCGGTCGACCGGAAGTGCTGAGCGGGACGTCCGCTCGTGCGGCTCCTACGGTCGCGGCGCGCGGCGCGGGCGACGTGGGCAGCGTCAGGAAAGCGAGATCCGTCTGGCTGACGCTGTGGCCGAGACGCCAGACGCGAAGCGTGCTGATGAGGATGAACGCCTCGACGATCGCGGTCGCCATGTGCAGCGCGATCCCCTCGATCGGCTTCGGGCCGAACGCGACCGCGGTCAGCGGCCGCTCGACCATGAAGAACGCGGCCAGGCCGATGCGCAGCGCGAGGATCCGCTCGTTCCCGCGGGCGATGAAGACCGCGACGAGCACGTTGACCGCGCTGAAGATCCACGACTCGATCGCGGCGGCGTCGACGGCGCCGCTCGTCGTGTCCAGCACGCCGGCCGCGAGGAAGAGGATCGAGGCGAGGACGATGAGCAGCACTGCCGGACGCAGCGCGACTGCCATCTAGCGCTGGCTTCCCACGGGCTCGGAATGGTACGGACTGGGCGGGGGCTCCGCCCCTGCCGACCCCCGCTTGGCCTCTAACGCGGAGATCGATGCCTCGGGAACGCGGACACCGCCGAGCGGAGCCCCGTGCTCGCCGCGTCCGTGGAAGTCGCTCCCGCCCGTGGGAACGAGGTCGTAGCGCGCGGCCAGGGAGAGGTATCGGACCGTTGACTCTGGCGTGTGCGATCCGTAGTAGCACTCGATGCCCGCAAGGCCGGCGTCCACGATCTGCGGCAGCAGCGCATCGAGGTCGATGACCGTCCGCGGGTGCGCCAGGGAGGGGACGCCACGGTGCGTACGGACGAGTGCCACCGCCTCGTGCGGGGTGAGGCCGACGCGGGCGACGTACGCCGGGGACTCCTTGCTGATCAGCGTCGCGAAGGCCGCGTCGTAGGTCGGGACGTGGCCCGCCTCGAACAGTGCCTGCGCCAGGTGCGGGCGGCCCAGCGCCCCACCCTGCGCGATCTCGAGCACGCGCTCGAGGCGAACGGAGAAGCCGAGCGCGTTCAGCTTCTCCACCATCAGCTCGATGCGGCGACCACGGTTCTCGCGCAGCCAGCGCAGCCGGTCCTCGAGGGCCGCGTCGTTCGGATCGAGGAAGTACCCGAGCACGTGCACGTCGCCCCACTCCGACTCCGTGTTGAGCTCCGTCGAGGGGATGACGCGCACGCCGAGCCGCTCCCCTTCCGCGACGGCCTCCGCGGCGCCCATGAGCGTGTCGTGGTCGGAGAGCGCCTGGATCCGCACGCCGCGCGCGGCCGCGCGGTGCACGACCTCCGCCGGGGCGTACGCACCGTCCGACCGCAGCGAGTGCGTGTGGAGGTCGATGGGATACGCGAGGGTCTCGGTCACGGCGCCGCGTGCTCCCGGTCGACACGTTCGATGGACCGAGCGCGTCCGGTGCTCTCCTCGACGTCCACCAGGACGCTGTTGAAGACGGCGGGCCCGTCCGCGACCTCGAAGCGCTTCGGGATCATCGTGCGGAACCGTTCGAGGATGATCTCGGGCCGGACGCCGAGCACCGAGTCGCGCGGACCGACCATCCCCGTGTCGGACACGAACGCGGTGCCGCCGGGCAGCACGCGCGCGTCGGCCGTCGGCACGTGCGTGTGGCTCCCGAGGACCGCGGAGAACCGGCCGTCGAGGTGCCAGCCCATCGCGACCTTCTCGCTCGTCGCTTCGGCGTGCCAGTCGAGCACCCGCACGCGTGGGGCGCCGTCGCCGAGCTCCTCGAGCAGCGCGTCGAGGGCGCGGAACGGGTCGTCGTACGCGGCCATGAAGACGCGGCCGATCGCGTTCACCACGAGCACGTCGTTCGCGACCACCCACCCGCGGCCGGGATTCCCGGGCGGGAGGTTCAGCGGACGGATGCAGTGGTCGAGCTGATCGATCTCGGCGAGGAACGCGCGCTGGTCCCAGACGTGGTTGCCGTTCGTTACGACGTCGGCGCCCGCGGCCCGCAGCTCCTGCGCGAGCGCGGCCGTGAGCCCGGCGCCGCCGGCCGCGTTCTCGCCGTTCACGATCGCGAGGTCGACCCGAAGCTCCTCACGGAGCTTCGGCAGGATCGCCTGCACGGCCTCGCGGCCGGGTCGACCGACGACGTCCCCGACGAAGAGGACCCGGGTCACTTCGCGTATTCGACCGCGCGCGTCTCCCGGATGACGGTGATCTTGATCTGACCCGGGTACTGGAGCGACTCCTGGATCTTCTGCGAGATGTCGCGCGCCAGGCGCGTCGCCGTGAGGTCGTCGATCTCCTCCGGCTTCACGATGACCCGGACCTCGCGGCCGGCCTGGATGGCATACGACTTCTCGACGCCGGTGAAGCTGTTGGCGATGGACTCCAGCTCCTGGAGCCGCTGGATGTAGTTCGAGACGATCTCGCTGCGGGCGCCCGGGCGCGCGGCGCTGATCGCGTCCGCGGCCGAGATGAGCGTGCCGACCATCGTCACCGGCTCCACGTCGCCGTGGTGGCCGACGACGCCGTCGATGACCGCCTGCGGGAAGCCGTAGCGCTTCAGGAGCTCGCCGCCGATCACGGTGTGCGGGCCCTCGACCTCGTGGTCGATGGACTTGCCGATGTCGTGCAGCAGGCCCGCCCGCTTCATCGTCTGGACGTCGTAGCCCGTTTCCGCTCCCAGCATCCCGGCGACGTGAGCGACCTCGATCGAGTGACGCAGCACGTTCTGCCCGTACGAGGTCCGGAACGCGAGCCGGCCGATGAGCTTCACGAGGTCGGGATGCAGCCCGCCGAGCCCGACCTCGTACACGGCGTTCTCCCCCGCTTCGCGCACGCTCTGATCGATCTCCGTCCGCGCCTTGGCCACCGACTCCTCGATCCGGGCGGGATGGATGCGGCCGTCCACGAGGAGGCGCTCGAGCGCACGCTTCGCGACCTCGCGCCGGATCGGGTCGAACCCGGACAGCACGACCGTCTCGGGTGTGTCATCGATGATCACGTCCACGCCCGTGAGCTGCTCGAGCGTACGGATGTTGCGGCCCTCGCGGCCGATGATCCGACCCTTCATGTCGTCGCTCGGCAGCCCGACCGTCGTCACCGTGTGCTCGGCCGTGTGGTCGGCCGCGTAGCGCTGCAACGCCATGGTGATGATCTCGCGCGCGCGGTCGTCCGCTCGCTCGCGGGACTCGATCTCGATCTCACGGACGCGCCGATTGGCGACGTCGCGGACCTCCTGCTCGATCTGCTCGAGGAGGACGCGCTTGGCCTCCTCCTGCGTCAGCCCGGCGACGCGGGCGAGCTCGGCTTTCTGCTCGTCCTGCAGCCGGGCGATCTCGGCCCGCTCCGTGTCGAGCTCCTTCTCCTTGTCGTCGAGGCGCCGGTCACGGGCCTCCACCTGCTCGATCTTCGTGTCGAGCTGCTCGTCCTTCTTGTCGAGCCGTGTCTCGTAGCGCTGGAGCTCGGCGCGACGGTCGCGATCCTCGGACTCGCGCTGCTTGGTGATGCGGAGGGCTTCGTCCTTCGCCTCGAGGATGATCTCCTTCTGCTTGGCCCTCGCCTCGGCGACGAGCCGATCCGCGGTCGTGCGCGCGGCCTGCTCGCTCGAGAGGGCGACGGAACGGCGGACAAGGAGAGCAACGGCGAAGCCGACGAGACCCGCGACGAGGGCCACCACGACGAGTGGCTCGGGCATGGCAAAGATCCCTTTCTCGATCGCCGCGCCCAGTCCGACCCTCGGTCGGGCGAAGCCCTCCCTCGGGCCCGGGTGCTCGACCTCGTCGCCGCGGCGCCTCGGTCTGCGCGCCCGGGGGACGGATGAGCGCGATAACGGCCATCAGGACGGACCGCCCCGATGGCCGGTCTGATCAAAGTCCTAAGTGATCATCAGGATAGCAGCCGCGTTCGCGCCCTTGTACGGGAGGCGTACAGGACCGTGTTCGCGATAGCGTGCGCCGATGCGGATCGCCGCGCTGTTCCCGCGCGGCGCGCGGTTGCTGCTGGCGAACGGATACCTCGCCACCGTCCCGCTCGGCTTCCAGATGGTGATCGTCCCGCTGTACCTGTCGCGGGCGGGGCTGGATCCCGCGTTCATCGGGCTGCTGTTCACGGTGTCGGGCCTCATGACGGCGGGGCTCGTCGCGGTGTCGGGCGTGCTCGCGGACCGCTTCGGTCGGAGCCGCTTCCTCATCGCCGGGACCGCGCTGCCGATCCCGAGCTACATGATCCTGGCCCTTACGACCGACCCGTTCTGGCTCGTCGTGGCCGCCGCCCTCGGCGCCGTCGGCCTGGCGAATGGCGCGGCAGGCGCGCTGACCGTCTCGAGCTTCGACGCGCTCCTCGCCGAGCGCACGAGCGGATCCGAGCGCACCCGCGTATTCGCGTCGGCGCAGGCGCTCTGGAACCTCGCGCTCGCGACGGGTGCAGCGTTCGCCGGCGTCCCCGCGATGCTGGGCGCGCCGGGGACCGATCCGCTCCTGGCGTACCGGCCGGCGTTCGTCGTCGCGATCGTGGTCCTCGTCGTCGCGACCCTCTTCGCGCTGCCGCTCCGCGACCTCCATCCAGCGTCCGGGGCCCGCGCGAAGCACTGGCTCCCGCGCGGGTCCGTCCGCCCGATCGCCACGTACAGCCTCGCGATCGGCCTTCTGGGGTTCGGCCTCGGCATCGCGGTGCAGCTCATGCCGCTGTGGCTCAACCTGCGCTTCGGCTCGACCGAGGCCGATCTCGCGCCGTGGTACTCGTTCGCGCAGCTCATCTCGATCGCGAGCGTCGTGGTCGTCCCGTGGCTCGACCGCCGCTTCGGTCCGAGCCGCAGCGTGCTCGGGATGCAGCTGGTGTCCGGGGCCGGGCTCGCGCTGATCGTCATCGCGCCCGTCTTCACCGTCGCGATCTCGCTGTTCGTCATGCGCAGCTTCCTCACGAACATCTCGTGGCCGTTCCAGCAATCGCTGCTCATGGGAGCGGTCCAGCCCCGGGAGCGCGCGTCGGCCGCGGGCATCGGCTTCGCGGTCTGGGGTCTGGCGAACGCGCTCGGCCCCGCCCTCGCGGGCATCCTCCTGGCGACGGGGGTGCTCGCCCTCCCCCTCCTCGCCGGCGCCGTCGCCTATGCCGGCGCCGGCCTCGTGTTCGGCATCGGGTTCGGCCGCATCAGGCAGACTCGTCCGCTCGATGCGACCGCCAGCGCCTCCCTACCGGGGTGAGAGTCCCTACGCGCTGTGGCATGTCAGCGAGGATCCGTCGATCCGACGCTTCGACCCGCGACCGGCGAGCGGCACGGGACCGCTGAATCGGGCCGACGGCCCCATCGCGAGCGCGCCAATGGCCGACACG
>JACPEQ010000187.1 GCA_016183435.1 Chloroflexota bacterium
CTCGAAGGTGTCGAGCTCAAGGCGCTGCTGCCTGCGACGCCGGCTCGCGCGACATGGCTCAGCGCGCTCGCTCTCGGTGCGCTGCTCGCCCTCGCGCTCGGTCAGGCCGTGCGCGCGAATGTCGTGCCCGCCGCGGCTTGGGAGCTGTCGGGTGGGCCGATGAGCGCCAGCGTCCACGTCTGCGCGGTGCCATTGGAAGGGCCGCTCTACTAGAGAGCGCCGCGTCAGCACTGCTGGCGCGTCGCCTGCTCCTGTAGTTCGCGCTGCTCGGGCGTCCACGTCGTCTTGATGTACGCGAGCACGGCGTCGATCTCCTCGTCGCTGAGCTTCTCGCGCCAGGCGGGCATGGTCGGCGCCCCTGGCGGAGCCATCATCTCGCGCATCATCTCGACCATCGGCCCGCCCCCGGTCGTGATGACCTCGACGAGCTCGCAGTCCGGGTGATGCCAGGTGTGGCCGTTGGCGTTGTGCTTCGGCGGGTAGTCCATCATCTCGCCGCCGGTCGGCCCGCCGTGACAGCTCGCGCAGCTGGCGCTGTAGATCCGCTCGCCGCGGGAGACCTGTGCATTCGCTAGCGAGGGTATGGTCCGCTCGGCGACACCCGGGACAGCGACCCAGAGGACCGCGGCGAGCACCGCCACGAATGCGGCGCCGACGAGGAAACCGACGGCTGCGGGACCACCCGGGACACGCATCGTACGACGGGGGATAGTAGTGGACGAGATGCACGAGCACGCTGCCCAGGCTCGGACCGCGGAGCAGGCTCCTCACGCGACCGAGACGCTGACGGTACCGATCGACCGCGTCTTCTGCCCGTGCTGCGAAGAGGACCTCGACGCGGTCATCCGTCGCTTGCCGCATGTCACCGACGTGCGCGTCGATGCCGAACGCATGATCGCGCACGTCACCGTGCATCGCGGGGTCACCACCGCCGACGAGCTCGGCCGCCGGATCCAGGCGTGCAACTACATGAACCCCGTCCCGCTCCCACAGGCGCAGGTGTCCTCGCACGAGCACGTGCACGAGGCCGCCGCGCGGACCGCGGCGCACGGCGGGCACGAGGCGATGGGTCACGACATGTCGGACCCGCGGATGGCCGCGTCGATGGAGGCGGACATGAAGCGCCGCTTCCTCGTGGCGCTCGCGCTCACGCTCCCGGTCATCGCGATCTCGCCGCTCGGCACGCTGGTCCTCGGCCGCGAGATCCCCGTACCCCTCGAGCGGAACTGGGCCATGTTCGCCTTCGCCACGCCCGTCGCGGTGTGGGCATCGTCGGTGTTCCATTTCGGCGCGTGGCGCTCGATCCGCACCCGCGTGCTGAACATGAGCGTGCTCGTCTCGCTCGGCATCCTCGTGTCCTATCTCTTCAGCGTCGCGCTCACCTTCACGGTCGGCGGCGAGACGTTCTACGAGGCCGCGGTCATGCTCGCGACGTTTCTCCTCTTCGGGCACTGGATGGAGATGCGCGCGCGCCGCGGCTCGAGCGACGCGGTGCGCAAGCTCCTCGAGCTCGCACCTGCCGACGCGAGCGTGGAGCGCGATGGGCGCGAAGTCCATGTCCCGGTCTCCGACGTGCGCGTCGGTGACGTCCTCGTGCTGCGCCCCGGCGAGCGCGTCGCCGTGGACGGCGAGGTGATCGACGGCCGCACGTCGATCGACGAGTCGATGGTCACCGGCGAGTCGATCCCCGTGGAGAAGGATCGGGGGAACGCCGTCGTCGCCGGGACGGTCAACCAGACGGGCTCGATCCGGTACCGCGCGACGAAGGTGGGCGCGGACACGGCGCTCGCGCGGATCGCGCGGCTCGTCGAGACCGCGCAGTCATCGAAGGCGCCGGCGCAGCGGATCGCCGACCGCGCGGCGCACTGGCTCGTGATCGTCGCCGTGTCGGCCGGACTGCTCACCCTCCTGTACTGGCTCTTCGTCGCGCAGCAGCCGCTCCTCTTCGCGATGACGCTCGCGGTGACGACCGTCGTCATCGCCTGCCCCGACGCGCTCGGGCTCGCGACGCCGACGGCGGTCATGGTCGCGACCGACATGGGCGCGCGGCGCGGGATCCTCTTCAAGGAGGCCGCGAGCCTCGAGCTCGCGTCGCGCATCCAGGTCGTCGTCTTC
>JACPEQ010000038.1 GCA_016183435.1 Chloroflexota bacterium
GCCCGCGGCGCGGAACACCGCGTACACCAGCGGCGACGCATGTCCCTTCGAGAAGATCAGATGGTCGTTCGCGGGATGCTCCGGCCGTGCGAAGTCGTATCGCAGGTGACCCGCCAGGAGCACCGCGAGGAGGTCCGCCGCGGAGAGCGAGGACGTCGGATGGCCCGAGCCCGCGGCTGTGCTGCACCGGATGCTGTCCGCGCGTAGCTGCCGCGCCACGGCGCGGTACAGCTCGAGCCTGGCGGGTGCCGTGACCGCCACGCCGACACGGTATCGCACAATGCAGCGCCTGCGGCTGAAGGCGGCGGAGCCGACCGCCGGGAAGAGAGGGTCCATGGACATCGGCCTGTACGGACTCGGACGGATGGGCGGCAACATGGTCACGCGCCTCGCACGTGGTGGCCATCGCGTCGTCGCGGGCAACCGCAGCCCCGGCCCGGTGGAAGAGGCGAAGGCGCACGGAGCGGTCGGCGCCTACTCCATCGAGGAGGTGGTCCGGCACCTCCGGGCGCCGCGCGTGCTGTGGTCGATGGTCCCGGCGGGCGAGGTCACGGACGCGACGCTGCGGGAGTTCACGCAGCACGCCTCACCCGGCGACGTGATCGTCGACGGCGCGAACTCGTACTTCCGCGACTCGATGCGCCGCGCCCAGGAGATCACCGCCAAGGGGTTCCGCTTCGTGGACGTCGGCGTGTCGGGTGGGATCTGGGGCCTCGAGAAGGGCTACTGCATGATGGTCGGCGGACCGAAGGACGCGGTCGAGCATCTGCGTCCGATCCTCGACACGCTCGCGCCGCCCGATGGCTGGGCGCACTTCGGCGCCAGCGGCGCGGGCCACTTCGTGAAGATGGTCCACAACGGGATCGAGTACGGGATGATGCAGGCCTACGGCGAAGGCTTCGAGCTCCTCCAGAAGAGCGAGTTCGGGATGGACCTCCGCGAGGTGGCGCGGGTGTGGAACAACGGCAGCGTCGTCCGCTCGTGGCTGCTCGAGCTCGCCGAGCGCGCGTTCGAGCAGGAGGGCAGCGACCTGCGCGATATCAAAGGCTGGGTCGCCGACAGCGGTGAGGGCCGCTGGACGATCCTCGAGGCGATCTCGCACGACGTGCCCGCGACGGTGCTCGCGCACTCGCTGTTCGCGCGCTTCGCGTCGCGGCAAGACGACAGCTTCGCGATGAAGGTGGCAGCAGCGCTGAGGAACCAGTTCGGAGGTCACGCGATCAAGAGCAAGGACGGTCAAGCCCGCGGCAGCGGATCAGGCCCTACAAAGGAGTAACCGGCTGGCGACCACGGTCGCGAACCCGCTCCGTGCGGGACTGCGGCTCGCCCGGATGCCGGAGCCGTCGGTCATGGTGATCTTCGGCGGTACGGGCGACCTGGCCTCGCGCAAGCTGATGCCGGCGCTGTACGACCTCGCGCGGCAGCGCCTGCTGCCGTCCGCGTTCGTCGTCGTGGGCGTCGGCCGAGGCGAGATGACCGACGCCGAGTACCGGGCGCAGCTGCGGGACGCGGTCGCGCGGCACAGCCGCTCGCGCCCCGTCGACGAGGACGTGTGGCGCTCGTTCGCCGAGCGGCTCACCTACGTCTCGGTCCGCGCGGAGGAGGGCTACGCCGACCTGCGCCGGCGGCTCGAGCAGCTCGACCGCGACCTCGGCACCGAGGGCGACCGCCTCTTCTATCTCGCGACGCCGCCGGCCGCGTACGTCCCGATCGTGCGCTCGATCGGCCGCCACGACCTGCGCGGCGGCGGATGGGCGCGCATCGTCGTGGAGAAGCCGTTCGGCCGCGACCTCGCGAGCGCGACCGCGCTCTCGCGGACCCTGCAGGAGGTCTTCGACGAGGACGAGATCTTCCGCATCGACCACTACCTCGGCAAGGAGACGGTGCAGAACATCCTCGTGTTCCGGTTCGCGAACTCGATCTTCGAGCCGGTGTGGAACAGGCGCTACGTCGATCACGTGCAGATCACCGTCGCCGAGTCGCTCGGCGTCGACGACCGCACCGAGTACTACGACGAGGCGGGCGCGATGCGCGACGTCGTGCAGAACCACCTGCTGCAGCTCCTCGCGCTCGTCGCGATGGAGCCGCCGATCGCGTTCGACGCCAACGCGGTGCGGGACGAGAAGGTGAAGGTCCTGCGCGCGATCCGCCCGATCCGCGAAGAGGACCTCGGCGAGCGCGCGGTGCGCGGGCAGTACGGCCCGGGGTTCATCGAGGGCGATCCGGTGGCCGGGTATCACGCGCTGCCGGAGGTGGCGCCGGAGTCGAAGACCGAGACGTACGTCGGCCTGAAGCTCTTCGTCGACAACTGGCGGTGGGAGGGCACGCCGTTCTACGTCCGCCACGGCAAGCGCTTGCCCAAGCGCGCGACCGAGATCGCGATCCAGTTCCGCTCGGTGCCGCACCATCTGTTCAGCGAGGACGCGCGCCAGGGGCTCGAGCCGAACACGCTGGTCGTCCGCATCCAGCCGGAGGAGGGCATCTCACTGAAGTTCGGCGCCAAGGTCCCTGTGCAGGGCATCCGCATCCGTTCGGTCGCGATGGACTTCGTCTATGGCGCGTCGTTCCTCGTGGACGCTCCCGATGCGTACGAGACGCTCCTCCTCGACGCGCTCCGCGGCGACGCGACGCTCTTCACCCGCCAGGACGAGGTCGAGGAGCAGTGGAGGCTGGTCGACCCGATCATCGCGGCGTGGCGCACGGGACCGGACGTCCCGCCCGCGTATCCGGCAGGAACATGGGGACCCGCGGAGGCCGATCTGTTCATCGCCCGGGACGGGCGCCGCTGGCGGCAGCCATGACGATGACCGACGTCGATCCCGCCGTCTGGGGCGTGCGCGCGCCGAACGTGTCCGGCCTCGAGCGCGAGCTGACGCGCGTGCGTCGCGGCCGCGCCGCCCACTCGCGCGAGCAGGCCGCGACGGTCGCCCGCGCCGCCGTCGTGAACATCGTCGTCGTCGCCACTCGCGAGGCGCACGCGCTGCGCGCCGCGAGCACGATCTCGGAGCTGGCGATGCGCCATCCCTCGCGCGCCATCGTCATCCTCGCGGACCGCCATCCCGATCCCTCGTCGATGCCGGCCATCGAGCTGCACGCGCAGCTGCCGTCGATCGATCGGTACGAGCAGGTGCATTACGAACAGGTCCTCGTCCGGGCGCGCGGTGAGGTCACGGACCGCCAGACGAGCGTGGTCGTGCCCCTGCTCGTGCCGGATCTGCCGTTGTTCGTCTGGTGGACCGGGACGCCGCCGATCGGCCAGCGGCACTTCGAGGAGCTCGTCGGTCTCGCGGACCGGCTCCTCATCGATTCGGCCGACTTCGCGCGTCCCGAGGCGATGCTCCCGGAGCTCGCCCGGCTGTGCGTGCTCGGCCCCAAGCACTGCGCGCTGACCGACCTGAACTGGGCGCGCCTGACGGCGTGGCGCGAGCTGCTCACGCAGTTCTTCGACGTCCCGACCTGGCGCGCGCTGCTCCCGGCGATCGACGGCGTGCGCGTGAGCTTCGCCGTCGACGC